>JAPLDB010000047.1 GCA_026391975.1 Bacteroidota bacterium | reverse complement strand
CTCCTGTGCTAAGACCACACAAAATGGAATATGTAAACCGATAGTCATTGTGAGCTGAACTAAACATTGCCGTCGGATTAAGAAGTTGGTCATGAATGAAGAGGTTCCTAAGCAAAACTGTTATCGACTGATACGTTGTTGCCCAGGGGTTGTTAATTTCATTGGTGGACATACGCGGTATAAACTCCAAAAAGTACTGCTTCATAAATTCCCATCCGGTGAAATAAACTGAGGAAAGAAAAAAAATCGATGAAAAGAGAATTGTCACCGAAAAGGCTTTATAATTTTTCCTTGCAAGCATATAAAGAAGGAGTATTGCTGGAGAAATTTTCAACGCAATGGTCAGTGCATAAAAGATTGCTGCCATGGTGTTTTTGTTTTTCTCCTCAGCGACAAAACCGGTCATTAGAAATGCGGTTAAGAGAAGATAAGTCTGGCCGAAAAGTATGTTGTTTCTAAATGGAATGAAAAGCAGCAACGGCAGCAGCAATACCAATGGGGAGACAATTTTCAGGTGCCTGAGTAACCTGAACAGGGAGAAGCTAAAACCCAGAACTGATATGATATTGAATAGTAGTTTGGATGTATAAACGTCGGTCACTGTAAACGGTAGGTAGCATAGCAGCGTAAAAGGTGGCACCACAGCGTAGTTGTACAGGAACTTAAGATCCTGAAAGCCCGGAAGATTCCGAATCAGCAGGTTGAATTTATAGGGCTCATAAATGTCACGGATATTCACGCCCTGCAATGCAAACTTGCTTCCGAAATAGTAATTCCCAAAATCGTGAATTGGGCTGCTGAAAAAGACAATGGATAAAACTATTCCAAGTAAAGCGAAGGCTAAACAGGAAATAAGATTCTTGTCTTTTAACATGAAACAAAGAACAGAAACTAATTTGCAATGCACAATGAATGATGCGCGAATTGTCTTTTGTCTGAGCAAATTGGAATTTTGATTCAGGTGTGGGAAATTCAAAAGGAACAACCACTACAATCATCTATTTTTATACTTTTGCCGGCCAGAAAGGAGTTTGAAGTTTGTGGTTCTAAGTTTGAGGTTGTCAACCATCGCTTTTTGAACCGAACGCCAAACCCGTAAACTCCAAACTATTAATTTATTACTTCTAACTTCTGACTTCTAACTTTTGACTTTTATGGCTACCGACCGATTCCAGGGACACGATTATTACTTAATGGATGAATTGCTCACAGAAGAGCACAAACTGATCCGCAGCAGTGTGCGGGATTGGGTGAAAAAGGAAGTGTCGCCCATTGTAGAGGATGCCTGCCAGAAGGCTGAGTTTCCGAAGCAATGGATCAAAGGACTTGCTGAGATTGGCGCTTTCGGGCCTTACATTCCGGAGGAATATGGTGGGGGAGGACTGGACCAGATCGCTTATGGACTCATCATGCAGGAACTTGAGCGTGGCGACAGCGGATTGCGTTCAACCGCTTCCGTTCAGAGTTCGCTGGTGATGTATCCTATTTATACTTATGGCAGTGAAGAGCAGCGTAAAAAATATTTACCTAAGCTGGCAAGCGGAGAGATGATGGGTTGTTTCGGCCTCACAGAACCAGATCATGGCTCCAATCCGAACGGAATGGTGAGCAACATCAAAGACAAAGGCGACCATTTTATTCTGAATGGTGCAAAGATGTGGATCAGCAATGCACCTTTTGCCGACATCGCTGTTGTTTGGGCCAAAGATGAGCAGGGTATTATCCGTGGAATGATCGTAGAACGGGGCATGAAAGGTTTTTCTACACCTGAAACCCATGGCAAATGGTCGTTGCGTGCAAGTGCAACAGGAGAATTGGTTTTTGACAACGTCATTGTTCCGAAGGAAAATATTTTACCAAATGTGAAGGGCTTGAAAGGTCCGCTGGGATGCCTGAATTCCGCACGTTATGGAATCAGCTGGGGTGTTATCGGCGCAGCCATGGATTGTTATGATTCTGCTTTGCGTTATTCAAAAGAACGTATCCAGTTTGGCAAACCAATCGGAGGTTTTCAGTTGCAGCAGAAAAAACTTGCTGAGATGATCACTGAGATCACCAAAGCACAATTGCTTACCTGGAGGTTAGGGGTTTTGAAAAATGAAGGTCGCGCAACACCGGCGCAGATCAGTATGGCGAAACGCAATAATGTGAACATGGCTCTGCAGATTGCCCGCGAAGCAAGACAGATACATGGTGGCATGGGCATTACAGGAGAATTCCCGATCATGCGCCACATGATGAACCTTGAAAGTGTGATCACTTATGAAGGTACGCATGACATTCACCTGCTGATCACAGGAATGGATGTTACCGGCATTGCTGCCTTTGAGTAGAGAATTCGACTCTAAGTAGGGAACTTCCCCCCCCTCTCCTTGGGAGAGGGGACCGGGGGTGAGGCGGAAGTATTTCCTAGGCACCAGCAACATTCCGAAACATTCTCCGTCTTCTTTTCCCATATGCTTGTGATGCGCTTTGTGTGCTTTTCTTAAGGCAAGCAGGTAAGGATTATTAGTTCGTGTGAAAAACCTGAGGCGCTGGTGAATAACGACTTCATGCACGAAAAAATATGCGAATCCATACAAAGTGATTCCGATTCCTATAAACAATTTATAGTCACAACCGTCCATCACGCCAAACATGATAAACAGCCAGCTTGGAATGGCGAAGATCAGAAAGAAAGAATCGTTGCGCTGTAATTTATGGGGCGAACTGATATGGTGGTCTTCGTGAACTTTCCACATCAGTCCATGCATCAGGAATTTATGACTCAGCCATGCAACCGCTTCCATTGTGCAGAAACTGGCGATGATGATGAGTGTATTTAGAAAAAAATGGGTCATTCGGAGCAAAATTAAGAAATCGCAGCGAATAAGGATTTTATTTCAGACGGATGATTAATGTATATTTGGCCCCCTTAAATAATACCCATATTTCAACCCATCTTATGATTAAGAAACTCGCATTTTATTCAATGCTTATTGCTGTTATTTCATTGATGACTCAATGCACCGGAAATAACACAAAGAAAAATTCAGGATTATCTTCAAATTCCCTGCTTCAAAAATGGGAGGGGCCTTACAATGGTGTTCCGCCGTTTGATAAAGTAAAAGCTGATGAATTTAAGCCGGCGCTGGAGGCTGCTATGGGTGAAAACCGGGAAGAGATCGCAAAACTGGTTGATAACAAAGAGACACCTTCATTTCAGAATACAATTGAAGGGCTCGAGAAAACAGGAACAACACTCAAACGCGTCATTGCTTTGTATGGCATCTGGAAAAGCAATCTCAGCACACCTCAAATGGATTCCATTCAGGAGGAAATGGAGCCGAGACTGGCGGCATTCAGTGATTCGATAATTCAGAATACTGCCTTGTTTAAAAAAATCGAAACGGTTTATAATGATTCTGCAAAAAAGAACCTGAACCCTGAACAACAGAGATTACTTGAACGCTATTACAAAAGTTTTGTTTTGGCCGGAGCCAAGCTGGATGCTGACAGCAAAGCAAAAGTGGCTGACATCAACAAAAAACTTGCAGGATTATTTACAACATTCAGCAAACACCAGCTTGCTGATGAAGGTGATAAGTTTTTAGAAATAACAAATGAGAAAGACCTTGATGGTTTGCCGGATGATTTTAAAGCTGCTGCAAAGGACGCTGCTGCTGCAAAAGGCAAAAAGGATTCATGGGCGATTTCAAATACGCGATCATCAGTTGCCCCTTTCATAACTTATTGCAATAACAGAGACATGCGTGAAAAAGCGTGGAGGATGTTCATCAATCGTGGCGACAACGGAGATGCAAATGACAACAATGCAACCATCACAGAAATATTACAATTGCGTGCACAACGTGCATTGTTGCTTGGATATCCAACCCATGCACACTGGCGCCTTGCTGATAAAATGGCTAAGACTCCTGAGAATGCAATGGCATTACTTGAGTCTGTCTGGACACCGGCTGTTTTAAAAGTAAAAGAAGAGGTCAGCGATATGCAAAAACTTGCCGATAAGGAAGGTGCCAAAATAAAAATTGAAGCATGGGATTACCGCTACTATGCTGAGAAAGTCAGGAAAGAAAAATACGACATCAACCAGGAAGAAGTAAAACAATACATGCAACTTGAGAAGTTACGTGAAGGTATGTTTTATGTAGCGGGCGAATTATTCAATATGCAATTTACCCAGGTGAGTGATGCGCCGGTCTATCATCCGGATATCAGGGTTTTTAAAGTAACGGATAAAACGTCCGGTGAACTGATAGGCATGTGGTATTTTGATCCCTATGCACGCAAGGGCAAACGCTCCGGCGCATGGATGAATGCATACCGCGACCAGGAAAAACTGAATGGAAACATCACAACCATCGTTTCCAACAATTGTAACTTTATCAAAGGAAAAGATGGAGAGCCTGTGCTCATTTCATTTGATGATGCAACAACCTTGTTTCATGAATTCGGTCATGCATTGCATGGATTGAGTTCAAGGGTGACATATCCTACTTTGTCAGGAACGAATGTGGCAACCGACTATGTCGAGTTTCCTTCACAGCTACTTCAGCGGTGGCTTACCACTCCTGAAGTGCTGAATAAATTTGCATTGCATTATAAAACAGGAGAGCCCCTGCCACAGGCGCTTATTGATAAGATCCACAACTCATCAAAATTTAATAAAGGATTTGAAACTGTGGAAGCAGTTGCCAGCGCATTGGTTGACATGAAGATTCACCTGGCCGGAAATGTCAAGATCAACCCGGATTCATTCGAACGCGCAACACTTGAATCAATCGGCATGCCTTCAGAAATTGTGATGCGACACCGCCTTCCGCAGTTCGGACACATTTTTTCTGATGACGGATATTCTGCCGGCTACTACAGTTATTTGTGGTCAGACGTGCTGAGTGCTGATGCATATTCAGCATTTACAGAAGCCGGAGGTCCTTATGACAAAGCTGTTGCAAAGAGACTTGTGGATCATGTATTCAGCGTTGGCGGAACTGTTGATGAAGCAGAGGGCTATAAAGCATTCCGTGGTCGTGAACCGAACAGCGATGCATTGATGAAAAGCCGCGGTTTTCCTATTCCTGTTAAGAAGTAGAAAGCAGCTTAAAACTTAAACTGAAAAGACGGCTTGGCGATGAAGTAATAAACGTCGGGCTTGTCAGTGTAGTTCAACCTCCATGTAAAATCAACCCTGGAGATCTTGAAAATATTCTCAATGCCAAATCCCACTTCAACATAGGGTTCATTGAGTTGCCCTACAGCTTCAGGAAATAAATATTTGCCTTGGTTGTTCGCATCGGATAATGTTCCGGCATACATTTTTGCAAATATAAATTCGCGCCACTTCAATTTTTTTATCAATGGAATGCGGTTGAACAGCAACCCTTCAAAATGCTGCTCGATCATTCCGCTAGCATATTGGTCGCTTACAAATTCCATGTAGTTCATCAGGTTAAATGCTGTCTCATCATTCAGCACAAGTTGATTTGCTATTGGCGTTTCGAGGAATACCCAGGGTAAAGTTCCAGTTGTTTTCCCTCCTTCAACTCTTACGAGCATATAACCCAGTTTGCGCATCCGCAACTTTTCTTCTATGCGAAGCTTTATTTTTTCTGTGGAGAATGTTCCGTTTAAAAAATCTTTCATCCCATGAAAATAATTGAAACTGATGACAGGATACTTTGGGAAAAATAATCCTTCTGTGCCTTCGCCAAATTTTGCAGAAAGGTTTCTTTCCCCAAATGCGAAACGTGCAGAGAATTCAATTCCTGATAAAGTGAAATGCTGAATCGTGTCAGGCGAGGAAAGTTCATTCAATGCCCGATAATGATAATCCCCAAAAGGTTTCCATTCAGATTCCTTTACACCTATGCGTGTTGAAAATCCCGTGAACCACTGCCGCTCGAACCAGCCACCTGTTTCTTTCACCAGACTTCTGAATTCCAATGGTGCTGTGCTGATGAATGAAGTAAATACATTGTCCAGTTGAAGGATGTTCGAACTTCTTCCGGGTTGCACTGCATCATACCGGATGCTGCCGCCAATTGTATTCCGCTTGCTCTGATGCCTGCTTAGTATATATGACGCTTCCGCTAGGTATTTCGTGCGTTTGTCGCCAAGACCATAAGCGAGGTAGGTTTTAAAATCTACTTTTTCATTGGCAAGATGCCGCCCACGCAGGCCGAACTTTATACGGTGTTCTTCCACTTTATTGTAACTGTAAAATGAATAGAAGTCACCAAGATCAAGCTGACCAAAAGGTATCCACCCTGTGGTGAATGCGTTTACTGAATTTTTCAGCAACACAAATTTTGGAACTTTCTCAAGCGTGTCTATCATGTCGAAAACTCCCTGTTCCTGCTTTGTAAGTGAATCGCCCCGTGCATCATTCCAGTATGTTTCAGTACGGGTCGCTGCACTGTCATTGAACGTAACCCTGTCATGTCCTGCGTAAAATTTATCTTCATGGGGCTGGTTCACCTTGTAATTCCTGTAGTCAGAAGTTTTTCTTCCGAAAAATCCTGTCATCTCTTTTGAATTTTCAGCAACAGTGAAGTCTGCGATCACCCGGCTTTTCGTCATCATGTTATGACTCCCATCCACAATACCGTATTCCTGTCTGATCCAGTAGTTGCGCACAAAATTTACATTGGCAGCTATGCTGAATGACAGGTCTATTTGTTTTACTGCATAGGTTAAATCATCAATGTACATATCACCTGTAAATGCAACATCTGCTTTTATCTTAGGATGAAAACTGATGTGATAACAGCGACTTCCTTTGAACTGCAGACTGTCCAGTAACATGAATTTGTAATTCGATTTGTAATTGTCACTCAGCGGACTTGGGAAATTTTTATCGAGGATGAGGACATAGTCATTGTAAATATTCGGAGTCAGGTACATGTCCTGAGCAAACTGAACGATCTTCGGACCTTTCAACCCCACAGCGCGGCGGCCTTTCACTACTTCTTTTAAGCTGGGAGGATTTTTTCTGTAATAAAAATCACTCAGTGATTCATTGAAGAGTATTGGCAGGTAAGGAATACTGTCGGAGGTCGTATCGGTGTTGTCAAAAATGAAACTGAAGGAACGCAGAAAAATATTCCGCTTTATTTTGTCAGTGAAGTTGTTCAGGTCAAATTCAACTTTGTGGTAAACTTCATATTCATAAGATTCTTTTTCATCCGGATTGTTGATTGGTTTATTTGCAATCACCCGTCTTAAAATTTCAAAGGCCGGATTTTCCCCCATCTTGACTGTGACTTCTGTGAGGTGAAATGCATTTGGCTCAAGCGGGATCGTAAGAAGTTGGTCCGTGAGTGGAGAAACAGCGATGGTGTCATCAATGTATCCAAGAGCAGAAACAACCAGGGTATCTCGCCTCCCTGCAATCGTCAGTCTGAAATTACCTGCACTATCTGCCATTGTTCCGGTTAGGGTGGATTTCAGGATTACATTCGAAAAAGGGATGACCTCCCGCGTTTCACCATCAATGATCCTTCCTGTTATTTTTAGTGTTTGAGCAAAGGCAAAAACCGATACAAACTGAAATAGTAAGAAAAGTGCCTTTGTTTTTTTCACGCGCGATAAAAGTAGAGAAAGTAAGCATCCCGATAGCTATCGGGAGGAAATAGGCAGGAGGCAACTAATAAATTACATAAGAATGAAGGTAACAAAATGATTTTTACATTCGTGGCAGATAATAATCTTATGACTCGAAACCACTTTGTCGACCTTGCTACCTTCAATGCCTGGGCGAATAATAAAATCTTTGATTTTATTACCTTAAACATCAATGCAGATCTTCTTGACAAGGAAATTGTAAGTAGTTTTCCTTCGGTTAATAAAACCATTTTCCATATCTGGGATGCAGAGTTGATCTGGCTGGAGCGGTTGCGCGGTGTTTCATTGAAAAATTTTCCCAGTAAAACATTTACAGGCAGCGCTTTGGAAGGTTTGAAAAAATTTATAGAAAACACGAATCAGCTGCTTGATACCGTTTCAAATAGCCCTGAGGTTTTCTTTGAAGAAAATATTTCTTTCTCCGCCCTCAGTGGAGAATCATATACCCAGGAAGTAAGTGCTATTCTTACCCATGTCATAAACCACAGTTCGTTTCACCGCGGACAATTGATCATGATGTTCCGGCAATTGGGATTTACGGAAGGAATTCCGGATACTGATTTTATTATATATGATAGGGAAAAGCATTCATAAATAGGGAAAAGGGCAGGCTGACCTGAGAGGAGGTAGGAGATATTTTGATTCCTCACTTTTTTCCCGCACTTTTATTCTCCCAACCTTTGCAGCCATGATAACCAAACGGAATCGCACGATTACATATTGCATATTTCATATTACATTTTTCTTCCTTTCGACTTCTGGTTTTGCTCAACAAAAGGACTTCACAACGTACGTCGACCCTTTCATCGGTACCGGTGGTCACGGTCATACTTTCCCGGGAGCAACGACTCCGTTCGGAATGGTTCAGCTCAGCCCTGATACCCGCGATGATGGCAGTTGGGACGGCTGCGGAGGTTACCACTACAGCGACTCCATGATGTTTGGTTTTTCTCATACCCACCTCAGCGGCACAGGGTGTAGTGACTACGGAGATATTTTAATGATGCCGGTGATTGACTCTGTATCAATGCAGAAAAAATTTTCGGCAAAATTCAATCACGAAAATGAAAAGGCAGAAGCAGGATTTTATTCAGTTAAGCTCGACAACGGCATCAGCGCTGAGCTGACCGCAACTACCAGATGCGGAATGCACAAATATTCTTTTCCGAATGGAGCTGACCCGGCAGTGTTACTCGATCTGATCCATCGCGATAAGGTACTCGATGGTTATCTCAAAATTGTAGACAAGAAAACAATTGAGGGTTTCAGAAGATCACAGGCATGGGCAAAAGATCAGGTTGTTTATTTCCGCATTGAATTTGCAAAACCTTTCATCGACTCAAAGATGCTTTCTGATTCAATGAAAAAAGATGTCATTCGTTTTCGCAATGAATACTTTGGAAAGATAAAAGCATTATTCCGTTTTGACCTGCAACCGGGAGAAATGCTTCTTGCCAAAGTTTCAATTTCAGGTGTTGATATTGAAGGCGCGCGGAAAAATATGCTTGCTGAAATGCCCGACTGGAATTTTGAAAAAGTGAAAGCTAATGCTAAAGCTACCTGGAATGCGGAGCTAAGCAAAATTGATGTCACCGGAGGCACCAATGATTCTCCAACAGCTCAGGCTATGGCAAAAGACAATCTGAAAATATTTTATACTGCCTTATACCATTGCTTCATTCAGCCCAATATTTACAATGATGTGGACGGACGTTACCGTGGCCGCGATTTCAAAATCCACACCGCAGAAGGATTCAATTACTACACTGTCTTTTCTTTGTGGGATACATTCAGGGCTTATCATCCCCTCATGACGATCATAGACCGCAAACGAACACTTGATTTCATCAAAACATTTTTGGCACAATATGACCAGGGTGGTTTGCTGCCTGTATGGGAACTCTCATCCAACGAAACAGAATGCATGATAGGATATCATTCTGTAAGTGTGATCGCCGATGCTGCAATGAAAGGCATCACTGACTTTGATATGGAAAAAGCATTGGAAGCAATGAAGAAAAGTGCAGAGAGCAGAAACCGCTACGGACTTGGCGCATACATGGACAAAGGAATGATCGAGACTGATGACGACGGAGAAAACGTGAGCCGTACGCTGGAATACGCTTATGATGACTGGTGTATTGCACAGATGGCAAAATTGCTTCACAAGGAAAAAGATTATCAGACCTATTTAGAGCGTTCACAGAACTGGAAAAATCTCTTCGATCCTGTGACAGGATTTATCCGCCCCAGGAAAAACGGTGGCTGGTATGAGCCCTTTGACGCGCGTGAAGTGAATAACAATTACACCGAAGCCAATGCATGGCAATATACATTTTTTGTTCCGCAGGAAACAGAAGAACTGGTGCATCGCCTTGGTGGAATAGATAAGTTCGAAAGCAAGTTGGATGAATTGTTCACCGCAGAAAGTAAAACCACTGGTAGAGACCAATCCGATATCACAGGTATGATCGGTCAATACGCCCACGGGAATGAGCCTAGTCACCACATGGCTTACCTGTATAACCACACATGGAATTCCTGGAAAACACAGCAACGGGTAAAACAGATTCTTTCAGGATTTTACCATGCAGCGCCTGATGGACTCATCGGCAATGAAGATTGCGGACAAATGAGCGCCTGGTATGTAATGAGTGCTATGGGAATATACCAGCCCTGCCCCGGTGATACTGATTATGCCCTCGGTGTTCCGCTGTTTGCTGACATAAAAATCAACCTTGAAAACGGAAAACAATTTTTGATCAAACGAAAAGGCAGCATAGGTGAAAATATGTATGCAAAATCATTTGTGATAAATGGAAAGCCTCGTGGTTTAGCTTATGTCTTCCATGGTGAAATCGCAAATGGCAAGGAACTGGATTTTGTAATGAAAAAAAATATGCCGGATGATGCATCTTCAGTGAAGGCATCTACTTACAATGGTTATAAACTCGATACACAAATTGTGGCAGTACCCGTGATTCATTCAACAGGGCAATCATTCAGAGATAAAACCGAAATTGATTTTTTGTCTTTATCCCCCAAAGATAAAATCTACTATTCTCTCGATGGCTCATCTCCGAATTTCGAGTCTTCGGTATTTATTCCTGGTTCCATGATAACAATTGATGCTACTACAACGGTAAAGGCAATGGCCATAAACGATAGAAATCAGCAAAGTAAAATTGCAACTGCGCAGATAAAAAAGATGCAACACCCCGACTGGAAGATAAAACTCAATTCAACTTACGACCATCAGTACACAGCCGGAGGAGATGAAGCTTTGATCGATGGTATTCGCGGTGATGTGAACTGGCGCAAGGGTTACTGGCAGGGTTACCAGGGCCAGGATTTTGAATGCATCATTGACCTTGGAAGTGAGCAACGGGTCGGAAGTTTTTCCGCAGGATTCCTTCAGGATATTGGAGCATGGGTCATGCTTCCTAAAAAAGTAGAATTCAGTTTTTCAAAAGACGGTGTTGTTTTTTCTGACAATACCAACCTCGGCAATAACATCAGCGACCGTGACGAAAAAGTCCAGATAAAAAATTTCAAAACCATGCTGCTTCGTCCTGTAGATGCACGCTATGTGAAAGTGAGAGCCATCAATTATGGTAAACTTCCCGAATGGCACCTCGGCGCCGGTGGCGATTCATGGATTTTTGTCGATGAGATTTCTATTAATTAGAAACAACCTTCTATTCCCGTTATTAGCGACCGATTTCCGGATTTTTCTCCTCGTGATTCTTGTCTCTTGGTTCTTGTCTATTGTCTACTCAACTCGACGTCTCATATCTCATATCTCATATCTCAATACTCACATCTCACATCTCACATCTCTTCCCCATTCCAAAAACATTTCCTACCTTTATCAATCAATTTTTTCAACGCCATTATTTCCAATTTCCCTCAACCACAAAATTATCATTCCTGTGAAAAAAATTTCTTTCATCCATCGGAGCTTTAGCGTAGGTGGATTAATTCTTCTCTCGTCATTTTTGACACTTTTCTTTGCTGCCAGTGCACAACCTTACATGAATCCGAACATCCTTTCTACGGCAGGACATAAAACAACACTCGGCGATGTTTCGAAATCATTTGATCAATACTGGGACTCCCGCGATCCTGATATGCTCAATGAGCAAGAGAATGCCGAAGAAGGTGGATACCAGCAGTTCAAACGCGCAGAAGCGTTTATGAAGCAACGTACATTTCCTTCAGGCAATTTTTTCAATCCCGAAGTCCTTTATAAAGAATACCTGAACTATAAACCAAAGTTTGAAGCAGCGAACTCCGGTCGTTTTGGTAACGGACATAACAATATCTCAACTGCAAACTGGACTTTCATCGGTCCGGCCCAGGTTCCCGGTGGTGGAGGTGGTGCAGGTAGGATAAACTGCCTGACAATTGACCCTGTCAATAGCAATACACTTTGGATTGGTGCAGCTTGCGGAGGCTTGTGGAAGTCCACAGATGGTGGCGCAACATGGGGTACAAATACTGATTTGTTGCCTTCAATCAGTATATCTGACATCGTAATTGATCCGACAAATACAAGCATCATGTATCTGGCAACAGGGGATAAATATGGTATCTACTGGCAATATGAAACCATCGGGCAATACAGTGCAGGACTTTTGAAATCTACTGATGGCGGTCTTACATGGAATCCAACCGGATTAAACTATACACAGAATAATGTGACCATCATTCAACGACTCATCATGAATCCTTCTAATACCAGTATGATGTATGCTGCTACCAACAACGGAATTTATATTACCAGTGATGCAGGCGCAACCTGGACACAACAGGTTACAGGAAAATATTATGACATTGAGTTTTGTCCTAATACACCAACAACTCTTTATTGCGGAGACAGCATCAGGACTTACAAAACAGTAAACGGAGGAACCACCTGGAGTCCAATGCCAACGATTACATCAACAGGACGGACATCAATTGCTGTAACACCTGCCAATCCAAATGCAGTTTTTGTCTGGTCTGAAGGCGGAGGTTTTTATTATTCAAATAACCTTGGTGTTTCATTTATTACCCGTTCTGATCCAAACGGCGCCGCCGGCCCTTATGGCTACTATGACTATGTACTCGCTGTTTCTCCCATAGATGAAAATATATTATTTGCAGGAGGTCTCAACGTGGCGCGAAGTACAAATGGCGGCACCGCATGGACAACTGTAAGCGACTGGAGTGGATGGCCCAATGCAAACTATTCACATGCCGATAACCATGACCTGCAGTTTGGTCCTGCAAGCAGTCAGGTGATTTATTCAATGAATGACGGAGGAATTTTTAAATCAACAAACCAGGGAGGTGCATGGACTGATCTCAGCAGCGGCCTTGACATTAAACAGTATTACCGCCTTGCCTGTTCTTATCAGAGCCCGGGAATCATTTATGCCGGTGCACAGGATAATGGTACTGACCGCGTGAATGGAGCCACTTCATACCGAGTGAATGGTGCCGATGGAGAAGAATGTCTTGTAGATTATGGCAATGAAAACGTTGTTTTCGTTTCTTCTCAGGGAGGGTACTTTCAAAAATCTACTGACGGTGGAAATACCTTTACCGGAATGTCTGCCAGTGGCAGTGACTGGACTTCTCCGATCATCATGGACCGCAACTCGAATAACATCATGTACCTCGGTTCTACAGCTGTTCAAAAATCAACAGACACCGGCGACAATTGGAGCACGATTTCTCCTTCACAACCCGGTGCAATTTATTCACTTGAAGTTTCTTATTCTGCGCCGAATACAATTTATGCCGCAACTTTTGGAAACATTATCCGAACAACAAATGGCACTTCATGGACCGACATCACAGGCCCTCTGCCTGTTGGGCAGGCTGCCATTACTGGTATTGCTATCAGTAGTGTCAATCCTGATGTTGCTTGGGTGACTTTCTCAGGATATGCCGCAGGACAAAAAGTTTATCAGACAGATAACGGTGGTACAACATGGGTAAATGTATCCGGAACGCTTCCAAACATTCCGGTGAACTGCATCGAATACCAGGATAACAGCACTGATATCCTTTACATCGGTACTGACTTCGGTGTATTCTGGAAAGACGGCACCATGAATGACTGGCTGCCATACAATACGAACCTTCCGAATGTTATCATTGATGAACTTGAAATTTATTATCCAACCAGTAAACTCCGCGCTGCTACCTATGGCAGAGGTATTTGGGAAACTGACCTCGCCGTTTCAACCTTGTTGGCTCTGGACTGTGGTGTTGGTGGAATCATTTCGCCTGCCGGAAATTCCTGCGACACAACATTCACTCCTGTGATCAGGGTCTACAATTACGGAGTAGATACGCTTCATTCTTTTGTGTTGCACTATTACCTCGATGCACAGTCCCAGCAAACCTATACATGGAACGGCGCACTTGCGTCTCTTGGCCACGTTGATGTTACACTGGCTTCATTTAATTTAACAGGAGGTGCACACACGTTTACTGCATTCACTTCTGATCCCAATACTTTCGTCGATCAGAATCCCGGTAACGACAGCCGTACTTCAACTTTCAGTATTCTTTCAAATCCATCAGTCGTGCAGGCACCGATCACAGAGGGATTTTCTAACGCTGCATTCCCTCCGCCGGGATGGACACTTGAGAACTCAAGCGGACTTTGGATTCGATCAACGACTGTGGGCGGATTCGGAACCTCTTCCCAATCAGCGCAAGCCCAAATGTATTCAATCAATTCCGGGGAAGACAAGATCATTTCAGGGTATATTGACTTCACCAATCTGGTTGCTCCGATTACACTTTCCTTTGATGTTGCCTACGCCCAATACTCAACAACCTACCACGATTCCCTCATCGTTGATTTGTACTCAGACTGCGATGCAGCCGGCACACGCGTGTATGCAAAAGGTGATGCTCTGCTTTCTACCGCTCCGCTAACAACAAATATTTTTGTTCCGACTTCCTCACAATGGAGAAATGATGTTATAAATCTGGATTCTTATGCAGGTCATTCTGCTCTTGAAATCCGCATCATTGCGAAAACTGGTTATGGAAATGATCTTTATCTCGACAACATCAATATCAATGGAATTAACGTTGGAATTGGTGAAGCAAAAAATACAGAGAATCATGTTTCTGTTTTTCCAAACCCTGCATCAGGCAAAGCTTTTGTGGAGGTGAATGCATCCCAAACAAAGAATGTTTCGATAAATGTTTTGGACTTGCTTGGAAACAGTATCACTTCAATTAATGATGCATCCTTTAATGGAATGAAGCGCTATGAAATTGATCTCAATAAATTGTCGGCAGGAATTTATTTCATCAAAGTGGATGCGGGAGATTTCCAATCCACACAACGAATAAACGTAATCCATTAAGTTGTACGAATAACGAAAGATTGCGAATTTGCTAATAGCTACGTTAATTTGTAATTCTCAATCCCTTCATTAGTAACGATTCGTACTTCGTAGATTCGCAACGTTTCGTTATTCGCACCATATTCGTGCTTCGTACATTCGTAATCATTCGTTTTTCGTACCCATATGGCTGATAAAAAACAGGCTGCTCTCAGTTTTATTTTCATTACACTTTTAATTGATGTCATCGGCCTGGGAATTATTATTCCCGTCATGCCGAAGCTCATAAGCGAAATGATGCAGTGTTCTTTTGCAGAAGCCGCAAAGTATGGCGGCTGGCTGATGTTCGCGTATGCCATCATGCAGTTTATTTTCTCCCCGGTGCTCGGCAACCTCAGCGACCGTTATGGAAGAAGACCAATACTTTTAATTTCTCTCTTCGGACTTGGCGTCGATTACTTATTCCTTGCTTTGGCGCCATCCCTTGCATGGCTTTTTGTGGGACGCATCATTGCCGGTATTTGCGGTGCTAGTTTTACAACCGGGCAGGCTTACATTGCAGATATCAGTCCGCCCGAAAAACGTGCGCAGAATTTTGGTTTGATTGGCGTAGCATTCGGTCTGGGGTTTATCATCGGTCCTGTCATCGGCGGTTTGCTCGGACAATTTGGTTCGCGCATTCCATTCATTGCTGCGGCTGCACTCTCCTTGGTCAACGTTCTATACGGATATTTTGTCTTGCCTGAATCGCTCAGCAGGGAAAACAGAAGAAAGTTCGATTGGAAACGTGCAAATCCTGTCGGCTCCCTGGCAGCACTCCGGCGCTATCCCATCATTTCAGGACTTGTCATTTCATTTGTGTGCGTTTACATCGCAGCACATTCAGTGCAAAGCACCTGGTCATTTTTCACCATGGAAGTGATGAAGTGGAATGAAGCCATGGTCGGTTATTCCCTGGGGTTTGTAGGCATTATGATCGCCCTCGTGCAGGGTGGATTGATCCGCATCATCATTCCGAAAATAGGGCAGAAGCGCTCCGTCTATTTCGGATTGGCATTGTATGGAATCGGTTTGGTGCTATTTGCTTTTGCAAGCAGGGGATGGATGATGTTTGCTTTTCTTATTCCCTATTGCCTCGGCGGCATCTGTGGACCGGCATTGCAATCCATCATCTCATCGCAGGTTCCTTCCAACGAACAGGGAGAATTGCAGGGCGCCCTCACAAGTCTGATCAGTGTTACTTCCATCGTTGGCCCTCCGTTGATGACCAACTTGTTTTCTTTCTTCACCAGCGGAAAAGCGCCTGTTTATTTTCCCGGTGCTGCTTTTATGACTGGCGCATTTCTGGTGCTGTTGAGTTTGTTGTTCGCCATGCGCACATTAACGGGATATGTGCATACACATGAACCGGTGGCGGTGAAGGAATAGCAGCCTTTAAATATCGAACAGAAGAATATTGAATATCGAATCATGAAGGGAACAGCATTGGGATTTCAACTTCATCATTCAGAATTCCTTGTTCGATATTCACTATTCCTTTTCTTCAGCTTTATCCTAAATCTTACACAGCCACTCCGCCGCTTTCTCCAGCGTCTCATTCGTTTTCGCAAAGCAAAACCGCAGCACATTTTGATCAGGTGGTTGATGGTAAAAAACTGAAACAGGAATCGAAGCCACTTTATATTCCCGCGTTATACGGATCGCAAAGTCTGTGTCTTTTTCATCGGTGATGTTGCTGTAATCAAGCAGCTGGAAATATGATCCCGAAGCCGGTTTCAGCGTAAAGCGTGATCCTTTCACTGCGGTATTGAAGAAATTTCTTTTCTCTGCGTAAAATTCAGTGAGTTCCAGATAGTCATTGCTGCTTTTGATGTATTCCGCAAGCGCATATTGTATCGGAGTATTCGCACTGAATACATTGAACTGGTGCACCTTTCTGAATTCAGCCATCAAATTGGCCGGCGCGAAGCAATACCCGAGTTTCCATCCTGTAGTATGATATGTTTTTCCAAAAGAGAATATCACAAAACTTCTTTCTGCAAGCTTCGGATAACGCATCACACTTTCATGCTTCAGCCCGTCAAAAATGATGTGCTCATATACTTCATCGCTGATGATGAGAATGTCTGTTCCTTCTGTGATCTCCTGAAGTTCTTTCATGTCCGATGCTGTCATCACACTGCCCGTCGGATTGTGCGGCGTGTTGATCATGATCATCTTCGTTCGCGGCGATAACAATCCGCGCACCTGACTCCAGTCAATTTTAAAATCAGGGCTTTTTACCTGCGCGCATTTTACAATTCCGCCATGCATTTCAATTGCAGGAATGTAACTGTCATATGCAGGTTCTATGATGATCACTTCATCGCCTTTGTTGATCACTGATGCAATCGCTGTGTATAGCGCCTGCGTGCCGCCGCTGGTGATCGTAATTTCTGTATCAGGTGAATAAAGCGCACCGTAAAGCGCAGATGCTTTTTCGCAAAGCAATTCCCGCAGTGGCATAATGCCTTGCATTGGAGCATACTGGTTGAATCCTTTTTTCATCTGCTCATGTACTAGCGAAATAAGTTTTTCTGATGTCGGAAAATTCGGAAAGCCCTGGCTAAGATTAATGGCGCCTGTTTCATTGGCCAGTCCACTCATAATTGTGAAAATGGTGGTGCCCACATGCGGAAGTTTTGATTTTATTTTATTCGGGTATTGAGGCATAAGGCAAATGTAAATTTACTTCTGGAATATAAATACGGGAAAATTTTTCGGATTTTTTTGCTTGGCTGACAGATATAGAATAATGAATGGAGGAGAAAGAGCAAGTTTGCTCCCGCTAAGCAAACTTACTCTTTCTCCTCCATCAATGCCCAACTGTTATATCAGTCCGATCTCGTCCCGTCCCGAAGTTTCGGGATCGGGAGCAAGAGAGGAGTCTCTAAATCTATGCCACTACCTGCCCACTTAAAAAACTGGAGGCTTGAAAAAAATTATCCTGACTAAATTCCGGAACCTGATTCCCTACAAAGCGCCTTCATCATATGCCTTCTCCCCATGCAACGAATGATCGAGTCCTGCGTCTTCTTCAGATTCAGATACTTTTACACGTGTTATTTTATTGATGAGCATAAGCATCCCATAGGTAAATAGATAAGCATAAATGCATGCTCCCATTACGGCAATTACCTGGTGAATAAAGAAAGTTGTGCCACCACTCATCAACCCATCTACGCCTGCACCGTTCATTGCTTTCGAGGCAAATACCCCAAGCAGGATTGTTCCCAGACATCCACCAATTCCATGTACTCCCCATACATCAAGTGCATCATCCCATCCCATTTTATTTTTAAGATTCACGGCCATATAACACACGATCCCTGACGCTATACCAATGATTACAGCCGATGGCAATGAAACATAACCTGCTGCAGGTGTAATGGTGGCAAGACCGGCAACTGCTCCCGTAAGCAATCCCACAAACTTTGGTTTCTTCGTCGCCCTCCATTCAATAATGAGCCAGGTGATCGCAGCGAAAGAGGCAGCTACATCTGTATTTAAAAATGCAAGACCTGTAACAGCGTTTACATCAAGCGCACTGCCGGCATTGAATCCATACCATCCGAACCACAACAATCCTGTTCCGATAGCAATCAATGGAATGCTGTTGGGAGGTGATTGTTTATCCCTGCGATGCCCTACATAAATTACGGAGGCCAGCGCTGCAAATCCTGCAATGGCATGCACCACAATTCCACCTGCAAAATCAAGTACGCCCCACTGTGCAAGCAATCCACCACCCCAAACCATGTGTGCAAATGGATAATAAACCAGCAATTGCCAAAGCACTAAAAATATTAGATAGGCTTTAAATGTAACACGGTTTACAAACGCTCCTGTAATGAGTGCAGGTGTGATAATCGCAAACATCATCTGGTAAGCCATAAAGACAAACTCAGGAAGTTTTGTATTTCCCGCAAAAGGGGAGTTGAGATCTACACCTTGCATAAATGCTTTGTCCAGATTCCCAATAATGCCTCCCATGGTATCTCCACTGAAGCATAGTGAGTAACCACATGCGAACCACATGATGGTGGTGATCCCCATTGAAACAAAACTCTGCATCATAATTCCAAGAATGTTTCTTTTTCCGGCAAGACCTCCGTAAAAGAAGGCAAGACCCGGTGTCATCAGCATGACTAAACTTGTAGCCAGCAACATAAACCCTGTTGTACCTGTATCGAACATTTGTAGTTGGTTTAAGCCCGCAGTTAGCGGACATGGTTAGATTGATATAAAATGAATCGTCAGAAAGAAATTCCGAGGTTGAACAGCACTTCCAGGCGACTGCTTGACGGCTCGCCATTTGCGTTAAAAATCTCCTGGTTATTGTCCATCTGTAACTGTCGGGCTTCAACTCGTATGTATGAGTTTTCAGTTGGCTTGTACTCGGCTCCGATGGTTACCCCGGTGAGGTTATATCCGGTGTATTTATTTTGTTTGTCAGCAATAATTCCACCCATAAATCCATCAGGGTCATTAAAATATTCTCCCCTGATATAAGCTGCTACTACTTTGGTCGCCTGTAATTTTAAACTCATGACGCCGCTCATCATGCTTGCTGAACTGGAATCAGAGGCACCTGTATTTTGATCGATACCTGAATTTTGTTGCATACAGTAGTCGCCCCCTATCTGTATTTTAAGTTTATGATACTGGTAATTCAGAAACAAGCTATTGTGAATGCGCAGGTGTGAAATTTCTTCAACACTGTCAGGCTGCGTCGGTGTATCATCTCCGGTGTAATTACTGTATCCAAGACTGAATTTATCTGTGAATGCATAGGTAATAAGTGCGCCGAAGGATTTCTTTTCGTTGTTGTCCTCATACATATTATATCCGTTAAGCAGATAGAGACTGATAGCCAGTTTTTCAGTAGCGGCATAATTCAATCGAAAACCGCTTTCGAAATAGGGCTCATGCCACGTATGGACGGAAACAGAGCTCGTGTAATTTTCCTTCGGAAGCAATCCCTCGGCTCCGACATGGGTTCTGAAGAATCCTGCATCCAGCCAAAGCTTGCTGCAGATTCTCACTCCAGCATGTGCCTCCATTAGGTAAGGAAAGGTTGATGACCAGGTGCACCGGGAGATGTCTCCATAGTGCAAAGTCGCTAGTCCCCGGACTTTTTCCCCGTCATATTGAAAGGTAAGCTGAGCCGTATTCAAGCCGAACTGATTGCTGCGCGGAGAGATGGATGGGAATTTTTGGAAATTGCCTGTGCCAACACTGTCAGTATAATAGGCGTAGTATGCATCTACATAACCACTATAGGTAAATTTAGGTGCGGGATCAGACTGAGAAAATGTTGTGGCTGAGAAAGAAAGGAGAACAATAAGAACTGGCAAGAGTTTCCTAATCATGGATTGTTTTGTTTTGGTAAGTGTTGAGCAAACTTAGAAAGAGCATTGGATTAACCAAAAAGTATTTTTTCCCTTTTCTGCTGTATTTAAATGGAAATTGTAGGAAAAAAATAAAGAATTACATTTGTTAGGGACAAATTTTGAAACAATCCTTTAAATATCCGTTGAACTGATATTAAATCATTGAGGATGATGCCAGGATTCAGCAAATGACTCACGGTTTATTTTGGTTGCTGATTACATCCGGAAAATTGGGATATGAAAGAGAAAAGTAATTTACGTTTTGCCATCATCGGTTGCGGTCGAATCGCCGAAAGGCATGCTGAGCATATTGAACACCTTGCTCAACTGGTTGCCGTTTGTGACAAAAAACCGGAACGTGCAAAAATGTTCGGCGACAAACACAATTGCCCTTATTTTAATTCCGTGGATGAAATGCTGGCTGCGGTAAAAAATATTGATATCGTCAGCGTCTGCAGTCCGAATGGCCTGCATGCCGAACACAGCATCAAAGCCCTCAATGCTGGTTTCAGCGTCCTTTGCGAAAAGCCAATGGCAACTTCATCCCGCGACTGTGAACGCATGATGCAGACTGCAGAAAAAGCAAACAAGCGTCTTTTTGTCATTAAACAAAATCGTTTTAATCCCCCACTGGCAAAACTGAAAGAGATCGTGGATGAAGGCCGCCTTGGAAAAATATTAAGCGTTCAGCTGAATTGTTTCTGGAACAGGAATGATGAATATTATTCCAATAGCGATTGGAAAGGGAAAAAATTACTTGACGGTGGAACACTCTTTACACAGTATAGCCACTTCGTCGATCTCCTTTACTGGATCGTTGGTGATGTAAAAAATGTGCATGCCTTTACAGGTAACTTCATGCACAAACACAATGTGGAGTTTGAAGATACAGGAGCCGTCATTCTTGAATTTTATTCAGGCGCCATCGGAACGATCAATTATACAGTGAACAGCTACAAGAAAAACATGGAGGGCTCTATTACCATTTTTGGTGAAAAAGGCACAATCAAAGTGGGTGGACAATACCTAAATGTGCTTGAATACCAGAATATTGAAGGGTATGAGATCAAAGACCTTCCGGAGTCAGGAAAGGCAAACGATTATGGCTTTTATCAGGGAAGTATGAGCAATCACGACAAAATCTATGAAAATGTGATTGATGTCTTCAGCAACAACGCTGCTGTTACCACAAGCGCCCTCGACGGATTAAAGGTTACGCAGATCATCGAAAAAATTTACGAGGCAGCGAATAAATAGAGATTATCCGCCTTGCTTTTTTCTTTCACGTAATTGAACAATTTTCCCGTTCCTGCGTATCAAAATTTTATGGAGTTGAACAGCCCGGTTATAAAGGATATTTCTATCAGGAATGTTTCCTTTGGGAAAAATGTATTGGTTATTCAGCCTTCGAACATTTATGAATGTACGATCGGAGACGATTGTTTCATCGGCCCTTTCGTAGAAATTCAAAAGAGCGTTACCATTGGCAGCAAAACCAGAATTCAGAGCCATGCTTTCATCTGTGAACTCGTAACGATCGGAAATAACTGTTTCATCTCCCATGGAGTCATGTTTATCAATGACCTGTTCGCTGAAGGCGGACCTGCAGGAGGAAAAAAAGAACTCTGGAGAAGTACTAAGATCGGCAACCATGTCTCTATCGGCACCAATGCAACCATTCTTCCTGTTTCCATCTGCGACCATGTCGTTATAGGAGCCGGAAGCGTTGTTACAAAAGATATAACAGTACCGGGAGTTTATGCCGGCAACCCCGCAAAAAAAATAAGAGACCTTCAACAATGATCGACCTTAACGTAAAAATGCAGGTGCCATTTGTCGACCTGCGCGCACAATACCATTCTCTCAAGAAAGAAATTGACAATGCGATTTTTTCTGTCATTGAAGAAAGTGAATTCATCAAAGGGAAGTATGTTTCAGCATTTGAAAAGGAATTTGCTGCGGCTTATGGCGTGAAACATTGCATTGGTGTGGCCAACGGAACTGATGCAATTTATATTCTCTTAAAGATGCTTGGTATCGGAGAAGGCGACGAAGTCATCACCGTTGCCAACAGCTGGATCTCTACCTCTGAAACCATTACCCAGGCTGGTGCCCGCGTGGTTTTTATTGATACTGAACCTGATTTTTTCAGCATCGATGTTTCTAAAATTGAGGAAAAAATTACCCCGCGGACAAAAGCAATTATACCGGTTCATTTGTACGGTCAACCGGCTGAAGTCGATAAGGTAAAAGCGATTTGTGAAAAGCATAAGCTCATCATGATCGAAGATTGTTCTCAGGCACATTTTGCTGAGATCAACGGACAAACGATCGGCACCTTCGGACTGGCTTCTACATTTAGTTTTTACCCCGGGAAAAATCTTGGCGCCTATGGCGACGCAGGCGCTGTCATTACAAATGATGATGACCTGGCACGCAAGGTGCGCATGTATTCCAACCATGGTGCCCTCATAAAACACCAGCATGAAATGGAAGGCATCAACAGCCGACTTGATGGTATGCATGCTGCCATTCTAAGCGTGAAACTTCCGCACATTAAAAAGTGGAATGAAATGCGTTTAAAGAATGCGCTTTACCTGAATGAAAAACTGGCTGCCATAAAGGGAATTGAAATACCAAAGATCAGGAAAGGATCAACCCATATTTTTCATCTTTATGTGATAAAGGCGGAGAGAAGGGATGAATTGCAGAAATACCTCAAGGAAAAAGGAATTGAAACGGCCATCCATTATCCTACACCTTTGCCATTACTTCCTGCATACAAATACCTTGGTCAGTCAGAAAAAGATTTTCCTGTCACTGCTCAGAATCAGAAAAAGATCCTTTCTCTTCCGATGTTTCCTGAACTCACCAGGGAGCAAATGGACTACGTAGCAGATTGCCTCACGAAATTTTATTTATAAGTTGCCGGCATGGCGAAGAAGAAAGTGCTCATATTGGGTAAGCTGCCCCCGCCCTATATGGGCCCGGCGATCGCCACTGAGATTTTACTGAAATCTTCTCTGCGTGAAAGTTTCGAACTCATTCACCTCAATACAAAGGTCAATGAAAAACTAAGCGGTATCGGCCGATGGAGCCTGAAAAAAATATTCAGAAGCTACTCGCTGTATTGGCAGATGATCAGGATAGTTGCCACCCGCAAGCCTGATCTGATCCTTATTCCCTTTAGCCAGGATACAATACCGTTTATAAAGGATTCACTCTATATCCTCATCGCCAAAATTTTTCGTCGAAAAGTGCTCCTTCACCTCCGTGGAAGTAATTTCCTTGGATGGCTTGGAAAGTCTTCTCCACTTACAAAGTGGTATGTGAAAAAAATGATCGTGCTCTGCAATGGCGTCATTGTACTCGGACACAATTTGAAATACCTTTTTCAAGACTACTTTTCAGAAGACAAAATTTTTGTAGTACCAAATGGTGCAGATTTCAGTTTCCCGTCAAGAACTGATGCAGGCCTTAAAATATTGTATTTCGCAAACTTGTTTCGTGCAAAAGGTATTGAAGATGTTCTGCTGGCAGTCAAAATAGTCTGCGATAAAGGGCTCAGGGATTTTAGCCTGGAGGTTGTCGGCGACTGGCTTGAACATGATACGGAAAAACAATCTCGCTCAATGGTGTCAGAGTACAAACTTCCTGTTAATTTTAATCCCCCGGCATCCGGAGAAAGAAAATTTGCCTTCTTTGCCAACGCAGATATTTTCATTTTTGCCCCAAGAGAACCCGAAGGACACCCATGGGTCATCGTGGAGGCTATGGCTGCAGGACTTCCAATTATTGCTACCAATAAAGGAGCCATTGTGGAATCAGTTCGCCATGGAGAGAATGGCTTTATTGTAAAGGATAGATCACCGGAAGAAATTGCTGCCAGACTGATGGAATTGTTAGCGGACAAAGAGCTTAGGACGAAGTTGGGAAAGAAAAGCAGGGACTTATATGAAGATGGCTTTACAGAAAATAAAATGGCGTCAAGGCTGGGAAATGCTTTTAATAAAGTAATGGAGGCATAGCTATGTGCGGGATCACTGGATATTTTGCAGAAGAAGACCTGGATGGCAGAGCCATGATGCACGAGATCCGTCATCGCGGGCCTGATAGCAACGGATATTTTGAGGAGGCAGTTTCCGGAAGGAAATTATTTTTTGGCCACCAGCGACTAAGTATTGTTGATCTTTCCTCCAATGGAAGTCAGCCCATGCGTACCCATGATGGTCGCGTAACGATTATCTTTAATGGTGAGATATATAATTTTCTGGCACTGAAGGATCAATACCTGAAGGGATATGAATTTCGATCCGCAACAGACACCGAAGTGCTTTTGTATTTATATGATAAGCTTGGGATCGATTTTGTAAAGCTCCTTAGGGGTGACTACAGTATTGCAATTTATGACGCAAGAGAAAGAAAGATCTTTTTGATCAGAGACCATGCAGGAATTAAACCGCTGTACTATTATTCAGATCCTTCTGCTTTTATTTTTGCTTCTGAAATTAAATCAATTCTCAAAGCAGGTGTTGATCCGAACCTGAATCAGGATCAGCTTCAGAATTATTTTGTTTTTAAATACGTGCCACAGAATGAAACATTGTTCGCCGGAATAAAAAGATTGCCTTCCGGGCACTATCTTGAATACAGACTCGATGAAAAAAAATATTCCATTCACGAATTCTGGAAATTAAAAAAAAATGAAGAGTATGCCCGGATGTCCTATCCGGAGGCAAGGCAATTTCTTTATGATAAGCTCGGAGAAACAGTCAGGATGCAGCTTATGGCTGACGTACCGATCGGAACTTTTTTCTCCGGCGGAGTTGACTCATCCATCATTGCTTATTTGATAAAGGACAACAGAGACATCGTTCATTATTCCGCAAGAAAAAAGCAGGAAGACCTGAAAAATGAAGGAACCACTTCTGACTTTTTTTATGCTTCAAAGTTGGCAAAGGAATGGAACCTCAATCTGCATCCTGTAGATATTGGCAGCGATGAAACCAATATTGAAATGATCCGCAAAACCATTCACGGCAACGATGATCTCATTGCCGACGGATCACAGATACCATCCTATCTCATCACTTCCGAAGCAGGAAAAAGATCGAGGGTAATGTTGTCTGGTATGGGCGCTGATGAAATTTTTCTTGGATATCCCGGTCATCAGATATCCATGATTTCTATGATGATGGATCACCTTCCAAAAATTTTTGCAAAAGGAATGAATGGAATCTTTGCCTCTCTCAGCCAGGGAAAAGGTGCATTCAAAGCATACAGGAGATATTTATACAAACTGGGCAGCTACTACAAATACAAAAATTTGCGCTATGGGTATTTCAATATCGTAGGTAACGTGGAAGATGCGCTTGATCTGTATTCTGATGATTCCGGATCAACTCAGAAACTATTCGGAAGCTATTTTCAGAATGATGAAAGTGTTTTCGATAACATTGCGAAGTTTGAATTTGATAACTTCCTTGTGAAGAACCTGCACTACATAGACAGGATGAGCATGATTAACTCAGTAGAAAGCCGTGTTCCTTTCCTCGACAAAGAACTGATAGAGTTTGCCTATAGCCTGCCGCTCAAATACAAACTCCCGTCCCCGGCCAAAACAAAGTTTATTCTAAAGGACTCATTTCGCAACCAACTCCCTGATTATGTAACCCATAGGCGAAAAGCCGGATTCGGAATGCCATTGCGGAGCATATTCAGTGATCCTGCAAATGTTTACAGGTTACTTGATAAGAACTTTTTCTCCTCATTCTCGTATTTTAAGGTTGAAAATATCGAGAGATGTGTTTCCAATCATACGAGTGGCAAGGTGGATAACTCGGCACTCATTTACGCACTGATCTCTTATCAGGAATGGTACAGGATGTATATCAATAAATAATGTTCTCAATCGAATCATAGTGTGGATCAATTAACGCAAAACCTGAAAAACGGAGAGATGAAAATTCTCGAAGTACCTTATCCTGCCCTCAATGCCGGAATGATAATGGTGCGGAATCAATTTTCACTCATCAGTGCCGGTACTGAAGGAAAATCTGTTAAAGATGCTAGACTCAGTATGATCGGGAAGGCCCGCGCCCGCAAAGACGAAGTAAAAAAAGTAATTGATGCCGCCCGTACTTTTGGAATTAAAGATACATACCGCATGGTCATGAACAGGCTGGATGCGCCTTCTGCACTTGGTTATAGCTGTGCAGGTATTGTCATTGCTGTTGCATCCGACATTTCAGAATTTAAAATCGGAGATCGTGTGGCTTGCGGAGGATCTTCTGCCAACCACGCTGAAGTTATTGCGCTGCCGAAAAACCTTTGCGTAAAACTTCCGGATACTGTTTCATTTGAACAGGCATCCTTTACAACGCTTGGTGCCATTGCCATGCAGGGGGTCAGACAAGCGGATTTACGTATCGGTGAAAACGCTGTCGTCATTGGACTTGGATTACTCGGTCAACTCACCATGCAGATCCTGAATGCAGGTGGCATTAAAGCTATTGGAATTGACATTGACGGAAAACAGGTGGCTACTGCTATAAAGAACGGATTGAAAAATTGTTTTGAACGATCACGGGACGACATTGAACAGATCATTTTTAACCTTACAAATGGATTCGGCTGTGATGCAGTTATTATCACAGCTGCTACTTCATCTTCTGATCCTGTTGAACTGGCCGGCGTTATTGCCCGCCGAAAAGCAAAAGTAGTTGTCGTTGGCGCTGTGCCAACGGGTTTCAGCAGGAAGAACTATTACAACAAAGAGCTTGAGATGAGAATGTCCTGCTCTTATGGTCCCGGTCGTTACGATCCCGAATACGAAGAAGGTGGCATAGATTATCCGTATGAATTTGTCCGGTGGACGGAAAACAGGAACATGCAATCCTTCGTGGAATTGCTGGGGGAGGGAAAAGTAAATGTGAATGTACTCACCTCCCATGTATTTGATTTTCCAAAAGCACCCGATGCTTACCAGATGATCCTTGACAGAAGCGAACCTTTCACGGGAATTCTCCTGAAGTATGATAATACAAAAGAGCTGAAGAAAAGGGTGCAGGTGACCGATAGAATTGTTGCTTCAGCGAATACAAATATTGGCCTCATTGGTGCTGGATCTTTCGGACAGAATTTTTTGATCCCTGCATTGAAAGACCATGCAAAATTTATTGGCGTTGCTACTTCGCGCTCAAACAATGCGAGAAACATTGCTGACAAATACGGTTTCAATTACTGTACGGGAAATGCTGATGAAATTATTTCCGATCCTGCGATCGCAACGATCTTCATTGCAACCAGACACAATACCCATGCTGGATATGTTATGGAGGCGATGAAGGCCGGAAAAAATGTTTTTGTGGAAAAGCCTTTGTGCATGAATGAAAATGAGCTGGAAGAAATAAAGAATCAATACGCAAAATCTCAGGTAAGTGTAATGGTCGGCTTTAACAGGCGGTTCGCTCCATTCATTCAGCAGCTGAAGAAGTCGATGAACGAGGCAACACCAAAAGCAATTAACTACAGAATAAATGCCGGTATCGTTCCTCCCGAGCACTGGGTGCACGACCCTGCAGTTGGCGGCGGAAGAATTATTGGTGAAGCC
Source organism: Bacteroidota bacterium (assembly GCA_026391975.1). Classification (GTDB taxonomy): domain Bacteria; phylum Bacteroidota; class Bacteroidia; order AKYH767-A; family 2013-40CM-41-45; genus JAPLDB01. The sequence continues at coordinate 737 of JAPLDB010000047.1, read as the reverse complement.
TGTCACTTTATTGACCTGTGCATGTATCTGGCCGGAGCAAAAATTACGTCCGTCTCTGCGAAGTCAATGAACGACCCGCATTCTCTCACTGATACTGTTGCCATCAGTCTTCAGTTTGCCAACGGAAGTATTGCAAACATCTCCTACTTCAGCAATGGAAACAAAAATTTGCCAAAGGAGCACCTGGAAGTTTTTTCCGGTGGAGTTGTGAGTGTGATGGAGGATTTTAAATCGTTGACGGTTTTCGGAAAAACGAAAAAGGAAAATTCCGGCACGCAGGATAAAGGACACAAAGCTGAAGTTGCAGCATTCATGCATGCTGTAAAAAATGGAAACCCTGCGCCAATTTCCTTTGATGACCTATATACTTCCACGCTTGCAACACTAAAGGTGCTCGAATCAATCGCCCGCGGCGGCGAAGTCATTCATTTATAAGCACCGAATTCAATTCGTCAATCGTAATTTCAATCATGTGTACTTCCCACACAATCCGCAATTCATAATGTTTCGCTATTCGCACTTTCGTATTCTTTCGTACTTCTTACTTCGTACATCGTATATTCGTACTACTTCGTATTTCGTACATTCGTACTAATTCGTACTTCGTATCGATCGGTTATTCGTACAATCGTAATCCCGATAACTATCGGGACGCATACTTTCATTATTCGCACCTTCATACTGATTCGTCTTTAGTATATTCGTAATACTTCGTATTTAGTACATTCGTAATGATT
>JAPLDB010000037.1 GCA_026391975.1 Bacteroidota bacterium | reverse complement strand
CCCAGCAAATCAAATATCCGAATGATAATTTCATTTTCCGATTCAGTATTGACTATAACTGAAAGTTGATTCGTAAAAGGATTTGGAAAAACTTTTACCTGTAATCCATCTACGATTGATGCATCGTCATTTGATTCACGACAATTGACTGTTACCGTTGCATTTGCTGAAGTGGAAGAGCCACAGGCGTTAGTAACCGTGCATGCATAAGTGGCTGTGGTTGCAGTGGCGGATGTATGTGTTGCAGTCAGACTGTTTATGTAGGCGCCATTTTTCAGCCAATGGTAGGTATATCCTGTTCCTTGAGGAGAGGCAGTGAGCGTAACTGAAGCACTTGCACACTTGGAAATAGTCATTGGGCTAACTGTGGCAACGGGTGCAGTAGTTGTACTTACCGTAATTGCATTTGAAGTCCCGGAGCATGCCCCGCTCGTAATTGTAACTGTGTAGCTTCCGGCAGTTGTTGCAGAATATGTCGCTGCAGTGGCACCATTGATATTTGCTCCGCTACTTTTCCATTGGTATGTATAACCCGTTCCGGTGTTTGAATTTAGCAATACGCTTCCTGTTCCACACCAACTTACAGATCCACCGGCAGTAATAGTTGCAGTGATACTTCCTGAGGTAACAACAACTGCAGAAGACGTAGCACTACCGCAAGAATTTGTGACCAAAACAGTATAGGACCCGGCTGTACTTGCTGTATAGGAAGCTGCAGTAGCGCCGGAAATATTTACTGCATTGAGTTTCCATTGATAAGTCAGCCCCGTTCCGGTATTGGCGTTGATCACAACTGTTTGTCCTCCGCAAAGCTGAGTTGATCCTGCAGCCGTTGCAGTTGCCGGAGGTGCAGTGTTGACTATAATTGATGTAGCTGATGAAGTAGCTGTGCATGCACCATTTGAAATCGCAACAGCATAACTTCCTGCAGCGTTTGCAGCATAAGTGATTAGCGTTGCACCTGAAATATTGGCGCCATTCAGTTTCCACTGGTACGTATATCCTGTGCCTGTTGATGCTGTCAATAGTACGCTTCCGCCGGTACAGAATGTAGTTGGTCCACCGGCGGTGATTGTCGCAGTAATTGTTCCGCTTACAGTAACTACAGTTGCTGCAGAGGTTGAATTGCCACAGGTATTACTGACTACAACAGTATAAGAGCCTGAAGCACTTGCAGTATATGAAGCAGCAGTGGCTCCCGAAATTGCAGAACCATTATTTTTCCACTGGTAGGTGAGGCCGGTTCCTGTGTTTGCATTCAGCACAACTGTATTACCTGTACAAATAGTTGTAGGTCCTCCGGCGGTTATCGTTGCCGTTGGCAATGGGTTAACTGTTACAACTATTGCAGATGATGTTGTATTTCCACAAATGTTGGTCACAACAAGAGTAAACGATCCTGCAGCATTCGCAGTGTAACTTGCAGCAGTAGCGCCGGAAATATTAGAGGCATTGAGTTTCCATTGATAGGTCAACCCGGTTCCTGTATTGCCATTGAGCACCACACTGCTTCCTGTGCATATTGTTGTCGACCCTGCCGGAGTAATGGTTGCTGTCGGCAATGGATTTACAGTTATTACAGTTGCTGCGGAGGTGGTACTGGCACATGAATTTGTGACTGACAGCGTATATGAACCGATAGCATTTGCGGTATATGAAGCAGCTGTTGCACCAGAAATATTTACAGCGTTAAGTTTCCATTGGTAGGTCAAACCTGTTCCTGTATTTCCATTCAGTACAACACTGCTTCCTGTACAGATCGTTGTTGAACCTGCAGGTGTGATGGTTGAAGTTGGTGCAGTATTGACAGTTACTGTAATCGAATTTGAAGTTTGGGTACAGGTGCCACTTGTTACCGCACAGGTGAATGCACCTGTTGAATTTGCAACATAAGATATGGCTGTAGCACCTGAAATGTTTGTTCCGTCTTTTTTCCACTGATATGTGTACCCGGTTCCGGTTGCTGCAGTTAAAGCCACACTTGATCCGGTACAGAAAGTGGTTGCACCTCCTGCGGTAACTGTTGCCGTTACAGAACAGCATGCACCTGCGCTATAGGCCACACCGGGTGATCCACCCGGACAACCCGCAAACCAATTAGCACCATCATCAAGGTTACCTGTCTGGCTTAATAATTCAAGTGTGTATCCTTGTCCGTCAGGAGTGAGCGGCCATGGGGCACTATTATCGTATATAAATGATTTATAAATTGTTCCGTCATATTTATATAAACGGATAGTTTCTCCGCCATTTTCAAATCCGAAATCAATAGCCTGATAGTTGCTTACAGAAGGAAAACGTGCCTGGAATTTCGCAACTTCCGTTGCAAGTACCAGCCTTCCATTGGAAGCAAGTACTGTTCCTGCCGGGAAAGTATATTTATGGTTGTCATTTTCATCTTTCAGGTACCATGAAGAAATATCAAGTGACGTTGTGCCATAATTCCACAACTCAAGCCAGTCGCCGGCATCAGCAGTTGAACTTGAATTGTAATTCACTTCACTGAAAGTAATTTGTGTTGATGCAGAACTTCCTGTAAAATAGGCAGTAATTGCATCGGTAGCAGTGAAGTTTTGTGTCACTGTCTGATTGGTATTATTGACAGGAAATGCAACGGTAGATTTCCAATAATTGAACGTATATCCCGGATTGGGAACAGCAGTAATCGTTACAGGATTTCCATTAAAATAAACACCGGTCCAGGGATAGCTTGCCGGAGAAATCGTGCTGATGATGATATGGCCAGAACCTGCAGGCGAAGTATTTAAGGTGAGTGTTACTTGTCCTGTCAAAGCAAATTCCGCTTGTGCCTGGTTTCTACAATTTGATGTCCGGTTGTTAATGAATGAAGTGAACGAACTTAATTCTGTATTCCATGCCGAAGTACTTCCTCCGTATTTTGCAAAGTTGCGTGACATATCAGCATTGATGCTGTCCTTCACAGCATTTTTCTGGTTGAGCACATTTGTGGGAAGAAAAATAGTGTTCAGTAAATCGGCATACCTGTTAATGAAGTATTGTTTGAACTGGGTGTTCGATAACAATTTGTCAAACATTCCGGAAAAAGGATTTGCTAAGTTTGGTCTTCGTGCACGGGTGAGCGTGTTGTCGGAATAAGTAACATTTAACCCCGCAGACTGATCAAGGTCATAAGTGATGTATTTGAATTTTCCGGTCGGGGTCCTTGGCCTCCAAAGTTTTATATTGTTTTTCCAGTCACCAATCCAATCGCTATTGCCACAATAAATTTCCGAAATGAAATAGTCAGCGAAATTCATCAGGTCAAACATTCCATTCATTGTAGAATAATATGTGCCTGCAGATGGACTGGATGCAGTTGCATAAGCATACATCGCATTGAATGCCGAATCGCTGCCTTGCTTTACTTCCGTTGCACCGCTATTGGATGCAAGGAAGTCTATTTCACTTTTGCCGTATCCGTAATTATTTTTTACAAAGTTATGGTCATCGTTTTCATCAAGGTAATAAACACCGAAAAATTGTCCATTTACAAATCCCAGACAAGGTTCCTGTGCCATGTAAGATGCATTTGTGTTTTTCAGATTTTTTTCAAGCGCCGGATCCCTCAAATGAGCCCTCTGCCAATCGCTCCCTGCATTCCGTATGACCCAGTCATCCCATTTCGTAATGAAACTTTTGTCAGGGATCAATGCATAATCAATGGCGGCTGTACCCCATTTGTCATCCATCTTCACCTCAAAACTCTTTTGTGGTTTTGCCCTCGAATATCCACCGTTGATCTTGATGTTGGCGTTGAATTTAAAAACACGGTTCTTTTGTTTGTCAAAGTATTCAATCGTTGCCGGCTTCTCCCAGTCCATCCAAAAGTTTGCACCGAAGTAAGGAGTTGTTGTGCTTGCATTTGGTCCCATCACATAGATGCCTGTATTATAGTCCCACAGATTACCCGGTGTTGTTGTAATCGCAAGAATCGGAAGTTTTGTGTTTTCATTAATGAAATAATCATTGGTTATGGTTGCGCTCGGCAAGAATCCTGTTGCGAATACTTTGGCACGGATTACTTGCGTTGTATCAAGATTGATAGGGGTAGAATAAACCGTTGAAGCAGTTGTCGGATCGGTCCCGTCTCTTGAATACCTGATCACTCCGCCGGGCTGTGTTGTTGTTAGCGTGAGTGATTGCGAACCGGTATAGAAATTACCGGTGAGAGAGAACAATGGAATAGAGGCGTAGCCTGTTGCACAAACAGAAGAATTGTTTGTTGCACCTGCTGTTGGTGTTTCAAAATAGCACCACGTTGAACCACCATCTGTACTTCTTCCATAGCTGTCATCAATCTCCATGTTCGGATATGTTTTCTGATCTAGAATGGTTCCAAGTGCATCAGATAGTAAAACAGTTTCGCCTGTTTTGTCAAGTTTGAATTTGGCATGCATATACTCAGTTGGCGGAGCTAAAAACCAGGATGGGAGCGCGCTGAAATATGTTACATTGTCTGTCAATCCAAATGATAAAAACGGATTGCTTGAAAGGTCTGTGGAGGTTGCACTGTTGTTGTGCGTTTCTACAGTTAATACATTGGTTCCGTTTACTAGAACAGTGGCAAGGAATGTTTTGCTAAGGTAAAATGAATCAGGTTTTTGACTCTGATAGAGTGTTGCTTCGTGAGAAGCAGTTGCAAGCAGGTTATATGCCGGACGAATACCGGATGTTCCGAGGTTTGCCCTGGCAATTTCTTTCCCATTCAGGTAAGCTACAAATCCGTCATCATAATCCATATTGAAAACACCTTGCGTAATTTTTCCTGTGTCGGCAATTGTAAAAGTTTTGCGCATGTAAACAGAAACAGAACTTGTTGCAATGGTTGTTCCGTCATCAGCGTCGCCGAAACCCATTCCACCTGTTCCGCTTGTCCATGTTGCATCATTGAATGAAAGATTTCTCCAGTTGGTATCAGCCCCTGCAGCGGGAATTTTATACTTCCAGGAATCGTTTGCTTTTGCAGCACTTTCCCAGTGATGGGTAGTCTGCTTTTTACTTGTATCGTCAGTCACCACAATAAAATAACCATGGGATGGAATTGTAATGTCTGGAAATGTCCATTTTAATGGGATTGTTATATTATCTGAAAATCCATAACCATTGATGTTTACTGCCGATAATCCGGCATTGTATAATTCAACCCAATCAGGATTTGATTTATATTCATCGGTAAAAGATCCATTATTACTTGGAGTAATCTCATTTATTACTACCTGCGAATAAGCACCGGTTGAAATAAAAAAATAAAAGGAGTAGCATCGCCACCCAAAAGTTGCGGGTAAATAATTTCATGGTAAAGCGTATTAGTTGTTGATGGACTAAAGATAATTACAGAATTCCTCCCAAATGCACATCATGAAGCTTAATTTTTGAACATTTTGACGAACGGCAGTATTTTCTTGGTGAATTATCCAAAAATGATCTGATTTAGGAAATTTCGGGATTCTTCATATAGAATATTACTTTTGCCGGACTATTTAAACACATTCAAATGAAAAAATTGTTTACAACCTGCCTTCTGTTCATATTATTCTTTTTCAGTTCCTCCAATGCGCAAATTACTTTGAGTTCATTCGCAACCGGTTTTTCTTCTCCTGTAGACATCAAAAATTGTGGCGATGACAGATTATTCATTGTTGAGCAGGCAGGATACATTCAAATTGTAGATACCAATGGAAACACATTTCCCAATCCTTTCCTTGATATTCATACGAGGGTTTTATCAGGAGGAGAAAGAGGATTGTTGGGACTTGCATTTGACCCTGATTTTAAAAATAACAAGTTCATTTATGTGAATTATACTGCCCAAACACATGGCGATACAAGAATTTCAAGGTTTAGGGTCAGCGACACAAATCCGGACTCTGTTGATGCCAACAGCGAACAAATACTGTTGACTATCTGGCAACCATATTCAAACCACAATGGCGGGCATCTTGCATTCAGTCCGAAGGACCATTATCTGTACATCGGAACCGGTGATGGCGGCAGTGGCGGTGATCCGGGGAACCGTGCACAAAATGTTGATTCCTTACTTGGAAAAATGCTTCGCATTGATGTAAGTGATACAAGTGTTGCCTATAATATTCCATCCGATAATCCATTGGTTGGCGGGAATGGCAGGGGTGAAATTTGGGACATCGGGCACCGGAATCCATGGAGATGGAGTTTTGACAGGTGGAATGGTGATTTGTGGGTAGGAGATGTAGGACAAAATGCATGGGAGGAAGTTGATTACCAACCTACCACAAAACATGGCGGCAATTACGGGTGGCGGTGTTATGAAGGAAATGGTCATCCTTACAATACTGCGGGCTGTCAGGCAGCTTCAGCATATGATGCCCCGATTTATGAGTATGCCAATAACGGCGCAGCGATCGTGGGTGGATACAGGTACAGGGGTGCAAAGTATTCCAACATGTATGGAAAATATTTTTTTACTGATGAATTTACAAGTACCTATCAGTTCCGTACACTGGAACCCAATGGAACCGGCGGATGGACAGCAACAATGCTGGGAGCGCTGGGTCGTTCTACAGTTGTTGCTTTCGGTGAAGACCGCTGGGGTGAACTTTATTGCGCTGATTATGGCAATGGTGGCATTTACCGTTTTGAAGGTACTGTATGTTCACCGGTAGCTGCAATCAATAACAATGATACAATTTATGTGTGCGATACCATCAATCCTTATGTCCTGAGGACACCGGCCGGAAACGGATATCATTATGAGTGGTTCCTTGACGGAAATGCTGTGAGCAACAGTGACAACGATTCATTACTCATCACCCAGGCGGGAACTTATTATGTTGTTGCCGGTGATACATCCAACTGTACCGCGACCTCAGCTCCTGTGTTGGTTATATATTCAGGATTGCCTTCTGTAAACGTTACAGGACTGGATACTTTCTACTGTGTGTACCACGATCAAGACACGCTCACCGGAACTCCGATAGGCGGAACTTTTTCAGGACCGGGCTTATTTGGTCCTGCGAACCGGTATTTCGATCCTGCAATGGCAGGCCCGGGGGATCATACCATCACCTATACTTTTACTGATTTTACATCAGGTTGCGTGAACTCAACAACGGCAACAACCCATGTTGACCTGTGTACAGGAACAGCAATGCATACTTTTATTCAACATTTAAGTCTCTATCCGAATCCGAATACAGGAATATTCTCACTTGAGATGTATATGGATAGAACAAAGCAACTTGATGTAACTGTTTCTGATATGACAGGAAGAACCGTTTATGAAGAACTGATTCATGCAGAAGCAGGTGCTCAATCTGTTTCAATAAATCTCTCACAGCTTTCAAAGGGAATTTACAATTTAAAAGTGAGTGGAGAAGAGGGTGTAATCACGAAGCGGTTGATCATTGAATAGTTGTGTCATTCTTCTTCCAGACCGGCAACGATTATTTTAGAATGAAAAAACTACTGACTGCAATTTTATTGTGTGCGTTTCAGATGACCGTTGCACAGCAGCCTTTTTCTGTTTCTCTGATTTCATCTCCTTTAACTTCTGTACCCGCGATTCAATCAGGCGTATTTGCTGAGTGGAACGGGAAATGGATCTTTGTTGGCGGGAGGAGAGATGGATTGCATAATTTTCAGGGTGGAATGGGTTTCCAGAAATACATGCGAAACGATTCCATCTTTGTTGTTGATCCTGTTGCTGATGTACAATGGGTGGCGCCATTGACTTCTTTGCCCGACTATGTGAGGGAAGCCATCAGCTCCTCTAATGCGGAATTCTGTCAGTCCGACTCCATGCTTTATATCGTTGGTGGTTACGGACGATGTGATTCTCTTCTTACGAACATTACATTTCCTACACTTACTGCTGTTAACCTCAATTCACTCATTAACCTGGTAACGAATGGATATGCAGTGGCTCCTGCTATCAGGCAGATCCAGGATTCAAACATTGTTATTGCCGGTGGGCACCTTGAGAAAATTGATTCTACCTACTACCTTATTTTCGGGCACCGATTCGACGGACAATACAGCAAGATCACAGGTTCATCACTTTTTGTTCAGACCTATTCGAACTCAATCAGAAAGTTCAATATTCATGATGACGGCATTTCTCTTTCCATTGCGAATTATACTGCCGTTACTGACACTGATAATTTTCATCGCAGAGACCTGAATGTTTCAGAACAGATTTTTCCCAATGGCGATTACGGGTACACTGCTTTCGGAGGCGTTTTTCAAAAAGCAGCTTCACTGCCATTTTTAACACCCATTGATATTACTTCAACTTCTATTTTCCAGAATACAACTTTCAATCAGAACCTTAATCAGTATGAAACAGCATTGATGCCGGTTTATGATTCCATCAATAATTTCATGCACACCGTTTTTTTTGGTGGCATGAGTTTGTACACTTTCGATACGGTTAACAATATCCTTGTTCAGGATACATTGGTTCCGTTTGTAAATACAATAAGCAAGGTAAGCCGGGATGGTGCGGGAAATCTCACAGAGTACAAATTACCTGTGGAGATGCCTTCACTCAGCGGAACCAATGCACGGTTTATTCCTGACCCCGCAAATGCAATAAAGCATCGGTCAATCATTGACCTCAATTCACTTTCAGGCAATACCCGTGTTGGATGGATTGTGAATGGTATTGAAAGCGATTTCCCCAATATTGCAGACCTCGATCCGGAAAGCATGAGCAGGCCAAGCGCATTGGCCTATGAGGTGTGGGTTGATGTTACACCCGACGAAGTTGAGGACATGCCGCTTACAAATACGATACTTGGACTGAATGTATACCCTAATCCGACTGGACATACTGCCTACATTGATTTCATCATGAATGAAAGCGGCAAAGCATCAGTGGAGGTAATGGATGTTGCAGGAAAAATACTGAAACGCTATTCGTTCAAAGGCAAGAGATCAGAAACCATTCATATTCCGGTATCTACTTCATCTTTTTCAGAAGGTCTTTATACATGCATCATTAAGACTGAGCATGGAATGAAAGCAGCAAGGTTTATTGTGAGATAGAAAATGCGCGCCTCGTGCGACAAGTCAGGAGTATTGTTGCAACTGCATTTCGAAAAAAAATCAGGCAACGTCTATTTTTTCAATTTCATTGCTCAGTTGAAGCAAGGATGAACGCAATTTGCCCAATGAATTTTTCAACGCAATTTTATCTACCAGGTCATTATGCACAGGTGCAATATCAATTTGCGGTTCCGATGCAAATACAGATTCTGATGATTCAATTACATCCATCTTCGGTTCAGGAGCAAGTTTCATTTTCTTTTTCAAGCCATTCATTTCCACTTTTGCCCCTTTAAGAGTAAATCCCTTTTCCTTCACCAAATGATATATGACCCTGAAATTCTCTATGTCTCCAATTGTGAACATGCGGTTGCCTTTTTTGTTCGTTGCCGGTTTGATCACATCAAACTGTTTAGACCAGAAGCGGATGTGAGATGTATTCACATCAAACATTTTCGCAACCTCTCCAATGGAGTAAAAAATTTTTTCGATTTCTTTTTCTTTGTAAGGCATGGCGATGAGATTTGAATTCAAATATATGAATTGATTCCGATTTTCAGATTATTAATCAAAGGACTGGCCAGGACGTGAAGCAAGTTCCATCATCTTTTCATATTCCTCTGGAGTAAGGTCATTATAATAGAAGTTGGCAGGGTTTACGGGAGTGCCGCCTTTCCGAACCTCATAGTGTAAATGCGGTCCCGTTGAAGCCCCCGTACTGCCTACATATCCAAGCAGGTCACCACGGGTTATTTTTTGCCCCGGACGAACAACGATCTTGCTCATATGGCCATACAGGGATTCAAACCCCCAGCCATGATTGACGATCACGTTATTCCCGTAGCCACGGCCGTCATATTCTATCTTTGCCACAGTTCCGTTTCCTGTAGCATGGATGGGAGTCCCCACCGGTGCGGTGAAATCCATTCCGCTGTGCATTTTTTCCGTCTTGTAGATCGGGTGGATCCGCCAGCCAAATCCACTGGCAATGTATTTCAGATCCTTATTTGCAATGGGCTGGATGGCAGGGATGGAAGCCAGCATCTGTGATTTATTCTTAACAAGGTTAAAAACCTCATCAAAGGATTTGCTCTGAATATAAAGCTGTTTGCTCAGTTTGTCTACCTGCATTGTTACTTCCCTGATCAGATCAGCATTGTAGTAATCTTTAAGATCATTGTAGCGATCCACCCCTCCATATCCGGCCTCGCGCACAGACTGCGGAATCGGATCTGCTTCAAATATTACACGGTAAATGGTATTGTCTCTGTCCTGAATATCACTCAAAACGGCCTCGGCCTGGTCGGTACGCTGCTGTAGCATTTCATATTGCAGGGAAATTTCTTCCAGCTGACGTTTCAACTGGCGCTCCTTTGGAGAGTCTACGACGTTCCACAAAACGACAATAATGATGGCCGCAAATACGATAGCAGTAGTGAGAAATCCGAATACACGAAGGAGGCGTTTCTTCAGGGTGATCCTGACACGCTCATACTTCAGGTTTGAAGGATTGAAATAGTACTTTACTTTCGGCATTTTGATTTACTTTCGCGCAACCGCGACAAAAATAACAGGAAATTCCTAATAGTGAACCGGATATGACCTATTTGATAAATAGTAATAAACCGGTGGAAGTTAACTGTTCTTCAGTCCGGGCTTGAAAATATTACAAACAAGATGACTTCTACAGAAATAAGAAAGACATTTTTAGCGTTTTTCGGGAGTAAAGGACACCAGATTGTTGCATCTTCTCCCATGGTTGTAAAGAATGACCCAACACTGATGTTTATCAATAGCGGTATGGCTCCGTTTAAAGATATTTTTCTGGGTAACCAGCCCATTAAATATCCCCGCGTTGCCGATACCCAAAAGTGCCTGCGGGTTAGCGGAAAGCACAATGACCTGGAGGAGGTTGGCATTGACACCTACCACCATACCATGTTTGAAATGCTGGGTAACTGGAGCTTTGGCGATTATTTTAAAAAAGATGCAATTGCATGGAGCTGGGAATTGCTCACAGAAGTTTACAAACTTCAGAAGGACCGATTGTATGTCACCGTTTTTGAAGGTGATGAAAAGGAAAAATTAAAATTTGACCAGGATAGTTTTGACTTCTGGAAGCAGCACATCGCCGAAGAGCGGATATTGCGTGGAAACAAAAAAGACAATTTCTGGGAGATGGGCGAGCAGGGTCCCTGTGGCCCTTGTTCAGAAATTCATGTTGACCTGAGAAGTGAAGAAGAAAGGAAAAAAGCCGATGGAAAAAACCTTGTGAATGCAGGGCATCCGCAGGTAGTTGAAATCTGGAATAATGTATTCATGGAATTCAACAGGAAGGCCGATGGTTCTCTTGAACCGCTTCCGGCCAGGCATGTGGACACAGGTATGGGCTTTGAAAGATTGTGCATGGCACTTCAGGGCAAGACATCCAATTACGATACTGATGTTTTTCAACCGCTCATACAGTTCATTTCTTCGCGCTGCGGAATAAAATACGGAGTAGATGAAAAGAGCGACATTGCCATGCGTGTAATGAGTGATCACATCCGTGCCATCACCTGTGCAATAGCTGACGGACAACTTCCATCAAACAACAAGGCAGGTTATGTGATCCGCAGAATTCTTCGCCGGGCCGTGCGTTACGGATTTACTTTTCTCAACCTGAAGGAACCGTTCCTCAATAAGCTTATTCCCATCCTTGCTGAACAGTTCAAAGATGTCTTTCCGGAAATAAAGTCACAGCAGGATTTTATCATGCGTGTGGTTACCGAAGAAGAGAATGCATTCCTCAGAACACTTGAAGTTGGAATTAAAAAATTTGAAGACCTGAAGGCAAATAATGTCTCAGGCGAATTTGCTTTTGAACTGTATGATACGTTTGGTTTTCCAATCGACCTTACACAACTCATGGCCCGTGAAAAAGGCATGGATGTGGATATGGAAGGATTTAATAAATGCCTTTCAGAGCAGAAAAACCGATCGCGTGCTGCAGCGCAAGTAGATACTGAAGACTGGATAAGCCTCACCCCGGCCCTCTCCCCCGTCCGAACGGATGTTCATCCGGGCGGGGAAGGAGAGGGAGCAGCAGCCACAGCTTTTGTCGGCTATGATGAACTTGAAAGTGATTGTGAAATTTTAAAATACAGGAAAGTTAAGGCAAAGGGAAAAGAACAGTTTCAGCTTGTATTGTCAAGAACGCCTTTTTATGCTGAGAGCGGTGGTCAGGTAGGTGATACGGGCTATATAGAAGCGGCAGTCAGCAGCAGCAGTCAACAGCCCGAAAAAATATATATTACAGATACGCAAAAGGAAAACAACCTGATCATTCATTTCGCTGATAAATTGCCGAAGGATCTGAATGCAACATTTCATGCTGTTGTAAAACGGGACAGGAGAAAACTTATTACAAGCAATCACTCTGCAACGCACCTTATGCATTCCGCGTTGAAGCGTGTGCTCGGAGCCCATGTAAATCAGAAAGGATCTCTCGTGAACGATGAGCATACACGTTTTGACTTTTCGCATTTTGCAAAGGTGAGTGATGAAGAATTGCAAAAGATCGAGAAGATGGTGAATGAGAAAATCAGTGAAAATATTTTACTGGATGAAAAAAGAAATGTGCCGATCAAGCAGGCACAGGAAATGGGCGCAACAGCCTTGTTCGGTGAGAAGTACGGGGATTTTGTGCGTGTCATTGTTTTTGATCCGCAGTATTCAATGGAATTGTGCGGAGGCACTCATGTAAGGTCAACAGGAGAAATAGAAAAGTTCAAGATCATTTCGGAGAGTTCTGTTGCTGCGGGTGTGCGAAGAGTGGAAGCCATCACAGGGATATTGGTAGATCAATACAACGAGGAACAAAACAAAAAACAGGCTGCCGCTGAAAATGCTTTAAGAGATAAGATTGAATTGATGAAAGCTAAGGCAAGGAACCTATATTCAGGAATTGAAGGGAAGTCAGTGATAGACCTTGAAAAAGAAGTTGATCTTAAAGCACCATTGCAGCAGCAGGAAGATACTTTGTCGAAACTTATCGATAACCTTACCGGTGAGATTGCACAAAATGTAAAGACCGGCCTGCTGAAAAAGGTAACAGGAATAAATGGAGTTAACCTGATTGCTGAGCAAATACAACTTGGCAATGCAGACGCGATCAAGAATATTTCTTTTGAATTGAAGAACCAGCTTGAAAATCTTGTTTGTGTTCTTGGAGCAACCATTGATGGCAAAGCATATCTCTCGGTAATTATCAGTGAAAATTTAGTGAAAGATAAAAACTTCAATGCATCAAACATGATTCGTGAAGGAGCGAAGGAAATACAAGGCGGAGGCGGAGGACAACCGTTTTATGCTACAGCAGGAGGGAAGAATCCGGCAGGAATTCCTGCTGCCCTCGAAAAAATCAGAAGCCTTTTGAAGTAATATTTAAGAAAGGCATAATCACGAATGAAAGTTTACCAGAGTATCGAGGAGTTTAAACCGCTTGCAAATGCCGTGTCCACAATCGGCACCTTTGACGGTGTACATGCAGGGCACCAGAAAATTATTTCGCGTTTGTGCGAAATGGCCGGAAGTGAAAAGGGAGAAAGCGTTGTGCTTACTTTTTTTCCGCATCCCCGCATGGTACTTCAGCCTGATGACAATAATTTGAAAATGCTGACCACCATGAGTGAACGGATTGAGCTTCTTAAGAAGTCTGGAGTGGATCACCTCATCATTCAGCCATTCAATAAGGAATTCAGCCGGCAGAGCGCCGTGGAGTTTGTAAGAGACATCCTGGTAAATAAGATCGGAACAAAGACGCTTGTCATTGGTTACGATCATCACTTTGGCCGAAACCGCGAAGGGTCTTTTAAAGATCTGGAGGAAATGGCACCAATTTATGGTTTCCGACTGGAGGAAATTCCCAAACATGTGATCAATGAACTTGCTGTAAGTTCTACCAAGATCAGAAATTCCTTGTTGACCGGTGATGTACAAACTGCCAATCGCTTGCTGGGATATGAATTCTCTCTTTCCGGCAAGGTGGCAGATGGCGACAAGATCGGTCGTACGCTTGGTTACCCGACGGCGAACATCAGCATTGCAGAACCATACAAGCTGATACCTGCAACGGGAATTTATGCAGTCCTGGTTAAAGTGGAGGATAAACTGCATAAAGGCATGTTATACATCGGCTATCGTCCTGTTGTGCAGGGTAAACGCCTGAGCGTGGAGGTTAACATATTTGACTTTAACGAAAATATCTACAATAATAACATTACCGTATTGCTCAAAGCGAGGGTTCGAGACGACATTCACCTGAGCAGCCTTGAAGAGTTAAAGAAAAAGATGAACGAAGACAAGCTGGTTGCAACAAAATTGCTTGCCTGACGTTATTGATATTGTTTTTCCAACGTTAATAAGCAGGAATGTCGATTACCAGGTATTTTCTTCTGATTTTTCTTTTTACCGGACAGCTTTCAAGGGCCCAGGACGTACCTTCCGTTCAGCTTATTGATGACACCAATTATATTTATCGCAGCATAAGCGTTGCACTTCAGAATCCTGAAAAGGTTTTCCGGCTGAACCTCAGCAAAACGAAGATGAAAGAAATCCCTGCTGATATTTTTAAGTTCACGAATCTCAGGGAACTTGACTTCAGCAAGAACAGGATCGATTCAATTCCCCATGAGATCGGGTCGCTCACAATGCTCACATCGCTGAACCTGTCAGGTAACAACCTTGAAATGCTGCCTGATGAGATCGGACAGTTGTCATCACTAACATATCTCAACTTAAACAGGAATAGAATTGTGGCATTGCCTTCCACAATCGGCAATCTATCCAATCTTGAAATACTGGAACTCTGGGATAATGAACTTTACGGAATACCTGATCAGATAGGCAACCTCAAAAAGTTAAAAGCACTGGAGCTTCGCGGTATTCTTTTCAGCGATGATGAAGCAGCACGCATTGATTCCCTGCTTCCAAATACAAAAGTATTTATGTCGCCAACCTGCAATTGCAAGTTCTGAAAACAACTTAGCGAATTACCAGTTTCCGCATTTCCTTCACGACACTATTTTCAACTGAGAGAAAATAAATTCCTGGTTTTAAATAAGTGAGATCGAGTTGCTGGAGATTGCTTTCTGAAAGTTTGTCATTGACAATTATTTCTCCAATAGCATTTGTCACAGTGAGACCGGCATTTTTGTAATCGTCTGCAAACAAAATATTGAAAAGTCCATCTTCACTTGGATTCGGATATAGAATAAAATCCTTCCGCTCTACTGTTGTAAGATCTTCGGATTCTCTCATGTTAGCAAAAGGCATTGGAGTGGTTCCCGTTGTGAATGTCCATACCGGACCTGTTACAGTGCTTTCCCCATCACTCACTGTCACATACCACTGGTAGCAGGTGTTTGGAGAGAGGCCGCTATACGGGAATGTGGTGGTACTTCCCGAAGCAACTCCGGTATTAGTTCCTATCAGTGAAAAAGGCGAAGAGGTTGATGACATATCATAATAAACACTGAACTGACTGCTTGCATCGGTCTCGTACTGGTTTAGTGTTGGAGAATATGTTTTAACCGAGATGGTATTTATTGAAGGAGAAAAACGCATGATGCGCATCCAGCCGTCACCGCCATTTGAACGTGACTGGAAGTCTGCCATCCAGGAATAGACGGTATCACCATAAAATGCATTTACCCTTCTTGATTCACCGGGAACGTGTGCGCCAAGTAACAAAAACAGGTTCGGACAAACTTTTAATGTGTTGTATAAAAACAATCCCTGAGGTCCAAAGTTCCCGTTCAAATCGAGGAGGGCATGGGTTCCAACAATTGCCCTGCGGTTCGGGTTGGCTTGTATCAGCGACCTTCCCCAGTTTAATAATGCAATCGGCGGATTCGGATTGTATTCGAAGTTAAGCATCATGAAATCAAGGCCGCTTGCGGAAAAGAATGCATAATTATTGTTGTTGTTGGATCCGTAATGTCCGCCATAGTAACTGCGGCCGCTAAACCGTGAAGAACCGAAATACTGATTGTACAATGTTGTTGTACCATTCGGATTGTTCACCGGAGTCTGGTCATGGTTACCAACGTTTAATGCATACGGAATTCCGAAGGTAAGTCCTGTTGTTGAAGGGTTCTCAATTATTTTTTGTGCTGTGTCAACACGTTTCCATTGATTCTGGTCATTGTCGCCATCTTCAACACAATCTCCAAGCCCTTCTACAAAAACAATATTGTCGCTCACAAGGTGATTCACGATCCACGTCATCTGCGCTTTATAAATTGAATTTGTGCCGCCGTTCAGCAATGAGGTATAATATTGCGTATCCGGAATTCCTATGACAGTGAAATCACTTCCTGCCGACGGAGGGCAAGGGCGTGCATAATATGCAACTGTCAGTGTTCCTGATTCCGGATCAGTTACGTTTGTCTGTAAATTGGTTGTGAGGTTGGTATTGGTTGCGTTGTTTGAAGGTGAAACAAGTACAGGCTGGTTGGGAGGGAGATTTACAGTAATGGCATTGAAAGATGCACCTGTTGTCCAGTACCAGTCACTTCCCGTGATCGTTCCATTGGCAACGCTTACTGAACTGTCCTTTACAGAAGTTCCGCACGCTTCATTCATTCCCCACCGGGCCACCATTCCGCTTTGCGGTATGCTGAGTTGCTGGTTGATGGTTGCCTGAATAGCCGCCTGAGTGCGTGCTACATTCCAGATTCTTGCTTCGTCAATTCTTCCCTGGAAAAAACCGGACGGCACGCTCGTTGAATTCAATGCTGTGCCGACAGATACCGGTTGAATGCTTGATGATTGTGCGCCGCGGTTTACTGTCAGCGATGCTTCAACATTACCATCAAGATACAATTTCAAAATACTTGCATTGTAGGAAACAGCAATGTGATGCCAGGTATTATTTGCAATGGTTGTTGTTCCTGTGAGCGGATGATTGGTGCCAGGACTTGCGCTGCCTGATCCTTCTTCAAAATCAGCAACCAGTTTTCCTGAGCTATTGATACCAAGGAAATAATTAAGGTCACGGGTATTGGCTTCGGATTCATCCCTTCCCTTTGCAATGATCGGTTGTGCGATAACTCCTCCTGTACCCGTACTTACTGTAGCTCCGTTACCTGTCTTATAGATCCACGCTTCCAGTGTGAACTGTGCAAGACCCAAAGCAGCAGGATTTCCGAATCCTACATAAGCATTTGTTCCGCCGAAGTTGAGTCCGCAATTGGAAACATTCGTGATTGGCGAAAAAGATGAACCTGTTGTCCATGAAGGACTGTTGATCAATGTACCATTAACGCCTGAAGCGCTGCCTGTACTGGCTGCAATGGTTCCTATTCCTTCATTCATTCCCCACCTGCCCACCAATCCGGAAGCTGATGTGATCTGTTGTGTCATATTGCTCAGTATCGTAGCAGGGGAGAGCGCAGTGTTCCATATTCTCACTTCATCCATTGAGCCTTTAAAGAAACCATCAGGTACGCCCAATGAATTAACTGCCGAGCCAATACTTGCCTGCTGAATACTTGCAGCTTGCGGAAGGTGATTAATAACTAAAAATCTTTCGAGCACTCCATTCAGGTATAGGCGCCACGTAGTGCCGTTGTATGAGACACATGCATGGTACCAAACGTTCGTACAGATTGGCGTAACACCTTTGATGGGATGGTTTGTTCCGGGATTCGGATCGCTTAGTCCTTCTTCAAAATCAGCAGCGATCACATTGTCAGTTGCATCAATACCAAGAAAATAATTGAAGTCTTTGTTGCTGCCTTCTGCTTCTGCGCGTCCTTTTGCAACGAGCGGAATGGCAAATAAACCACCTGTGCCCGTACTTGTGCTCACGCCAACTCCTTCTTTTTTAAACCAGCATTCAACTGTAAATGATGTGGAGTTCAATCCCGGCGCGGCACCCATGGCAACATAACTGTTCACCCCATTAAATGTCAAACCGGTTTGTGCGAACAAAGGCGTTGTAAAAAATGCAAATAGCGACAGAATGAGGAAAGCGTAAAATTTCTTCAACATTGATAAAAGTTAGATTGAAATAGCAGATGTTAACGGGATGTAAAGGTATTTTAATCTCCTGTAAGCCACAAGGGGAGAGGAATACATAATTGCGAAGATTTTAACATATTACGATCCGTTGAATATATAGTTCTGTAAAAGGTCACCTCATTTACCTTACCGGCCTGTAAATAAAATACCTGCCTGATGTTACCTGTTCAAGGTCAATAAAACTGAGCCCGACCTTTCTTCCATATTGTGCGGTGTTCTGGTTTGCCAAATCAAATTGCATTGGACTAATCACACTGTATATTATTCCTGTATGGTGGTTAAGTATCTCTTTGTATTTCGTTCCACCCTTTTCAAATTTAATTTTTACGCCTTCAAACTGAATGATGTCGCCGGGAAGCACGGTTTCAGTTTTTGGGTCCAGTAACCGCCCAAATTTTAATTTGCCATTCCAGGAGGCGCCTGCTTCATTCAGTGCAAATGCTGCAAGATCCCAGCACTCCCCCCTTCCCACTTTCTTTTTCATTTTCGAATCTACAAAAGCAATTATTTTCCGGTTAAGTTCAGGAAGACTGTCTGCATTTATTGCCCCCGCCAACAACTTAATGTTAGGAGGAAAAAACAAAATAAATAATAGCAGCAGCTTTTTCATTTTTGATAAACTGTAGGATTGTGCTTTTCCATCCATCGTTCGGGTTTGGCAATTGGCATAAACCCATACCTGGCATATAAGCCATGTGCATCAGCAGTAGCAAGCACCCACCTTCTAAGGCCCTGCAGATCATGATGAGCCATAATGGTTTCCATTAGCCTTTTTGATAATCCTTTTCCCCTGTAATCCTGTAACAAAAATACATCGGCGAGATAAGCATAGGTTGCAAAATCACTTATGATCCTTGCAAAGCCCACCTGCTTGTTTTCAATGTAAACACCGAAGCACAGGGAATGTTCAATCGAGCGCCTGACAACATTCTCTGAGATCCCCTTTGCCCAATAGCTTTCTTTCGACAGATAATTGAAGATCATACTGAAATCCAACAATGACTTGTCAGTGGAAATGGTATATGCTTCGTTGATCATAACCTGTTATTGAAATATAAAAATCCCGTCCCGAAGTTTCGGAACGGGATTCTTATTAAAACATTTGATGCTTACTGAATGATGACGCGGTGCACAGAAACACCATCACCTGAAATTACCTGGAGCAAATAAACGCCTTTCCTGACCGAGGTAAGGTCATAGTTTTTCTGGTGTATCCCTGTAATAACATCCTCTGAAATCAATCTGCCTTCGAGGTCGATCCATCTGATGGTTGCCGAAGATGTTGAGCGTCCTAATTCAACAGTAATGATTCCTGTTGAAGGATTCGGATAAACATTTACGTTGTTCATTGCATTGAGGGCAGTAATGCCAACATAACAGTCTACGTGAAGCGTATCCTGATTTGCACAGCCATTGGTATCGATAACCATTACAGAATAATCACCGAGGGTATCAACGTCAATGGTTTGTGTTGTTGCTGAATTAGACCATAAATACATTGAATAACCGGCTCCAGCATCCAGGGTAATGGTGTCTCCACATACAATTAATGTATCAGGTCCGAGATCAATAACGGGCAAGTTATAAATTGTAGCAGTTACTGAATCGCGCGTCAAACTTGGACAAGAAAATCCGGTCTGTGCGTAGTAAGTTGTTGTTGTTGCTAAAAACGGAATGTTGTATGTGCCAATACCAAGAAGATTACCTCCCACAGGTGCATCATACCAGTAAATTGTATCTGTAGCTGTTCCCGTCAATGTTATCGCGCCAGCGCCGCAACGTGCATTGTCTGTGCCAACAGGCGCAAGAGGGACATGATTGATATTGATCACTGAAATGAGGGTGTCGTCCCCGGATGACTGATCTGAAGCATAAACAGTATAAGCAGTAATATTAAACGTACCACCGCCGGCTGTGTTGATCGTTGAATCAATTGTGAATGGGATACTTCCGCCGGCAGGTATTGATCCAAACAAGGTGTCGTTAAATGAAACATTTATGGCACCTGTAATGTCAATCTGAATAGGAATATCTGTAGCCGTGTTGCTTCCATAATTTGCAACAAGAACTGTTATTGGAGTGGCTGCATTTTCACATTGATGATCAGTAGGTGTTACCAATGACTGGATACCAACATTTGAAGGGAAGACGACATTTACACAGATAGTATCTGCATTCGCGCATCCATTGTTGTCGAGCACTGTAACGTTGTAACAGGTTGGCAATACAGGGCTTTGGGTGATGGTCTGGTTGGTTTCACCTGTACTCCATACATAGATAGCAAATCCTGCTCCTGCATCAAGTGTGATGGATGAACCAAGCAAAATGGAAGTGTCATTCCCGAGATTGATATTCGGTAAAGGCATGATGATGGCATCAACAGCAACACGTCCGCTGGAACAGAAATTTCTTGCCTCCACATAGTATGTTGTGGTAGTGCTGATGTTAGGCGTATTAAACGGTGAACCCTGGCCGATGGAAATTCCTCCTGTCGCAACATCATACCAGAAAAGTGTATCAGATGAAGTAGCATTTAATGTAACTGATCCCGGTCCGCAGATGCTGTCATTGCTGACTGTTGGTAATGCAGGTATTGGATTGATATGGATTATACCTGAGTTCAGGGTGTCATTTGAATGGTTGTCATCTGTGGCAAGCTGGGTATAGGCAGTAAATGTTGCATCGCCTCCGCCTGTCGTATTAAGCGTAGTTGCGAAAGAAAGTGTTGAATCCAGACCCGGTGCAAGCGATGAAATACTTCCGTTCAGTGTTGCGGTAAAAGCACCCGTTACATCTGTCTGAACAGAAATGTTGGTTTCTGTAAATGCTCCGTAGTTATGTACGACAACAGAAACAACTGCAGCAGCATTTTCACAGTCATTGTTCAGCGGGCTGAGCATTGTTACCACTGCTACATCATGTCCCATGCCTGTATATTCATCTGCACCGATATCCGGTGTTGTGGCACTGCGTAAGTCGTTGTCAATATCGACAAGTATTCCTGCCAGCGATGTGCCCTTGTTGTCAAATCCGATAGAGGTCGCATGGAGGTTGCTTGCAGAAACGAAAGCCGGATCTGCAGAAATTGAATTGGTGTCATGTGCTGCCGCAATTTGCCAGTCAGCGAGGCCTGCCGCATCTGTGCCACGGTAGCTTCCAACATTCGAACCGGTTGTATAAAGGTCATTGTAATCCGATGAAACAAGTCCTGCAAAGCCTGAATCCGCAATGAGGTATGCGTATCCGCCTCCTGAATTCACAAGTGCATTGTTCTTGACTACCATTCCATAATTTACGCCGCGTAATGCAAGCGCCGAACTTCCTGCAGATACATCCTGAACGTGGATACTGTTATATACGATGTCAAGGTTTCCACCATTCAGCAATGTAATTCCGGATGAATCAGTGGTATTTACAAAATTATTTGAGACAGTGCCGCGGGGAACAGGGAATGCACCACAGTCAATAAAATAAAACCCGTTACCAGGGCAGGAAGAAAGCTGGTTTTTAGAGACTATTGTATTGCGAAGGCAGGCGCTCAGGTAAATTCCTGTATAGCCGGGGTGGTTTGAATTGCTGGTAATGAAATTTCCTGTGATCAGTGGCGCTTGATCATAGGCCAGTTGCATGGCAAATGCAAACTGATTCACAAACTGATTGTCTGTAAGTGATGTTCCGTTTTCAAGTGATAAAGTACCGACACCATTAAAATAAATTCCGATTGAGCCATTTTCAAAAAGGTTATTTGAAAAAGTATTCATCGAATCATTGAAAGGAGTTCCTCCGCTGGAATAAACGAGCGCTCCAAGACTGTTGGCAGTTATTCCGTTACTCACGCCAAGCAGGTGGCAATTGGTTACAATATTGAATGATGCAACCTGTGTATAATCCAGGATCCTTGCATTGGCAGAAATCCCGGAGCGGGACAATGTCATTTGCTTTAAGGTAAGGTAATCTGTTCCATTCAGCCTGATCAGGTAATTGTTTGCAAGTGTGCTGTCAACTGATGGAGTATTGAGAATTACAGAACTGCTGTCGCCTGTTTCACTCTGAAAGGTAATTGTATTTGTAGCGGAAGCGCCGGCTACCTGATTAATGACAAGTTTTTCATTGTAAGTTCCTGCACGCACATTGAATATAACAGCGCCGCATACACCAAAATTATTCAGGTCATTCACGGCACCTGCGAAATTTGAATAGTCAGGAGTTGTGCCGCCAATTGTATATGTTCCGTTTAACTGAGTATTCACTGTTGTTGCAGAAGTATCATTCGAATTGTCTGAATCAGTATTTCCGTTTGGATTTTCACTGTATGCCACAATAGCATAAGCCCCGGCATTGAAAATGTAATTTCCAAGTGTGACGGTGGCATCACTGCCCGGGGTGAGCGTTCCACTATAGCTGAATGGTGCCTGCAATACGCCATTCACGGTCCATTGAACTGTGCATGTAGTGATGTTGACTGCACCATAGTTATGGAGCGTTGCTTCTACGTTTGCATTTCCGCGGCAAACTGTTGAGGCTGGTTGCGTAATTCCGGCAATTCCGGCATCATCCTGGGCCTGAGTCTGGATGCTAAAAAGCGATAGACATAAAATTGAAACCAGTGAAGGAAGGGAAGTAATAATTCTTCTCATTTTTATTAATTTAATTAGGGGTTGAAGATTCAGAATAAAAAGTGTGGTAAAGATATATAGAATTGAAAGGTGCAATTTTTTTTACTCGAAAAGTTTTCAAAACATTAATCAATATAACTTCCAAAAACGCCGGCTATCTTTTTTTACCTATCTTGCACCTTCAACCTATAATGTAGCGGAAAATGAAAGGACAGGTCAAATTCGTTGACAAGGACAAATCAGCTTTCTACAATACACTGCGTGAGAATGTTGACAGGTATTTTACCGAGAATCATCTTTCGCGCCATGCCAATGCCACCATGGTTATTAAAACGGCGGTTTTGCTGATCACATACCTGCTTCCACTGGCCATCATCTGTCTCTATCATCCCGGATTTGGTATAAGCTTTATCTTATGGTCTATTATGGGGTTAGGACTGGCAGGTATGGGTATGAGTGTCATGCATGATGCCAACCATGGAGCATATTCCTCCAATGAAATGGTAAATAAGATTCTCGGGCATACGTTGATTTTGCTCGGAGGTTCGGTTTATAACTGGAAATTGCAGCATAACATCCTACATCATACCTATACCAATATCACGGATATGGATGAGGACATTGATAACAAACTTGTTTTGCGGTTTTCTCCTCATACCAAGGTTCATCGCTTTCACCGGCTCCAGAAATTTTATGCCATTTTCTTTTATGGTATTATGACGCTTTACTGGTGTACCCTAAAAGATTTTGTACAGTTCACTAAGTATGTGAGGAATAAAGTGAACACAAAGTCAACGGCTGATAATGTCAATAAACTGATGAAAATTGTAGCCGGTAAAGTCGTTTACTATATCGTATTCTTTGGCTTACCTGTATTCGTTTTTGGTATTCCGTTCATGGAACTTTTGCCGGGATTTCTCCTTATGCACTTTATCGCTGGGATCATACTTACGGTCGTTTTTCAGCTGGCGCATACAGTTGAAGGTACCTCGCATCCTGTGCCTGATGAATACGGAAATATTGAAAACTCCTGGGCTATTCACCAAATGAATACAACAAAAAATTTCTCCCGGAAAAACAAATGGATCTCATGGTATGTGGGCGGATTGAATTTTCAGGTCGAACATCATCTTTTTCCAAGGATATGTCACGTACATTATCCGGTGATCGCCCCTATCGTAAAAAAGACTGCAGAAGAATTCGGGATCCCTTACATGGAAAATGAAACTTTTGGAAAAGCCATGCGCTCACACTTTGCCATCCTTCAGCAGTATGGCAGATTGCCTGACCTGAATACTGCGATCGGCTGAACAATTAACCTTCGTATTTTTTTAATTCCAGGTCGTTGCCGTCAAATACAGCATAGGTGAAGTATTTCACCCAGTCGCCCAGGTTAATATATCGGCTGCTCTTTTCTCCCACACCACCGGTAAGGCTTATGTCAAGTGGCAGATGCCTGTGACCAAAGACAAAATAAGTATAATGCTTTTTCTCCAGCAGTGCTTTGGCATGAATGACAAGCCATTCTTTTTCATCACCATGATAAATTTCATCCGTTGTTCCTGTGGCAATTCTGCTTTTGCCT
Source organism: Bacteroidota bacterium (assembly GCA_026391975.1). Taxonomy (GTDB): domain Bacteria; phylum Bacteroidota; class Bacteroidia; order AKYH767-A; family 2013-40CM-41-45; genus JAPLDB01. The sequence goes on along the minus strand of JAPLDB010000037.1, from coordinate 21,087 downwards.
GAAAAATAATTGGCTATGCCAACGCCAAGGTTGGGATGAAGGCGTGCAAAAAGCCATTGACATAATGGACTTGCAAATACTTTCTTGATGAACTTGTATCCATAATCACCGGGGCCTAATCCATCTCCGTGCCCGATGTAAAATTTTCTGCCATTGTATTCTGCTTCAATTGGCTCACGGTAAAGTTTAACGTTGAGTTCTTTTGTGAGGTAGTCAAATGTCCACATGTCGTGGTTGCCGGTAAAATAATGAACCGGAATTCCTGCATCGGTAAACTCAGCGATCTTTCCGAGCAGACGGACAAATCCGCGGGGCACAACAGTTTTGTATTCGAACCAGAAATCAAAGACATCTCCAAGCAGGTATAATTCTTCGCAATCATTCCTTATTGAATCCATCCACCGCACAATCTTTTTCTCACGCTCCAGGCTGGATGCATAATCCGGAACACCCAGATGAACAATTCTCAATTCTCAATTCTCAATTCTCAATTCTCAATTCTCAATTCTCAATTCTCAATTCTCACATCTCTTCCCTGATCCTTCAAAACCTTACCTGATCGCGCAAAGTAAACGGATTCAGCTTTGATATATTCAGCTCGAAGCGGATTTTTTTCAAATAGCTATTATACTTGTCTGGAAACTGGTCATAGACTTCTTTAACATTGTTTGAATAGAAAAACGGGAAATAAACGGAAAGGATTTTTGGAATCAGGCGGACTTCAACGCCGGCATCGTATACAAAATCAGCCTCGCTTTTCAGGGAATTAACTTTCGCCTTATCAAATGCGCCTACATCAGCAAAAAAATACAAAGGCAGTTTTCCAGGAAATGGTACTTTCATATTCAAGGCCATCAGCCATGTTTTTGCTTGCCCGAGATAATCGGTTGCGATCTTTAGTCCACCATGCGTCGAAGTAAATTGTTGTGAAAGCAATCCTGTCGTTTCTGACCTCCCCATAAATACTTCATCCCGCAAATAGTCAGTTGCTCCGGATTGTCCGTTGATATGATACCTTGCATCAAAAATTCCTGATGAGGTATATTTTACGTCTTCAAGTTCCCCGTTGAAGCCGGCAAAAATCCTGTATTCAAATCCCCGTCCTTTTTTATTAAAGGAAATGATCTGGTTGTATTCAATACTTGCCAGGACAAGGTTTAGCGTTTGTCCGAATGTCAGGTTAAATTCACGCGGATGGAATGTTACCTGGTTTCCGAATTGATAAGAAAGGAAATAAAAATTAGGATAGTATTTTCTCAAGCCAACATGATAAATGCTGATGGAGTCAGTTGGCTTATTCAAGAGTGTAAATTCAGGGCGCTCATACTCTATGTACACATGGCGAAATCTAACAAAACTATATTCGTCAGGATTTTTCTTTCTGTCCAGCAAACTCAATGTTATTGATGAAGATATTTTACTGAAAGTAAGCGCTGCTGAAAAATCCTGTTTAGTGGTGTCAATATAAGTTTCGAAATTTTCGTATGCATATGTTGAATATCCGACACTGAAGTTGAGCTTGTTGACTGAAGCATTGTTGAAATAGATATTGTAGCTCAGTCTTCCTCCGCCTGCAAGAGTACTATTGCCAAGAGCATACATTGGCGCAAGTAAATATTCAAACCTTTTCTCAATCAGTGTAAGGTTGTGGATGGCGCCCCCAAACATCCATTTATTGTAGTTGTTCCAGCCAATGGCAGGGGCAAGGTAGATCTGCGAACGTGTTGGATCTTCTTCTCCGACGGGGATCTGGATCTTTATCTTTTCGATCTTACGGAAAATTCCGGAAGTGCGGATCGTATTATTTCTTCTTCTCGGTTCCGGGATCCGCTCTTCTCCGTCAATTTTGATCGCATCACAATCGGTACATGAAAAGCTGAGTGTTTTTGCTCCTTTGAAACCATCGTACCATGAAGTATTCAGCACCTTTCCGTTTTTCATTCCACTCAATGACACAGGTGATGAAATGCTTCCTGAATTTTTAAGGCGGACAGAATATCCGTCGCCGGATTTACCGGCAGAGGAGATTTTGTAATCAATTTTTTTTGTCGAGCGGATGAGATCCGTGAATAGCCAGTCCAGTTTTTTTCCTGAACTCTTTTCAAAAACTTTTTTCAAATCACCGGGCATCGGATGTTTGAATTTCCACTGATCAAAATACTCGTGCAGGCACCTGTCAAATAATGAATCACCGAGATAGCATTTAAGATAGTCAAAGCTCAATGCTGTTTTACGATAAGCGTCGGCGCTGTAATTAATGGACGAGAAATATTCCGCATTCAGTTCAGGTTGCTGGTCTGTATTGGCACGCGCGCCATGCCAGTATTTCAGGTATTCCAGTTTGCGGTGGTTATAAGTGACGTTGGTGCCATTCCCAAAAAGACCGGTGTGTTCCATTTGCTTCGCACTGTCATTTGCGTACTTTGCATAGGTGTAACGCGTTTCAAGAAACTGTGTCATGCCTTCATCCATCCATGGATGCAGGCGTTCGTTACTTCCAAGTATTCCATAAAACCATGAATGACCTACTTCATGCTGTATGGTTGCCTCAAGATCAAAAGCACTGCCATATGTACCGATTGCAGTGAGCATCGGGTATTCCATCCCGTCTCCTGAAGCATATGCCACATCGACGCATGTAAATTGATTGTATGGATATTCACCAACCCATTTTGAAAAATAAGTGAGTGCATCTTTTGAATATTCATTTGCCTTCCGCCATAGTTCCGGTTCTGCATTTGTAAAAAACGCCCAGGTTGTGACTTTCTTTTTTGAAACCGGAAATTCGAATTCATCTTTCAAGACGTGGTAGCGTTTGTCTGCAAACCAGGCAAAGTCATGTACATTTTCTGCATGGTAGTGAAGTGTTTTGTCTGCTGTATCTGACAAGGGGAATGACATGTCCTTTTCGAAGGCAGTCATTGCCCGGGTTGCTATTGCTTTCTCATTCAACCAGACCAATTCACTGTCATTGCCGGTCAGGTTTCCCGTGGCACCAACCACATAATTCTTCGGCAGCGTTATGTATACATCGAAGCTTCCGAATTCAGAATAAAACTCTCCTTTGTCGAGGTATGGAAAATAATTCCATCCATTTACGTCATATACTGCCGGTTTCGGGTACCATTGGGTAATGTAATAAGCCTGACCATCGTGCCCGAGGCGTGAAAGATCCGCGGATGGGATCTGAACTTTGAAATTTGTGGAGATTGTAATTGTTGCTGAAGGTTGTAAAGCTTTTTTAAGATGCAATACACAAACATCAATGGTGTCTTCAATGAATTCCCAGTCAATTGCCTTTCCGTCAATCCTGAAACTCAGCCCGTCAATGTAACCGAAGTCGCTGTCCTTCGCAATGACCATACGATTGTCTCCCAACCTCTCAAGCTGATCAGACAAAGCGGTCTCATCATTTTTATACGCATTCGGCCACAGGTGAAAATAGATTTCTGAAAGTGAATCAGGAGAATTATTGGTGTAAGTGATCACCTCTTCACCTTTGAGGGCATGTTTTTTGTCGTCAAGTGAAACGCGGATGGTGTATTCTACTTTTTGCTGAAAATAATCTTTTGAAAATGCACCATGCATGATGCACAATGAAAAACTCAGGAATGAAAAAATAAGCTTTGTAGAATTGCTCATTATTTAGTTGGAATAAGCCTGCAACTTAGAAAAAAAATCGTTTCTCACGAATTCCGTAAGCCAAAACATGCACCCAAGTTCCTGACTTACATATTACATTTTACATATTACATCCTACATCCTTAACACCTCTTGCAATTTAACCTGCAGCTCACCAAATGGTAATCCCTTCGCTACAATCTTGCCTTCACGATCAATGAGAATCGTTTGCGGAATTTCTTCGATCCCATATTCCAGCGCAACTTTTGAATCCCATTTCTTCAGTTCACTCACCTGTATCCATGTAATATGATCACTTGCAATTGCAGTTTTCCAGGCATCTATATTGTCATCGAGTGATACGCCGTAAATCTCAAGTCCGAGGTTTTTAAAATTTTTATAGAGCTCAATCATTTCCGGCATTTCACGTCTGCATGGTCCGCACCAGCTTGCCCAGAAATCAATCACAACGACCTTCCCTTTCAACGAAGACAAAGCAATTTCTTTTCCTTCAGGTGATGGTAATTTTATTTCAGGAGCCATGCTGCCCACAGGCAACCGTTTCATGTCTTCAACCTGCTTTGAAAATACGTTGACATATCTGTTGTCTCCGAGTGCCTGATGCAGGGAGTCGTTCAGCATGACGAAGAGAGAAAAATCTTTTTGTTTGTCAAGGTATTTTGTGGCGGAAAGAGAAACCATCGAAGAAAAATTTTGCCTGATCAGGTTGATTGCAAAATCGCGCATCGTAGAGAGGTACTGCTGTTGCAGCAATGCACCAACAGAATCCTTCTGAAACGGATTCTCTTCCCTGAAGGCGGAATAAATCCTGTTCATGGAATCAGATAGGTGCGTATCAAATCGTTTTAACTGTAATAGGACGCGCGTGTCTTCTGATCCTTTCACTTCATAAGTCTGTTCCATGTTATTGGCATCTCCTTTAATGGTAAGTGTTTCGCCGCCTTTTAAGATCAGGTAAGCAACACTTTGGTTTCCTGTTCTCAGCAGGTAGTAATCCAGTTCATCAGCGCGGTTAATGAGTGTAAAGTTTCCATCGCCATCGGTTGTGGCTGAATCAACGGGGATATCACCATCGGCGGTAATTTTTTCAAAATAGATATTAATGTTGGCGGCGTTTTGCAGCTGACCTGTGATGGTAGTGAGCTCCTTTTTCTGCGGACTGCAGGAAATGAGGAGGGCGGCTGTTGTAAAGAAAAGAATGGAAGCTTTCATAGAAATATTGATGACTTTATAGATCGCTGAGATTTCTTTTTCGCCCCGAAGTTTTTGGGGCGGGGTCGGAATTGCAACGCAAACTTAAATAATCGGGAGATTGCAGGATTCCAATTCTATACTACACCCGACATCTCCCATAATTTACAATTGGCAATGTCTTTCCGAATGGAACCCCGGTTTAACGGGGTGGAATGAGGAATCTATTTTGAATTATTGTTTGATAAATTTATTCGCAAAGGTACCATCCTCCGATTGTACTTCAACAAAATAAATTCCCTGCCTGAAAAAACTTACGTCTGCATCTGTTTCATCTCCGGTTACTGTCTTTGAAAAAAGTATTTCGCCGAAAATATTTTCAATTCGAACACGTGTCATCCTGTTTTTTCTGATTTTAAGAGAGGAAGTAACAGGATTTGGGAAAAGTAGAACTTCGCAATTGTAGTCAGCGCTTGAAGGTGGGTCACGCTGGTACACGCGAATGTAATCGATTTCAAACTGAGAAGGGAAGGAGGTGTTGGCGTTTGGGGCGTCGTCGCCGGAACCGACGCCTAAGCCGGCAATAATACTTAGGACAGTATTTAGTCCGTGAGGATAAGCCGGCTGTATAGTATATATTCCTGGTTCAACGCAACACCATGTAACCTCGTTACCAGACAAAGTATAAAACCTGCTGATGATAAAAACCGGACTATTGTCAATATAGAAGGTAATTAGGAATGGATCCCATTCAACTACATATAAATGATAGTCAAGAGAAAAATCAATGCTTTCAATTTTGCAATCATGATGTGCTTTAAAATCGGCACCTTCATATTTAAAAATGCCCGGATGATAAATTTTAGGTTTGTCTCCCCGAAATTCAAAAACGTCTATTTCTGTACTATTACCTGCTCCATCACCTCCGAAAAGCCAGAAGGCTGCATTTAAACCTGCGCCAGACGGGACCTTCCCGTACATTTCAAATTTCCCATAAGGAAATCTGTAAGATCCATTCGAAAAAATCAGCCCTGATGTGAAATCCCTCGTTGTTGAAAACCAGGTTGCAGTCTCTTTCCTTGCAATTAATTTTAGTGTCCCATTGCTTTCAACAACATTATTTTCCAGCCAAAGATTATTATTACTTACACGCGCCCCTTCACAGGGAACAGACCAATTATCATTGCATGGATAATATGTAAACCAAATATCTTTATTCAGAGTGGTGTCATTAAATTCATCACTGAACACGAGATGCCAGTCGTCTGATGGACAAATATTTCCTCCCGTAAAAAACGTAGATTGTGATAATACTGTATTGGAAAGCAGAATAAAAATTAAAATGAATTTCATCATTTTATTCTGAGGTAAAGACTAATAAAATCTCAATGATACCTCCCCGCATCCTGCTGTTTCCTTGAATATTCTTCCATCTTGATACGCTGCTTTTTTCGCACCATGTACATGGTTACTGCAATGGCAGTCCCGATCAGCAAAAACCACCAGGATTCTTCACCGGTGAAAAACTGGAAAAGCGCTGCACCAAAAGTTGCAATTGCTACACAAAGCCAGGCGATCTCAAGAATTCGGAGCATGATTATTTGAATTTATTGGAATGGTTCCTTTTATGTTGAATATTTTATACTTACTGAAATCCTGGTTGGCCTCAAAGCCTGTACCCATGATGATTTCTCCTTTTGTCGTGATCTTAACAAACTCATCACTCCTCAACTTCTCTGTGCGTTCATCCCAGATGAGGTGCTCCGTATTCAGCGTTTCTCCTTTTTCATTCACCACCACCACATTCTTCCTTGCTTCCATTTTCTGATCGCGCTCGTAACGTATGCCGTAATCTGCGGTGAGTTTGCTTTTTACGTGCATACTGTCGTCAAAGAAATTCGCCTGAAATCCTTTCGGCATTTCTATGTAAGGATTCTCAGTTTCAAACCTGTTGAGTTCTTTTGCAGAAATCTCCATCTGAACTTTGGCGGAGTCACTGTATATGATCCTAATCACCGAAGCCGTTTCAACCGGAGCTATTTTATGATCACTCAGCAGTTTTACTTTTTCAATATCATTTTCGCATGACGCAAAAACAAAGGTCGAAAAGAGTAAAATAAGAACTGTTTTCTTTGATAACACTTGAGCAAATATACACGATTGCGCGAATCCGGAAAAGAGAAATAATGGAAGGTAAAATGAAATATTATGGAACGCAGATTGAGCAGGTGATGATGATAATTTATGATAAAATCGGTGCGAATCTGCTATATCTGCGTCATCTGCGTTCCGGATCTAATCAAACTTCTGCTTGATAAACCAGCGGTCATTCAGTGTAAATCCAATGGTGCATTTAACATAGTTCAGCTCTACGAGGTTATTTGCAATGGTTCCTCTTTTACCTGCTTCAAAAGCAATTTGAATGGTGGTGGCAACACGTTTCATAGGGAATCCGAATCCCATACTTAATCCATAATCCACAAGTTGTGAATTTTTTAATTGAAGGTAGGTTTGTTCGAAATGGCCGCCAAAGCGATACTGAACAAGGCTGAAATAGGATTTGATACTCCTGTCATTTGGCGTCCACTGAAATCCTCCTGAAGCCCTCCAGCTGTTTGCCAGAGAATCCTTAACTCCGAAAAGAGAATATTCCTGCCAGTTTTGAACGGAAAAATCTGCGCCGGCAATCCAGTGACTACTTTCTTTAAATGTAAATCCAAGTCCAAGAGATAAAGGAAGAACCAGTTTCCCTTTTTCCTCTTCAATATTATATACAGTGTCACGAATATATTCTATGCCATTTGAATAATAATAACTCTGCGCAAGCTGGGTATGTTTTGCTTTCAGCGATTGCGATGGAGAGCCGGTTAAACCAATGGAGAGTGACCATCCGCTTTTTTGTTTTCGCCTTGTAACCTGCTCGCGTGCTGCATCTGCCTGCATGATTTGCTCATTGAGATCAGAGACAGATTTTGCAAGCGATTCACGCTGGATTTGAACTGTAATGCTATCCGTTGACTTCAGTTCGTTCAAAGCTGAAATTAATTTATGAAGAACAGTAATGGAGTCTTCATATGCTGCTATTCTTTTATCAAATAAGATGATACTGTCACTTTTCGCAATGGCCAGACTGTCGAAGGTCTTTAGCAAGCCGGCTTTGAAATAAAAGTTGTTGATGATGGTCTGGTCAGTCAACTTCGTATTGTAGTAGCTGTTTGACGGATACTCCACTTTCCTCAACTGGTTGATGGTTCCGAAAAGAAATGAAGCGTTTACTCCTGCATAGAAATTTTTTCCCAGCGAAAATCCTGATCCAATGTAAAACTGATTTAATCCGCCTGATCCTTCATAAGTATGGTATTGCACATCACCACTCACTTTGTTGATCTGTTTGTCGGCAATGCCATATCCAACACTGCTATATGGTAGCAAACCGAAACTTAGTCCCCATTTTTTTGAAATTAATGGAAAACCCATAGCCAGGTAGCCGAAGTCTCCATTGTATTGAAATGCATGCTGGCTGGTGGCGTTATGTTGTTCATACATGCTTCCGGTTCCTGCTGCTTCAAAAGTGGTGAGGGCAATGGAACTGTAAGTTGCCGGGTTGTTAAAATTGATGGTGAAAGGTTGAGAAAGCGCAAATCCCATTCCGCCCATTCCGAGGTTTTTTGAAAATCCGCCAAACTGGAGATCGCCGATCCCGTAACGGGAATACGGAGAACTGGTTGAAACCTGGGCCCGGACCGAAAAAGCAAAGAAAAACAGGAATAGAAAAGCGATGTTATTTCTTCTCAAGATTATGTTGCAAAATTTCATTTAGTCCGATGGCTGTCAATTTAGGGGCGGCAAAGATGGGGAAATTAAGAAGATGAGCAAAATATACAGCATCCCCTCCGGTAAGAATTACCTTCAGACCCTTATATTTTAAGCTATACTGACGAATATATCCTTCCATTTCGTTCAGTATTCCAAGCTGAACACCTGAAATAATTGACTCTTTTGTTGTCTTGCCTGTAAGCTGAACACTGCCTGAGGGCTTTACCAATGGCAGCTTGGAGGTAAATTGATGCAGCGCACGGTACCGCATCATCAATCCAGGGCTGATGGCCCCGCCAAGGTATTTCTTGCTTTTATTGATGAAGTCATATTTCACACAGGTGCCGGCATCAATGATCAGACAATGCTTCCCCGGGAAAGTCTTTAATGCTCCGGCAGCATTGGCAACCCGGTCATTTCCAAGGGTTTCTTTGGATTTATATTCGTTTCGGAAAGGAAGGGATGTGTTTTGGCTCAATTGAACAAAATCTGTCTTTTTCCTTAGCAATTTTGCTGTTGCGCTGCCAGTTTTGACTACAGATGAGAGAATGGAGGCGTCAAAGTTATGACCTGAAAGGATCTTGCTAAGGAGTGCCGAAGTTAATTTTCGAAAAGTATGGTCGGCCAGCAACCGTTCTCCGTCAAAAACAAAAACTTTTGTCCTTGTATTACCAATATCAATAATAAGATTCATCTTTTTATTGGTAATTTTCCGAAATTGTGAGCACAAGCCCGGAGTAGTTAATTTCTGTGGTGACAGCTGGAATCGAACCAGCGACACAAGGATTTTCAGTCCTTTGCTCTACCAACTGAGCTATGTCACCAAAAAGGTTGGCAAAAGTAGAAATATTTTACACCTGCCAAACAAAATTTCCTGCATCATTATTCGAAATGGTTTTTCACAAGGGAAAAGAAACATAATAACACTTAAGCCGTATTTAAGGAATATAGAGAATAAGTAATGGCAACAATGTTTGAACGCGTACTGCTGGTTGATGACAATGACATTGATAATTTTATCAATGAAAGGATGATCACGACATCGAATTTTTCAAAGCAGGTTACCGTAAAAAATTCGGCTGAAGGAGCACTTGATTTCCTCCGCAGAAATTCTGATTCCACCGATACCCTTCCTCAGGTCATTTTTCTTGACCTCAACATGCCAGTCATGGATGGTTTTGGCTTCCTGGTTGAGTATGAAAAACTGCCGGATATCATTAAGAAATTTTGCAAGGTGATCGTACTTTCATCTTCGATATCCGCAGAAGATATCAATCGTGCATCAACCAATCCTTATGTGACAAAGTACCTGAACAAGCCGCTGAGCGAAAAATACCTGCAGGCTGTCAGTTTCTGATTTCCACTTAGTTTTACGATAAATATTTCCCCACGATGGGAAGCCTGCGGCCCTGACCGAATGCTTTCGGTGAAACGCGCAGAATGGGCGGCGTCTGGTAGCGCTTGTATTCGTTGGTGTTTACAAGCTTAAGGATCCGTTTCACAAGAGCAGCATCATTTCCCGCCCCGACCAATTCCTGTGGGCCTTTCCGTTTTTCGATGTACTGGTATAGTATCGGATCAAGCAAATGATATTCAGGAAGCGAGTCGGAATCTTTTTGCCCGGGCCTTAATTCTGCTGAAGGCGCTTTTGTAATAATAGCATCAGGTATGATCTCCTTTTCCATGTTGATGTTTTTGGCCAGGTCATACACTTCCGTTTTATAAACGTCGCCAATTACAGAAATCCCTCCGCACATGTCACCATACAATGTACCATATCCGACTGCGATTTCACTTTTGTTGGATGTGTTCAGCAGGATATGTCCAAACTTATTTGACATGGCCATCAGGAGCATTCCGCGAATTCTTGCCTGGATGTTTTCTTCAGCAATTCCCGGAGTCAAGCCTTTAAACTGATTGCTTAAGGTCAGAATATATTCAGCATACACTTTTTCGATCGGAATTATTTCATATCGGATTCCGAGGTTTTTGCATAAAGCAACGGAATCTGAGACTGATTCTTCAGATGAATATTGTGAAGGCATTAAGACAGGAAGCACATTTTCTTTTCCCAATGCCTCTGTAGCAAGGCAGGTTACAATTGCAGAATCAATGCCGCCTGACAATCCCAGAATTGCTTTTGTAAAATTCTGTTTGTGAAAATAGTCTTTGATGCCAAGCACCAATGCTGCGTGAATCCGGTCAATCTTTGACATTGTTTTGCCTGCCAAAATCGGCGTCTTCGCAGTGAATATTTCAACGACTTCAAAATCCTCTTCAAAGTATTTCATCTGACAAGTCACTTCTCCCTTTTCATTCATTGCCATTGAACCACCGTCAAAAACAATTTCGGTTTGTGCACCTACATGATTCAGATATAACAGTGGAATACCATATTGTTTTGTATTCCTGCTTAAAATACTTTTTCTTTTTTCAGCATGGCCATAGTCAAATGGCGAAGCGGCAATGTTGATCATCAGTTCCGGCTTTTCCCTGATCAGTTCATCCATTGGTGAACTAACGTACATCGGATCGTCTTCTACATTCCATAAGTCCTCACAAATGGTCAATGCGATTTTTTTTCCTTTCACGCTGATGCAATGGAAATTGCTGTTCGGTTCGAAGTAGCGGTATTCATCAAAGATGTCGTAGTTCGGAAGCAAGGATTTATGAATGACATCTGTAATTTTTCCATCCGTACATACATAAGCGGAGTTGAACAGGTTTTTTCCTTCCGGTTTAGGGTTGATTGTCGGGCAGCCTACAATGGCAGTAATGCCAACACAAACAGAAGCTATTTCTTCAGCAGCTTTATTACAACGGTCAATAAAATCACTGAACTCGAGAAAATCCCGTGGAGGATAGCCACTGATACACAGTTCAGAAAAAACAATCAGATCCGCATGTTCCGCTTTTGCCCGTGCGATGGACTCCTTGATTTTGAAAACATTTTTCTCAAAATCGCCGATGGTGTAGTTTAACTGGGCAAGTGCAATCTTTAACATGTACTAAATACTAATTTATACGAATTTACTAAATACCAATGGATAAGGAAGAGCTATGCGTAACTGGTAATCCCGTCCCGATGTGTCGGGAGCTATCGGGAAGGTTCATATCCGTAATTAGTACATTAGGATCATATTCGTAATTAGTAAACATTTTCTCAGAACATGATGCCTGCTGTCAATGAAAGGAAATTACTGGTGCCTTTTACTTTTTTACCGCCGTATTGGGTATCGTCAAGGAGGTCAAGAAATCCATTATTGAAAGTAAGCCCGAACAGCAATGAAGTGTTACCACTGATGTTGTATTCAGCGCCGGCAGCGATGATCATGCTCATGTTGAACTCATTGATATCATCGCTTACATCAACCCTTGTTTTTGTACTTGTTACACCATTGTTGTTTGTTGTGATATCAGCTTTTGTACGAATGGCATACCCGGGTGCAAAACCAACCTGGAAAAAATAGGTCATGTAACCGATCTCATTTGTTCTCAATTTCAGGGTTATTGGAAGTTCAATAAATTGCAAAGAGTATTTATTTGCAGTAGTAGGGTCCTGGCCCAGTATGTTTTTAGAATTCCTTAAAGTTTTTCCACCCCTGTAAACCACTTCAAGGCCGGTTGAGAAGGCATAATGATCGGCAAATCCGAAATCAGTGATCAGTCCGTATCCGAATCCAAACGGAAGGCCATCCGATTTTAGTGATACACCTTCTGGAGCATCTACATTAAACCAGGCCAAAGCAGGCTGGGCTTTTATTCCAAAATGAAATTTGTTGTCGCCTTTTTGTGAATAACCCGCCAATGACACAGATAGTAGAGTAAGAATAAGAAACGCCTTTTTCATTTTGATGTATTTGTAAATATTAATTGTTAACTGATGATGATAAAGCAAACGCCTGAAGGTCTTCTTTGTTTTACCTTTGCAATTATGCTTTCAGAATGTACTGCAATGTTACGCCAATTTTCAAAGCGCATTCCGCTCCGCCGTCATATTCTTTTTTACATTTTATTGTTCATCTCTTCCTGTTCACCGGATAAGAAGAATGTAGATGTTTCGCAGGTGGATGTAAAGATTGAAACAGAACGATTTGAAAATGATCTTGCCGAGAATTCGGGAAACATATTTCTGCTTCAGCACAAATACGGCAGCTTTTTTGACCTTTTTACTTACCAGTTATTGAAGTTGGGCACTCCGGATACCATTCTTCTCAAAACCAGACTGAATGATTTTGTGCATGATCCTGACATCACAAACATATTTGCAGACACAAAAAAAACGTACAATGATTTTTCGGAATTGAACGGGCAATTCACAAATGCTTTCCGGCATTACAAATATTATTTTCCTGAAAAAAATATTCCACGTGTGATAACATATATTTCGGGATTTAACTATGCAGTAATCAGTGCCGACAGCATGCTCGGCATCGGGCTCGACATGTATCTCGGAAGTGATTCAAAATATTATCCTTCTCTTCAAATGCCGGAATACAAGATCCGTAAGATGAGAAGGGAATATATCGTTGTTGATGCCATGCGCGGATGGGGTCAGAGTGAATACGAGCCAGATCCGGCCCGGACAGATCTAATAAGTCAGATGATCAATCTTGGTAAAGAGCAATATTTTCTGGACATGATGCTGCCTGAAATCAGTGACACTATCAAATTCGGCTATGCAAAAAAACAATTGGACTGGTGTATTGCAAGCGAAAAATCGATCTGGTCATTCTTTATTGAACACAAACTATTATTCTCCAGTGAAGCCAGCCAGATTGGAAAATTTATCAATGACGGGCCATCTACCAATGGTTTTCCGAAAGAGTCTCCGGGTAATATCGGCGCCTGGATCGGGTACAAAATCGTGAAAGCGTATATGGACAAACACTCCGGGATTTCCCTCGCACAACTGATGACCGAGAAGGATTCTCAAAAGATATTCCGCGACTCCGGGTACAAACCGGCGAAGTGAAAGGAGAAGTAGGCAGTAGGCAGTAAGCTCCCGATATCTATCGGGCTGGCAATAGGCAAAGGAAAAAAAGTAGGCAATACGCAGGTTGCAATAGGCAGGATGCAGCCATTAAAAATTCCGGTGATTACTTCATTCGTATTTCGTAAATTCGCAATCTTTCGTACCATTCGTATTTTGTACATTCGTATCGATTCGTATTTCGTACATCCGTAAATTCGCAAACATTCGTTATTCGTACCTAATGAAGTCATCAGAAATCAAATTCACCGTTACCCTTGACGAAAACAAGGTCCCTGAATCCATTCAGTGGGAAGCAACAGACAGCGGCTTTGAAGGCAAGCGCGATTGCAAGGCCACCATGCTTACGGTATGGGATGGAAAAGAAAACACTACGCTCCGCATCGACCTTTGGACAAAGGAGATGCTTGTTGACGACATGAAGCGTTTTTTCTATGAGAACATGATGACAATGGCTGAAACCTATCAGCGTGCAACCAACGACGCGCACATGACACGCGAAATAAAAAAGTTTGCCGAGCAGTTTGCGAAAGAGACGGAGATATTTAAGACTTCCTGAAAAAAATATTTTGTTAACTGGCATTCCGGAGAATCCAAAGGTTCCATAAAAGAAAAGAGGAAACCTCGTTCGTTCTAAAAAACCTTATTCGACTCTTCAATATATTTCAGGATGTCATCCTTCCCCGTTCTTGTAACGGAAGAAGTAATGAAATGCCTTGGCATCTCTTCCCAGGTTTTTGCCAGTTCATCCAGTACGGCCTGCGTACTTTTCGAGATCTGCCGCGCCGATAATTTATCCGTTTTTGTAAATACCAACACCAAAGGAATATTGCTGGCTCCGGTTTTATTAATAAAATCAATGTCGAGCTTTTGGGGTGGGATCCTGGCATCTACAAGAATAAAAACCGTCATCAGGCATGGCCGGCCGGTAAGGAAACCCCGGATCATTTTTTCAAATTCCTGCCGTTTGTCCTTGGATACTTTAGCAAATCCATAGCCTGGAAGATCCACAAGGTTCCATTTCTTATTGATGAGAAAATAATTAATAAGCTGTGTTTTTCCCGGAGTAGAGGAGATCTTTGCCAGACCTTTTCTATTGGTCAGCATATTGATCAGGCTTGATTTTCCGACATTGGATCGACCGATAAAAGCATACTCCGGCATTACCGGTTTCGGGCAAAGGTCAACTTTTGGAAAGCTGCCGGTAAATTCAGCTTCGGTAATTTTCATGGATGCCATTGAGGGTGTAAAGAAACAGAAACCCCGGGAACACTTTCGCAATTATTTTAATTTACTTTCGCAGCCGCAATGCTTTCGCTGAATAAAATAAAAGAACCAATTGCTCCGGTTATGGAGAAATTCGAATCCCATTTCCGGGAGTCGATGCGAAGCAAGGTGGCATTGCTTGACCGCATCACTCATTATATTGTGAAGCGGAAAGGGAAACAGATGCGCCCGATGTTTGTATTCTTTTCGGCTGGCCTTTGCGGAGGTATTACCGATGCAAGCTACCGCGCTGCTGCTTTGATTGAGTTGCTGCATACGGCAACGCTGGTTCATGACGATGTAGTTGACGATTCCAATGAACGGAGGGGTTTTTTCTCCATCAATGCGCTCTGGAAAAATAAAATTGCCGTGCTGGTAGGGGATTACCTGCTTTCCAAAGGTTTGCTGCTTTCTGTCGAAAACAATGACCACGATCTCCTGAAAATAGTTAGTACTGCCGTACGCGTAATGAGCGAAGGGGAACTTTTGCAGATCGAAAAAGCCAGGCGGTTGGACATCAAGGAGGAAATTTATTTCGATATCATCAGGCAGAAAACAGCGTCACTTATTGCTTCCTGTTGTGCCTGTGGTGCGGCGGCGGCAGGGGCTGATGCAGCGACGATCGAAAAAATGCATCAGTTCGGTGAGCATATTGGTATTGCATTCCAGATCAAAGATGACCTGTTTGACTATGGCCCGGAGGGCATCATCGGCAAACCAACAGGTATTGACATCAAAGAAAGCAAGATGACACTTCCATTGATACATGCATTGGATAAGTCCGGTTATTCAGACCGCAAACGGATCATCAACATTGTAAAAAACCACAATACAGACGATAAAAAGGTAAAAGAAGTGATTGATTTTGTGAAAAAGAGCGGAGGTATTGAATACTCAGAATCCAGAATGAAGGAATACCAGGTAAAAGCTTTTGAAATTCTCGATACATTTCCACAGAGCGTTTACAAGGATTCGCTGCGGGACCTGGTTCAGTTTACAATTGAAAGGACGAATTAATAGCCGAAAAACTTTCCTCATTGAGACTCAGTGCCAAGTGCCATTGTTGAAAAAAAAATTTCCCCAACCCTCGCAAATCACCTTTCTTGCGCATAAAATTGTATATTCGTATCGTACATTATCTGGTCGACCATTTATAGAAACATGCAACTACTGAAACAACATATAGAGGCGCTTATTTTTTGCTCTGAGAACTGTATTACCCTGGATGAAATTCAGGCTTCTCTGAAATTGTCTATGGGATGGGAAGTGAGGGATGAAGATCTTATTAACGCCATTGAAGAAATAAGACAGAAATACCTTCCTGAAGATTTTGCATTTGAACTTTGCGAAATAGCTGAGGGGTATCAGTTCCTTACCAAGAAAGAATACCATAGCACCCTTGCTGCACTTCTTCAGCACAAAGCCAAAAAGAAACTTTCTGTAGCCCAGATGGAAACCCTTGCAATCATTGCATACAAACAACCCATCTCTAAAACAGAAATTGAGCACATCCGCGGTGTAAATTGCGATTACGCTGTTCAGAAGCTGCTTGAAAAGGAGATGATTGTGATGCAAGGCAAAAGTGATGGTCCGGGAAGACCGATGCTTTACGCCACCAGTCAGGTTTTTATGGACTATTTCGGAATTAAGAATGTGACTGATCTTCCGCAATTAAAGGATTTACGTGCTCCGCAAAACGAGATCGGTGAATCAGAGCAGTCCATGGAAGACTTGCCTTCAGAAGTTGAAACGCTCGTTTTGAACGAAAGTAACGTAGAAGTTTTTTCTGAAACCGTGCTTTCAGAAACTGAAATCACTGAAACAATACCGGTTGAGGAAAATTTGCAAATTCTGACTGATGAAAATCCTGATTCAGATGAACTGCCTGACCGTAAAAAGATATTTTTAGAAAGCGAAAGCCTTCAGGACGAATCGTTTGAGCAAGGCAATGATATATCTTCTTCTATTGACGAGGAAGAACTCCCTTCCTGAACAAGCCGGCTCAAACTTTAGTTGTTTTAATTCGTTTGTAGTATTGTTTGGTATGCAATACAACTCCTTCATTTCCAACATCACCTCTGGTTTTTTTCGACTTGGAATAGTCTTTGCCATGTGCTGGCGCATGAAAAAAATACTTAGCGCCCTCCGAAGTTATCACCTGAGTAGGATCACCATCTGTTTTTTGTTGGTTTGCCTTTCCGCGCACTCTTCCAACGGTCAAAAGGTTTTAAGGACAATTGACAACAAAGCATTCAGGGCAGGGGAAAAATTAAAGTTCCGGATCCACTATGGCTTCATTGACGCAGGTACTGCAACGATGGAGGTTAAAAAGGAAATGAAAAACATTGGCGGCAGGCCTTGTTACCATATCGTAACAACCGGTGAGACAATGGGGGCTTTTGACTGGTTTTTCAAAGTACGTGACCGTTATGAAAGTGTCGTTGACAGCCAGGCAATCATACCCTGGTTGTTTTTCAGAAGGGTAAGTGAAGGCGGATATTCAGTTAACCAGAATGTAAGTTTCAATCACTACACCGATTCTGCCAAAAGCGACAAGAAGACAATTTCAATTCCTGACTATACCCAGGATTTAATCTCTGCTTTTTATTATTCACGCACGTTTGATGCGACAAATGTAAAACCCGGAGACATTTACCCAATTCCCGGTTACCTCGATGACTATACGCTCCCCCTTGATGTTAAATTTATTGGCCGCGACGAGATTAAAACAAAGGTTGGTACCATTAAATGTATGGCCTTCCGTCCAATGTTGCAGGAAGGACGCGTCTTCAAGGAAAATGAAGACATGACAGTGTGGGTCAGCGATGATGACAACCACATCCCTGTCCGCGTACAGGCAAATGTGCTTGTCGGTTCCATAAAAATGGACCTGGTCAGTTTTGAAAATCTTGAAGGTCCGCTTTCAATAGTAAAAGGTAAGTAAACGGATCATTTTTCACCTGACAATACTCATGCGGATCGTTTTATGTTTCATGTATATTTGTCCGCATGGAACTGACGCCAGAAATTACCGATCGCCTCAATAAGCTGAACGCAAAGTATGAATTGATGGGGCAAAATCTTGTCTCCTATCTTGACGGCTTACTGATGGCCAACTATCTTCCTTACTGGGATTATACACATGTAGATACGCTGCTCACACTTCAAAATCCTAAGACTGACTTTCCTGATGAACAGATCTTTATTGTTTATCACCAGATAACAGAATTGTATTTCAAGCTGGCATTGCATGAGCTTGAACAAATAGCCCACAATGGCAGAGACGTTAAACCAAACGGACATGACCTTGGGTGGAAAGATAAACTCGATTCAAAATTCTTTGTTGAAAGATTAGGCCGGGTCAACCGGTATTTCGAAGCGCTTACAAAGTCTTTCGACATCATGGGTGATGGTATGGAGCGCGAACAATTCCTGGCTTTCCGAATGGCACTTCTTCCTGCAAGCGGTTTTCAAAGTGCACAATACAGGATGATTGAAATTTATGCTACAGACTTTATTCAGCTTGTCGATAAAGATGTGAGGGAAAATTACAGAAAAGGAAATCATACAATCGAGGAGATGTATGAGCACATTTATTGGAAACAGGGAGCTACAGAACTCGTGTCAGGAAAGAAAACGCTGACATTAGAACAGTTTGAAAAGAAATACTCTGCACAGTTTATTTCGCTTGCCAATAATTGTAAACCATGCAACGTCTGGGCAAAATATAAATCATTGTCTGATAAGGATCAACAGAGCCCTGCCGTTATCACTGCATTGCGCGAACTCGATGCCAACATCAATGTGAACTGGCCATTGGTGCATTACCGCTCTGCTGCCAAATACCTGCAGGCAAAGGACGGAGATGTTCCTGCAACAGGAGGAACAAACTGGCAGAAATACTTACCACCACGTTTCCAGCGAAGGATTTTTTATCCTGAACTCTGGAATGCAGAAGAAATTGAAAACTGGGGCAAGGCCTGGGTGGAGCGGGAAGTGATCGGGAAGATGTAATTTTCATTTTGCGCCTGTCTTCGACATTTAAAAACAAGCTCATAAAATTGCCATTGTAAGGTTTGAAAATATAGCATTCTAACGCTATGTTCAGTTGTACCTTGTTGAATTTTGGCAAGGTTCCGATAGTTAATTTGATATTGCAAACACGAGCTCCATAGGAGCGGCCTGTTTGTAGTAGCCAAGTATCGACCAGTTTTTTGAGCTCCGTAGGAGCGGCCTGTAAATTAACCTCACAGATTTCAAAATTAATCAACAGATCAATTTTATTATTTTAAGACAAATAAAACTACAGCCCCTATCGGATTCATCAATTGTTTAAGAAGGGTATTTTTGGATTGCAAAAACAGGCCGCTCCTACGGAGCTCAAACTAATCCAATAAATATTTTCTACAAACAGGTCGCTCCTATGGAGCTCGGAATTATTGGATAGGCGCCTTCTTTAATATTATTGAGCACCTTAAAAAATTAATAATTGAGTCGAAATTTTCAACGGGGCAACTTTTTGTTGAAATTAGTTTGACTATGATGACAAATGAAAGGTAGGTGCCTAATTGTCGAAAACAAGAAGAAATTGAAAACTGGGGCAAGGCCTGGGTGGAGCGGGAAGTGACAGGAAAAAAATAATTTTCGCTTTATTGTTTTATAAAGTGCTTTCGCATTATTCTTTTCCCATCGGAAATTTCTATCCAATATGTCCCTTGTGAAAATTGCGTGACATCCAACTTAGCCTGAAGTCCGGAAATTAATTTCTGAAATTGATTTTGTGAAATTAATTCTCCCAATGCATTATAAATTTCCAGTGTTTGTATTTCAGATCTGCAGCTGATCAATATATCATCTGTCGCAGGATTCGGAAATATGCAAATCAACAATTCGTCATCCGACGGATTATTGAAAATGCTTGTTGTTACATCAAAGATCGCAGCTTCAACTTCGCAACCATTTGCATCTGTGGCCACCACATTGTAATCTCCGTTTTGAGAGGCGATGTAGTAGTAGTTAGTTGCACCATTGATGATATTTCCATTGTAGTACCATTGGTAGCTAACTGCTCCCTGATTTGCAAACAGCGTATCGCCGCTTTGCAAAATTCCTTGCGGTGCTGGATATGGATAAACCGTGATGTAATTATTCAATGTCAGCGTATCGCTGCCGATTGCATTTGTGGCGATGAGCGAAACTGCATACGTGCCGGGCGAATTATAGCAAATAGTTGAAGGGTTTATGTCTGTGCTGATTGATGGCGTTGCGCCAGAAAATGTCCACAGGTAAGAAGTGGCGTTTTGCGAGAGGTTGGTAAAGTCTGTGCATGTACCCGGACAAATATGATTTGCTGAAACGAATGCAGCCTGGGGTTGAAGGTTGGTGAGTTCCACTGTCACGTCATCAAGAAAATAATAGGCTGCCGGAATTCCACTTGTTGCATAATATGTTGTGTCCGTAGCCAAATCATCAGCGAAGTTTCCGAAGGTGATAAATTGATATGCTGAGTCTGCAATGAACTGAAAGGATACAAGCTGCCATACGCTGTTTTGAAAAGGACCGGGGTAAACATAGTGAGGTGTTACGGCGATATTATCTGAAGCGTTTTGTGTGAGCTGCGAAGTAGAAAATACTGCTCCGACCTGATCCACTGCGAATCCTCCATAATTGCCGTTGTTTACTCCATTGGTCAGGTAGAAGGAAACATTGTATGTCTGTCCGATAGTGAGTGGAGATGTGAGTGGAGTAGAAAGGTATTCCCGGAAAAGATAACCTGTATGCCAGAGGATAAAACCCATGATTGCATCGCCACTGTTAGGGGAGACCGTAGCAAAATAATTGTTTGGAAGTGCAGCAAGTCCGGTTCCAAGTACATGTGCATAATCAGGACTTCCGCCTCCACCGCAGTTTGACCATCCGGTGGCAAGGTTCCACTGCGCTGCACCAGATGGTATTCCTGTATTCTGCTCAAACCCCGGATTGCTGACCAGATTTTGTGCCGGGGATTTTATGAAAATAAAAAGGGCAAGAAAGAATAGAGACGTTCTCATGATAAGCTAAATTTATTTCCTCAAGAATTTTGCCCAAAAGGTATGATCATCACATATTACTTTTATAAAATAGATTCCGCCGGATAGAGGCTGAACTTCCAGATCCATTTGTTTTTTGCTGCCATTCTG
>JAPLDB010000195.1 GCA_026391975.1 Bacteroidota bacterium | reverse complement strand
TTCATGCTCTGCGCGGGCAGGAGAAAAAATTCCGGCGTCAGCATTTTCTGCATATACATAACATTGCATGGAAGCAGCATTCATCGTCAGGGCCGGTGAGCCATACAAAAGGTCCCCTGCTGCACCATCATTGTGGGCACCATCGTCGTACATCAGAACCCTTAAAAATTTCTCTTCCTTATCAAACCGATAACCTAAATACACTGAATTGACACCTGCATTGAAAACATTTGCCCTAATCGTAAATGGCGCGAGGTAAGCCGGCGCAGTATCGCTTGGTGTCACTCCTGAAATTACCGGTGGCACCAGCAAGAATTCAGGAGTTGAATGAAGGTAAGTTGTTCTTGCATCCATCAGTGTGCTGATGCCGGGAACCACCCTGCTACTTACAGTAACTGCATCAGTCAAGCCATTCTGAAACTGGGAATAACTGAAAAAAGCGTTCGCATCATTCTGAACTGCTGTATTGATGATCCCCTGAAGTTGGGTGGCGACGGAAAAATAATTTCCCTGGGCAAACATTTCATCCACGATGGTACGCATATGAGCAATGTACATTTTCTTATACATTGGATTGTTTAATACATTTACAATTAGCGGCCAATCGGATTCTGTTGAATGTAGCAACGGAGAAAGGGTCCGCATGCCTGCAGTATCTAATGTGCCCAACCCAACTCCCTGACTTCCGGCAAATGCAAATCCGCCGAAAGCCATGTTGAGGTCCCATACAACAGGGTTGTAATGTCCCGTGTTGTCTTTATATGTATAATGGTTTTGGGCAAATGCTCCACTGTAACTATCGAGATTTACCAGGACATTATTGAATGCAAGCATCCAAATGACCCTGTCGACATCAACCATGGTACTGAATGATGAAGGGTTATTGGTAAGTGAATCGCACAAGGCAACGAGGTCATTCCATCCTAAATCAGATTGGAGGTCGTATCGAATCTCATAAGAACTGCTGTCAGCGTTGATGTACTTGAGGTTGCTCCTGAATGCAGCAGAAGTAATTTTAGGGTTACATTTCACGAAAGTATTCTTCGAAGAATAAAAATGATCAGAACAGAACTTCTTGCTGATACTTTCATCATTTGCGAACAGACCAATGAGGCTTCCATTGATATACACATTTGCATAATTGGATTTGGGGCAATCCATATAGTTCTGAAGAATAGAATACGCAAGTGCCTCCCTGATCATGGAAGGATCTGCATATCCGTTACCCAACTTTATATCAGTATATCCTTCGTAACTCTGGTCACGGAACTCATCCAATGAAATGTGCATTGGGTTCTTGGCATTAGAAGAATCATAAGAACTGTTCCCTTTGTATTTCACCCCAACACTGTCGTACAAAACACCATTGATCTCTGCCCAGTCGGCAAGGATATAACCTTCGCTTCCTTCCTTTGCAGTATCCATCTGGTAATCCCAGTTGGACTGACTGAAGTGAATATTTATTTCCTGGATGGTATTGATGTCATAAAAAATTTGTGCATCAACTCCATTAAATAAAAGGGCTGACAGAAAAAAAATAATAATTGAATTTTTCATATTCATTGGTGAATTGAATTTACAAAAAAGCGCAAAGTTCGCCGAGCTTATCCCTTGCGTGCTTTGCGCCACTATTCCGTTCTAATGATTTTACTGAACGATCAATTTCAAGCAAGCATTTGATCCCTCGCTATTGAAGATGTTTACAAAGTAAATCCCGCTTTGCAAGTCTTTCCTGTCAATTTGCAAATAGTCATTTCCGATATTATCAATGGAAAGAATCTTACGCCCGGCGAGATCAAGGACAGCAACTGAATGGCTATGCCCTGCATCATTGAATTCAATTTTTACATCACTTTTAGCAGGGTTTGGATACATGGAAATATTTTCTTGAAAATTATTTTCAGCGACACTTACAAGACAACTTGAAAAATTAACCGGATCCAGCATAACGTCTTGCACCAGGGCCACCGAACGTTGCCCTCCAACAGCGCAAGCTCCTGAAACATATTCATAACCCGATGATGTATTTCCGTTCACAAATTTGTAGTTGTAGTTTCCTGTTTGCAAATAAGCCTGGTACTAATAAATACCAGTCATTTCAATCACTTCCCCCATCCTTGCAGAAGCCGGGTTCCATCCCTGAAATGATCCTGCAATGTGAACACCATCAGGATTAACTGTTTCATTATTCATATTCACCTTGAATCGTACCAGCGTTAATCCTTCAGGCGCATTGGCTGAATAAGGAAGAATGCCGATAAATGTGGTATCGTTTGCAAGAGAGTCTACATAAAGCCAGCGGTTATCATCAAAGTTCCCATTGACACGGGATTCCATTGGAACAAACTCAACTTCATATGCCTGGTCACCATTGATGAAACGGTATTCATAAACATGGAATGCCGGGATATCAACCACGATGCTGTAAAGCAGTGTATCTGCATTGTCACGTACCATTGTTGTTGATCCGGGATCCCAGTCAAAAGGATATCCGGCAGCGCCCTGAAAATTTCCATAAATGTGTATGCCGGCTGCGTGAACGGAATCTCCCAATGCATAAACAGGAGTCATGTTGACGGCAAACTTTACCTTCTTGGCAAAAATTGAACTACTCAGGAGCAGAAGAACAATTACAGTAAAAGATTTTTTCATAATATTTCTTGCTATTAATATTTATTTAATCAAACTTATTTTATGGGTAAAGTGACTTCCATCTTCTGCTGTGATCAAAAAATTATAAACCCCTCCGTCACAAGATGACAAATCTACAAAATTCCTGTTCTTCACTTGAAGGATGGTTCTGCCAGCAATATCACAAACAGAAACATCAAAAACCTGTGCAGGAGAAAATAGACTTTCTATATGCACAATTGCAGTTGAAGGATTGGGATAAATCCGGCAATTGTTATTCTGGAATGAATTCTGGTTTACAGAAGAAGTAAATGAATAATTCAGATTGGAAGAATATCTATATACACATCCATTTGAATCGGTAGTTCTTACAAGGTAAATACCGGATTGCGAAGCTGTATAACTTTGGTTTGTTTCCCCTGCGATCTTGGTGCCATTAAAATACCACTGATAAACTGAAGCAGGGCTCGATGTTAACACTGCTCCGTTTTGTGAAATAGTTGGTATGGGCGGAGGCAGGTTATTCACATAGCAATCCGAATACCTGAAAGATTGTGAGACAACACCGGGAATAGAAACTGACCATATGGTGTTACCGGCAGGATCAACTTCATATACAAGTCCTGAAAAAGCAATGCAGACCAGCTGGTTTCCATTTGGCAATTGTTGTGAATTACCCTCATTGTTAGTATGCCCTGTGCAAGTAAGGCGTGATGTATATGTAGAAGGAGCATAAGCTGTGTTAGGCGTATATTGATAGTTATACCCACTGACCGGGGTGCTGATCTGATCTACACATGAAACAGTATTTGAAATTCCATTGTTGTTAAACCCGACAATCCGTCCGCCATTGACATATTCTTCCGGGATCCAGTGAGCATCGTGCACAACATTGAAAATGGCGGCCCCGGCCTGACCATAAGTTGCGGGCTTACCCCAGCGATATAAAAAATCTCCGCCCCGTCCTCCAAGACCGCCTGTATGACCGGCCGCTTCAGCTGCGGTTGTACTGTGGTCAATTATATATACCTCATTTGCATTGTGTGCACTAACGATGACCTGGTCTAATACCGGATTATAATCAAGGCCATTGGCATGCCAGATCTCTTTTACAGGATTGTAATTGATATTAAATAATTCAGGGTGATCTGAAGTGGCAGCAACATAATTATCCTTTGCTGAATTATAATTCTGACACAAATGATCCCATAAATGCCATTCCCAGACAACAGTTCCGGTTGTTAATCCGGTTTGTTGAATTTCCACAATTTTATCAGGCCACATTGTAATTGAAGAAGTACAACCGGCTTGTGTAACTTCTGCAGATGTTTTGGACTCATAAGCTATCAATAGCACATTACCATTGGGCAATGGACAGATATCGTGATGTGAGCAATAAGCTGATGTTGAATAGGCAAAATCCCAGAGGAGATTCCCGTTATAATCAACCTTTTGAAACTCGCCGGTCATTGCTCCTCCCGTAAAAACGTTGCCTGAGTGATTTACAGTTCTGATCAAATCTCCTCCCGGCAATACATAACTTGAGTAGGAAGTGGTTGGAGACAAGCCGCTCCAGGTATGAAAAACGGTGCTGTTGGTATCAATCAGGTAAGCAGCATTACTGTTCTTTACACTATAAAATGTATAGTCGCCCCATTGCTGTGAAAATGCAGACGGAGCAAAAAGGAAATAAATAATAAATAAATAGAAGGTTTTCTTTGGCTGAAGCATAGTTTGGTTAGCGTTTAAAAAAAAACGAAAATAGTTGTGGTCACCCTAGACATTGAAACCTGATGAAGGTTTAATGAAGTTAGGAAAAAATCGAACATAGTTGACAATGTAAGAATCCCTCTATTACTTAACAAGCATCATTTTTTGAGTGAGTTTTCTTCCATCCTCAGTAAAGACAGTAAACTGATACATG
>JAPLDB010000056.1 GCA_026391975.1 Bacteroidota bacterium | reverse complement strand
GTTTGGATGAATTGGGGAATTGGATGTGTCATTAATGTGGGAACATTCTTCATAATTAATTCAACATTAAATAATTCAAGGTGAAATTTCTACATATAAAAAGTAAATCATTATTCCAAGATATGGTGTGAAAGGGTCGTAATAAATAAATTTACAGATACCTATAATGATTATTATTATGACAAGTATCATTCATATTATTATAACAACAGCAGGTCAGCGGATGCAGTAAAGGGTGTTTTCATCGGTGCCAAATATAATTTTGCTAAATATTTCGGTGCCTTTGCAGAACTCGGATATGACATTTCCATTATCCGTATAGGTCTTAATTTCAATTTCTGATATTCACAGAATAAAAAAAAGCCCTTGCAAAAAAAAATGCAGGGGCTTTTGCTTTTTGGATATTTTATTTTTATGAACCGTGCCGGAAGTTTTTTACGGTATCAATAAACAACTTCACTTTTTCTTTTTGAATATCCGGATACAATCCATGTCCAAGGTTGGCAATGTGTCTTTGTGGTCCGAATTCCCTTAACATTTTTTCCGTTTCGCGAACGATGGTTTCATCATCTGAATATAAAAGGCAGGGATCCATGTTCCCCTGAAGCGTCTTATTATTTCCGATCAGCTTTCGGCTTTCAGTAATTTCCATGTTCCAGTCAAGCCCGATCACTTCGCAATTTAATTTTCCCAACTCTTTACGGGCGAAGAAGGCTCCCTTTGCGAAAACAATAACGGGAGTAGAAGTCAGGGTTTTCCCATTTTCAATTTCCTTTTTTCCATTTTCTTGAATTGCATTACAAATCATTGAAATGTACTTCAAAGAAAACTCCCGGTATTGTTCAGGAGAAAGTATCCCTGCCCAGGAATCGAAAATTTGCACCAAATCTGCTCCGGCTTCTATTTGTGCATTCAGGTAGTTAATGGTGCTCAGCGCAATTTTTTCCAATAGCTGATGCGCCAATGCCGGTTCTGTGTAAAGGAATTTTTTTGCATTGGAAAATGTTTTGCTGCCACGTCCTTCAATCATGTATGAGAACAATGTCCATGGTGCGCCGGCAAATCCGATTAGCGGTACCCTGCCGTTCAGTTCTTTTTTTGTTAGTGAAATTGCGTCGATTACATATTGTAAATCATTTCCTTCAGCGATCTTCAGCGCATCAATGTCTTTTTTGGATTGAATGGTTTTTTCAAACCAGGGACCTCGGCTTTCAATCACTTCATAATTCAACCCCATCGCTTCCGGAATTACGAGGATGTCGGAAAAGATAATGGCTGCGTCCACACCCAGAATATCTACCGGTTGAAGAGTAACTTCTGCCGCCAGTGCCGGCGTTTTCACCATCTTTTTAAATCCACCTGCCTGCTCACGAACTTTACGGTATTCAGGAAGAATCCGTCCTGCCTGACGCATCAGCCAGACAGGTGTGCGTTCAGTTTTCTCCCCCCTTGCAGCGCGGAGGATCAAATCATTCTTTAAATTCATGGCGCGAAAGTAATCAGTAGTTGAGGAATTGAATCACGGGAATGTAAAAACTAGTTTTATTGCTAAGATAGTGATACGCAGCATTGGCAGGGAAAACCCTCAGTGAACCTCCGTGAATCTCCGTGGTTAAATGCCTTGGCTGTTAAACAAGCCCTGTAAATCGAGGTGTTTGAGTATTTTTTCATTTTGTTTACTTTTCAGATTATCCTTGGTTTATTTGCAACAAAATTTGTAAGCACATGAATCACGCAATCTCTTTTTCCTTTTCGGATAAAAAATGGATGGATACTGCCTTTGCCATCCGTCAAAATGTATTTGTGGAAGAGCAGCAGGTAGATAAGGAGGAAGAGTATGATGAATTTGAACAATCTTCCATTCATTACCTTGTATTTGTAGATGAGAAACCGGTAGGCACTGCCCGCTGGAGAATCACCAAAGACGGAATAAAGCTGGAACGCTTTGCTGTATTGAAGGAATACAGGAATGCAAAAGCCGGCAGAACGGTCTTGCTGAAAGTGCTGGAAGACGTTATTCCCCTCGGTAAAAAGATTTACATGAATGCCCAGTTGTCAGCAATGAGATTTTATGAAAGAGAAGGTTTTGTCGCCGAAGGAGAAATGTTCATCGAAGCGAATATTCAACATTATCGAATGGTACTGCATCATACTCAATGACTATTGACCAAATGACGGCTGTTTCTTAATGACGGATTTCGGCTGGTTAGAAATAACTGATGATCCCAAAATGCACCTTCCCATTCTTGAAATACAATGGATTGTCAAACTGTTTTCCCAGTGCATAACTCACACTCATTATTCCGAGTTTGGTTTCGAAATTGATCCCTGCGCCAAAACCGTAAGGCGTATCCGTTCTGTCAATCACTTCTCCACGGCTTTTGTTTTCATACCATGCCTGGTTGTAAAAAGCAAAAAGGAAAGAATTTTGCTCAAGTAGATAACGGTATTCAATTTTTCCGATGGTGAATAAAGATGCACGGATGCTTTCTTCATCAAATCCGCGTAACGTTTTTAGTCCGCCGATCCTGAAGAGTTCATTCGTGAACAGGTCAGGACTGTAAACGTATCCGCTTTTGTTTCCAATGTTGATTACCTGCCGCTGACTGATTGGAATAAAATAATCACCGGCGAAGTCAAAATGGTATTGTGTGGCGCGAAGTTTAAGGCTGTCATAGATCACAGGATTAAGGTCGCCATTTTTTTTGATCACTCTGTTACCGGTGCTTGGTGATGTTTCAATCATGAATCCTTTTCTCGGATTAAAACGGTAGTCCAGTTTTTCAAAATGTATTGTAAGACCATAAGAGGTGGTTGTGATATCTGCAAAAGCAGGAAGCACTGTTTGCGATTCAAAACCCTTGGTGCTCAAGAGCGTACTTTCTTTATCATTCACAAATGCTTTGATGAAGTTGGTACCATTGAACATATACTGAACGCCAAGATTTTTGATTACATCAATGTAGGTTGTGTCTTGCTTATAAATTGAAAGATTTCCATCGATGCCAATCGGTGTATTGAACAAATAGGGATAAAGAGCATGAACTTTTAAATCCTGTGTCTTGGCAGAAAGCTGTTTCCAGTTCAGTTCAATCACTTCTCCGCGCCTGAGTGCGTTTTGTAGTTTGAGGTGTGCTTCTCCGGTAAGTATTATTTTTCCTGCATTGTCAGGCGCAACACCGAGTACTCCGTCAAACTGACTTGCTTTCCTTGGCTCAAGGTAAAGAAGAAGTTTCGTATGTTTTTCTTCAAAGACAATTTCATTTGACCTTGATTCGGAAACAAACGGAAGTTCCCGCAACCTTGTGCTGATGCGTGTCACCTTTGATTCATTGTAAACAACGCCCGGCTTGATGCCGATGTAATTGTAAATATAAACAGGAGCAACAACGTCTTTACCTTTCATGATCACGCTGTCTATTTTACAAAATCTGTTTTTGTCAACGTTCAGACTTGCATGTACTGCATTTTCCGAAATCGAAATACTGTCAAGTTTTACTAATGCAAAAGGATAGCCGTTGTTCTCACAATTGATGATGATGTTGTTTTCCATTTTCGCAAGCTGGTCAAAACGGAAAGTTTTCTTTGCGTAAAGTTTTGACCTGAAACCGGTTCCGCTCAGCATTGCATCGTCTGCATTTCCTTTGCTGAGTTTTGCCCATTTGTATTTATCTCCTAAGAACAAATAAGCAGTATAAGATGTTGAATCGGTGTGAATGCTGTCAATTGAACATGCCAGGTATCCGTTTTCCTGCAGTTTTAATATTGCTTTTTGCAATTCGCGACGAACTGAAATGGAATCTTTAAATGTTGCAGAAGACAGCAATTGTTTTTTAATCCCATTATATTCCTTTGAATGATTGGTGTCCGTCAGTTGAAGGTTCAGCGAATATTTTTTCTGGCAGAAGGAATAATAAGGCAGGATCATAAAGATGAGCAACGCTGTCATCTTTAATGAAAACCCCGGATACTTATTCAATGACAAGTTAATATAGAAATGTTGTTGCAAAATAGCGGATATCGAATAACTGATAACGTATTCCGGAACGAGTTATTCAAGGCTCCAGTCAATCGGCTTAAGTCCCTGTTGTATCAGCAATTCATTTGTCTTTGAGAAATGTTTGCATCCGAAAAATGCGCCTCCTGCCAGTGGCGACGGGTGCGCAGCTGTAAGGACAAAATGTTTTGTGGTGTCGATCTGCTCTGCTTTCTTCTTCGCAAAATTCCCCCACAACAAGAACACAACTCCCTTTTTCTTTTCCGAAATAGTTTTGATAACGGCATCTGTAAATTGCTCCCATCCTTTTTTCTGATGGCTTCCCGGATTGTTGGCCTGCACTGTCAACGTTGCATTGAGCAATAATACCCCCTGATCAGCCCATTTTTCCAGGTTCCCTTTTTTTGGAATCGGAATTCCGAGGTCTGTATTCAGCTCTTTGAAAATATTCGCCAGCGAAGGCGGAGGTTTTATTCCGTCAGGAACAGAAAATGACAGTCCATGCGCCTGGCCTGTTCCATGATAAGGATCCTGTCCCAGCAAAACCACTTTTACATTGTCGAATGAAGTATGATCAAAGGCAGAAAATATTTTATTCCCCGGCGGATAAATGGTTTTGTTTTTCAGTTTTTCACTCACCAGGAATTCCTTCAGGGATAAAAAATAAGGAGCTTTAAATTCGCCCTGCAAGCGCAGGTTCCAGCTCGCTTCAATCCTGGGTTTTATATCACTCATAAGTTCTTTTAGATCGCCAACAGGCTATGAATTTGTACAAATTTCGCTAAAAAACCGATGTTTAAAAATATTGAATACAGATTGATTGCCAATTCGATCAAAAAGATACATTTGTCCCGCTATTTATCTACAGAATCAAACATTTACCAATATAATCCGTTAGAGATTATCAATTCTACGCAATAATGAAGAAATTCCTCCAGGTTACGCTTGTTCTTGCTGCTGCTGCAGTGCTTTTTACCTCTTGCCGGTCGCATGAGAAATGCCCTGCATACGGACAGCATTCAAAACCTGCCAATCACAAAGAAGCAAAGGGTTAAAAAT
>JAPLDB010000067.1 GCA_026391975.1 Bacteroidota bacterium | reverse complement strand
TTCAAAGAACTTTATCTATCTTTAACAGGACACTACTGATTCTCATTACAATTTCAAGTTGTTATGGTGCTGCTGCACAACAGACTGACTCTACCAAATTATTCAATCATTATATCGGTATTCAGGCAAACCAATTATTAAGACAACTGATCAACCTGAATAGTAATAATGTGGCCATCAGTAACCCCTATTTAATTACGTATTCATTATTCTCTTCGAAGTACAATTGGGGTATTGAAACCGGTTTTGGCTATAACTACAAGAGAAGTAAAGACAAGTTGACGGCAGCCGACCAGGAGTCGAAAATAAGCGAGTCATTTTATCGCTTCGGTATCGTAAAAAAGTTCAGCATTGGTAAAAAATGGGAGACTTCACTAGGAATTGATTATGCTGGCAGCTATCAGCTTGATAAAACATTTTCTTTTACAGTAACCGATTTCGGCGCCCAAAAAGATTCAACGGCCTCTGTTTCAACATCTATTACAAAATCAAAAGGAGGAGGCATTCAAATGCGGCTTGTCTTTAATATCAGCACCCACATCCTCCTTGGCACTGAAACTACATTTTATTATGAAACCACCAATAAGAAAAGCAACGTTATCGTGTCAGATACTTTTACCCGAACCGACTTCCCCGAATTAAATACATATACACTTTCTGCTAGCAACACAGAAACGGAAGAAGCGGCCTTTAATATAACACTGCCTGTAGCCATATTTCTTACTGTTAAATTTTGAAAAACATGGTATCCCATTTCAAACTTTTTTTCGGAATAATTATTTTGTCAATTGTAATAAGTTCCTGCCATGAACGCGGCTGTACTGATGCCAATGCCATTAATTATAATGTGACTGCCGATGAGGATGACTGATCATGTATAGTATGTAAGACTACAACGGTGCCATTTGACTCGGTAACACTTGATCTTATTGATGACAATAACAGTAGTATTCATTATAATGAAGTTGTTGCAAGGTTGTTCCTCAGTCAGGAATTATTATCCCAAGCGATCAGGTATGTGGCCAATCAAGCACTACTATATCATTAGAGATTCAAAGCCTGGTAAGTGAAAAAATGTACTTAAATTATCGTGTTGAGCGTTTTTCAGGGCCGGTATATTTTTATGCCTATAACGATATTCTGTTGGAGCCCTACGCTATTTCGAATGCCATCATAGTAAGTTCGCAGAACTCCCCTCCTTTTCTGGAAATTAGTCTTGATTCGCTTAGAGCATTCGCTCAAAGCGATATCACATATTACTAACATCCGTGCATTTTCGAGCCATTAAAGAAACGATTTCATAGAATCCCATTCTTTAACCCAAACCTCCCCATCAATTCCTTCATCTTATTATTAAACGCGTTGGAATAATAAGCCGGCATCTGATCCGATGCAGAAAAAAACCGTTTGTACTTTTCCAGCAGATGCGGGTAATGTTTTTCAACTGCACGAAGTACCAAAGTCTTGCTGTCCGCATTTCCGTTTCCGAATAGTGTAATGGATGCAGGGAAGATATATTTCACGCCAGCTTCTTTAAAAGTACCGAACATCTTTTCGAGCTGTTCAGTTGTATCAGTGATGTAGGGAATTAACGGCATCAGACTCACTCCGCTGTAGAAGCCATGTTCAAGCGCAGCCTTTAATGTAAGCAATCTTTTATCAGGCGGTGTGGCACCCGGCTCGAAAATTTTCGCAATGGCATTATCAATGGTGGAAAAAGAAAAAGTGATAAATACTTTTTGGGATAATTTGCCATCAAGGTCAGAAGGCAGAATGGCCCGCTCATTTATTTCTTTCAACAGATCAAAATCGCGAGCGACCAGGTCTGATTTGGTGATCACATGCACCGGGAAACGGTATTTCAAAATGATCTCAAGTAATTTTCTGGTCAGGCCGGTTTCTTTTTCGATCTGAAGATATGGATCCGTTGCAGAAGACATCACAATAATCCCGTACTGATTTTTTTTCGCGCGTAGCTGAAGTTGTTTTTCCAATAGCTCGGGAGCATTGGTTTTGATTGCCAGCTTTTCACTCATGTTCTCACCATACTTGCTCCCGCGGATGTAGCAATAGAGGCAATTGAAAGAACATCCGCTGTAGGGATTGATGGTGTAGTCATCCAGGAACCAGGGATCCCTGCGTTTGGTTTTGTTGAGAATCGTTTTAGAAAGGACCTCTTGTGGCAAGGTGGATGTAATTTCGATTAATTATTTTTAATCATTTTTACACAAAGGTTGCGAAGATAAAGCTATCAATCATGAAATTCTTTGCGTGCTTTGCGCCTTTGCGTGAGACCCTTTTAGGCTTAAATTTTCCCTTCCTTTCAATCAAAAAACCGGAATCCAAAATAAAATGCAGCCAGCCACAGCAATCCTTTTACCAGAAAAAAAAGGAAACCTATAAGTCCGATCCTCGTGATCCAGGATTTCTTCTCAGCATTCATGCTGCAAATTTCAGAAATATTTCTGAATTGGAATAGTTTCTGCTATTTAGACAGCTAAAGTCAATTGTTGCCCGGATGCCGGACTGAAATTTCACAAAGCCCCTTGCGCGGGGGATTCCCTTCAGGGTTAGGGTGAGCGAGGGCAGGTAGAGATATAAGAATAATTCCCAAACTCACTTTATTTCCTTCAGCAACTCTACCGCCCTGTTATTCTCCGGCCTGATGGACACAGATTTCTCCCAGCATTCTTTGGCTTTCTGAATTTCACCTTTCTCCCGGTAGCAGATACCAAGCCGGTTCCATGCTACAACAATCCGCGGAAACTGTATTGTGTATGCATGATAGAGTGCAATTCCTTCATCCCACTTTTTATTTTCTTCAAGCTGTTCGCCAACACCAAGCAGTTGCATGTCGTTGTCAAATTCAAAACCTGATCGCTTTAGAATCTCATCACTATGCTCTGAAAAATATTTTGCACCATTTTTTGTTATCGCTTCATAAATATTTTTTGTAACAGGATTGTTTCTGTAATCGGGTTCTTGCTCCTGTATTTTTACCTTCGTTTTATCGGTAACAATATTGTAAAGTGATGCTGCGATCCGATCGCTGACGGTATTGTTGGCATTACTTGAAACAACAATGCATATATCCTGATCTAAATCAAATCCGAGATAGGCATTGTAAACGCCGTTGCCGCCATTGTGCCAGATCATTTTTCCATCGCCGAAATTTTGTATAACCCATCCGTAACCATAAAAACTTATTTGCCGGGGACCTTCAGCAACTTGTGGCGCGAACATTTTTTCTGTCTGTAATTTTGGCAGGACAGTGTTATTCCTCAGCGAGAGATACCAGTTATACATATCTCCGACAGTTGAAAGTATGCCGCCATTTGCGCGGAGGTGCCACCCCGGTCCGTCAATTGCCCAGGGATGGTCAAGCGAAGTTCCCCAACGTGATCCGTCACGGTACCCAACAGCAAGCTGATCTTTACTAAAGCCGGGAAGTAAATATCCGGTGTGCTTCATTCCGGAAGGAAGAAACAATTCATCATGCAGGAATTGTTCATACCCTTTCCCGCTAACTTTTTCCACAATGATGCCGAGCAGGCTGTATCCGACGTTTGAATACAGATAAGTTTCTCCCGGATTGTGAATGAGTTTTGATTTCATTGCCAGGTCAGCAAATTGTTTTGCATTTACGGTATCATAATCATCCCCGAGCACTTCTTCAAAACCTGAAGTGTGTGTAAGCAGCTGGTGAATGGTGATATCGTTTTTATCAGACGGACAGTCAGGAAAATATTTTGAAAGCCTATCAATGGTATTTAATTTTCCTGATGCTTCCAGTTTCATGATGGCAGCAGCCGTAAATTGTTTTGTAATACTGCCGATGCTGAATACCGTCTCTGCTGATTGCTTTCGCTTTGCTTCCCTGTCGGCATATCCTGCCCCGCCTGAATATAACACCAATCCTTTTTCGGCAACAAGAACAGTTCCGGAATATCCATTTGCTTCTTCTTGACCTATGAGCTCCTTTATAAGTTGGGATTTGTTATCAATGGCAAATAGATTTCCATGACAGAATAATAACAGAACAGGGAGTAGAAATTTTTTCATTGAAATGCAGATAGATTTATAGGTGCAATTTGAACCATTATAACATACATTGATGTTAATGTAATACTAAAGGTTGTTAAGATTCAGGCAAGTGCTAATTGGCTAATCTTCGACTACCCAATTAGTATATCTTTGATGCCCAAATTAGATCGCACATGAGAAACTTCATTTTTCTGATTGCTTCTTTGATTTTTGTTTCATGTAACACAACGCGGAATACACCTGCAACTTCAGCCGTCGAAAAGGGGGATGCAAAAATTCCTGAACCCGAAATTTTCCGGGCTGCTTACACACTTTCAAATGACCTTGTCCATACCAGACTGGATGTGAAATTTGACTGGAAAAAGAAACAGCTGAATGGAAAAGCTACCATTACCCTTCACCCTCATTTTTATCCTACTGATAGCCTTAGTTTAAATGCACGGGGAATGGATTTGCATGAGGTAAGTCTGGTTAAGAATGACGGGAAGAAAGCAAAACTGGAATACAATTATGATGACCGGTCTCTGATAAAAATAAAGCTTGATCGTACTTATAAGAAGGACGAAAATTACACTGTCTTTGTTGACTATACATCAAAACCCGAACAGCAGAAGGAAGGGGGAAGCCGCGCCATCAGAAAAGACAAGGGCTTGTATTTTATCAATGCCGATGGCAGTAATCCTGAAAAACCCCGCCAGGTATGGACGCAGGGAGAAACTGAAAGCAACTCTGTCTGGTTTCCGACCATTGAAGATCCGCAGCAAAAAATGACGCAAGAGATTTACATCACGGTGGATACTTCCCTGACAACCGTTTCTAACGGACTGCTTTTAACTTCAGTCAACAACAATGATGGAACAAAAACAGATTACTGGAAACAGTCACTGCCGGCGGCTCCATACCTCACAATGATCGCTGCAAGCAATTTTGCAATTGTAAAAGATAAATGGAGAAATATTGAAGTGAATTATTACCTAGACAAGGAGTACGCGAAATATGCAAAGATGATTTTTGGGCTCACTCCTGAAATGATTTCATGTTTTTCAAATTTGTTGGGCATTGAATATCCCTGGGAAAAATATGCACAGGTAGTAGTCTATGATTATGTAAGCGGAGCAATGGAAAATACCACGGCTGTGGTCCATGGTACAAACATGCTTCAGGACAGCAGCGATTATGTTGACGGCAATTACGAAGATTACATCTCCCATGAATTATTTCATCACTGGTTTGGCGATCTGGTAACCTGTGAATCGTGGAGCAACATTACTTTAAATGAAAGCTTTGCCAATTATGCAGAGTACCTGTGGCGTGAATATAAATATGGACGCGATGATGCCGACCACGTGAACCAGAATGACCAGGCCGTTTATTTTCTGGTGACAAAAAGTGATGATCCGTCGCTTGTCCGTTTCGACTATGACAACAGGGAGGATGTTTATGACGCCATCAGTTACAACAAGGGAGGACGGATATTGCACATGCTGCGCAAGTACGTTGGTGACGACGCTTTCTTTGCATCACTGAAACTCTACCTGGAAACCCACCTGTTCGGATCGGCTGAAGCGCATGACCTGCGACTGGCGTTTGAAAAAGTTACCGGGGAAGACCTGAATTGGTTTTTCAATGAGTGGTATTTTAAAGGGGGCCATCCAGTTATTGAAATAAATTATGACTGGAATGATTCAACAAAAACAGAGACCGTAACGGTTGAACAAAAGCAGGACTTCGAAAAAAATCCGCTTTACAGGATTCCGCTGCAGACAGATGTTTATCATGATGGAATAGTTGAGCATAAAAAAATTGTGCTTGAGCATGCAAAAGAAATTTTTGAATGGAAGTATGGGTCAAAACCGGATCTGATAAATATGGATGCTGAAAGGATGCTTTTGGCGGAAAAGAAAGACAACAAATCAAGGGAGAATTATGTATTCCAGTATTACCATGCGCCGTTATACCTGGATCGCTTTGAAGCGCTGAATAAGACCGGCACAGACTATGAGGAAAATACCGCGGCAGGAAAAATGATGGAGGATGCACTTGCAGATAAATACTGGAACATCCGCGTGCAGGCATTAAAAAATATCGGAACACAACTAAAAGCCAATAAGGAAAGAATGAAACCTGTTATCATTAAGCTGGCAGTTGGTGATTCGGCAGCGGCAGTGAGAACACAAGCCATTAAGATGCTGGGAAAATATTTCAAAGAGGATGCAGAAGCAAAAAAGACCATTGAAAATGCCGTGAATGACATTTCATACAATGTACAGGCGGCAGCATTCAAACTGGTAGCTGAAAACGATAAACAAGAGGCGACAAAAGTTGCAAAGCAGCTGGAAACAAGAAACGGAAGCGATGTGCTCAATGCAGTGGCCTCTTATTACAGTGAAGAAGCGCAGGAGGAGAACAATGATTTTTTCCTGGATGCAATGACGCGGTTACGCAGGTATGGTCGTGGAACATTTGCGGGGAACTATGCTAAATACCTTAAAAAAGTTAAGCAAAAAACATGGGAAAAAGGAGTTGATAAGCTGGAGGAATCAGCGCGCAATAGTTCCGGCTACAGCAGGAAGATGATCATTGCTGGGCTGGAAGATCTCGCAAAAGACCTTGGAAGCAAGGCAGATGATGCCAAAACAAAGGCAGATGATTTGAAAAAGAACAACGGCGGGCAGAATGAAATCTCGCTTGCAGAGCGTGAATCCGAGGCCCTTTTGGCTAGGCAAAAAGCCCTCAAAGACAGGATCAGAAAGCTGGACGAAAAAGCAGTTCCTGTAGAGGAATAATTGGCAATTCAACGTTATCAACATTCTTGGTTCATAACCACCTCAAAACATAATAGCGCCGGGAAACCTTTTGTCTGCAATCACAGTTAAATTTGTAAACCTTAACTGCAATGAATAATAAAATGAGTCTCTCCGAACTGCAAAAAGAAGAACTGGG
Source organism: Bacteroidota bacterium (assembly GCA_026391975.1). Classification (GTDB taxonomy): domain Bacteria; phylum Bacteroidota; class Bacteroidia; order AKYH767-A; family 2013-40CM-41-45; genus JAPLDB01. Next base: position 10,157 of record JAPLDB010000067.1, on the reverse strand, counting down.
CAAGCTGAGTGTTTATTTTGAAAAGCTTGAAAAGCTTGCCTCCAAAAACAACATTGACCTTGATGTATTCATCAGCGAATACAAGGATGACGGCTTTTCAATTTACCGCACGGAAAAAGTAGAAATGGAACAAAAAGCGGAAAAACGGAAAAAGGTTTTTGAGAAATCAGAAAAAAAAGGCACAACATCATCACCTAAATAACAATACATTTACGTTGGCACATAAAGTTTATGTGTCTGAAACCCCGGTGAACAGCACATCGGGGTTTTATTTTATGACTCAACCGGATACCTTAAGAAATGCACATTGTCGAACAGATCAAACCCAACACTCCTTATTAATAGAGGAGCGATATGATATAAATCCTCTGTTGTGATTCATAGAATCCTATATATTTGCCGCGCACAAACCTGAGAAACACGCATGCTGCAATTCGCCTGGCTGATTCCTGTACTCCCCCTGTTGGGCTTCTTGTGCATCAGCTTTTTTCAAAAACAACTGCCGGGAAAATCTGCGGGCATCATCGGCTCACTTACCGTTTTGGGCTCATTCATCATTTCCTGCGGCCTGTTTTTTCATCCCGCATCAGGCGGGACAGAACCGGTAACAATAACCTATTTTGATTGGATAAACGTAGGTTCGTTGAAGATTCCAATATCATTTCTGATAGACCCGATCTCATGTGTCATGCTCCTGATCATCACCGGAATCGGTTTCCTCATCCATGTTTATTCCATCGGTTACATGGCCCATGATGATGCTTTCGGACGCTTTTTCTCCTACCTCAACCTCTTCATTTTCTTCATGCTCATCCTTGTCCTCGGAAGCAACTACGTACTCATGTTTGCAGGTTGGGAAGGCGTTGGATTGTGTTCATACCTCCTCATCGGTTTCTGGTTCAAGAACAACGAGTATAACAATGCCGCCAACAAGGCATTTATCATGAACAGAATCGGTGACCTCGGTTTCCTGCTCGGCATCATCCTCATGTTCGTCACCTTCGGCAGCGTACAGTTTAGCGAGGTGTTTAGCGCTGCAAAGGGTTTTCCTGATAACCAGACGACCATTGTTGCAATTACAATGTTACTTTTTGTCGGTGCCATGGGAAAAAGTGCCCAGATACCTTTATATACATGGCTGCCTGATGCAATGGCCGGACCAACACCTGTTTCCGCACTGATCCATGCTGCTACCATGGTGACTGCCGGTATATACATGGTCGTCCGCTCGAACATACTTTATTCAATAGCACCATCCACGCTGGAATTCATCACCATTGTGGGAATGGCAACGGCTATATTTTCTGCAACGATTGCTCTGGCTCAGACAGACATTAAGAAAGTGCTTGCATATTCTACTTTGTCCCAGCTCGGATATATGTTTGTCGCTCTCGGCTTAGGTGCTTATTCAACAGGTTTGTTTCACGTTACCACACATGCTTTCTTCAAGGCTTTGTTGTTCCTTGCAGCAGGTAGTGTGATACATGCCATGAGTGGTGAGCAGGATATCAGGCGCATGGGCGGACTTAGAAAAAAATTACCTGTTACTTATTTTGTTTTTCTGATCGGAACCCTTGCCATCAGCGGTGTACCTCCTTTCGCCGGTTTCTTTTCAAAAGATGAAATACTTGCAAAGGCACACATGCACAGTGAGCTTTTATTCTTCCTGTTATCCGTTACTTCAGTCATTACAGCAGTTTATATGTTCCGTTTACTATTTCTTACTTTCTTCGGAACTTTCAGAGGAACCCATGATCAGGCACACCATTTACATGAATCACCTGCTGTAATTACCATACCACTCATCATTCTTGCTATACTTTCCACTCTCGGCGGTTTTCTTGGCCTGCCTGCAGTTTTCACAGAGCATCACCTCTTCGGAAATTTTTTAGCCCCTGTGCTTTCCACACCTGCAATTACGAGTCTTGCAGAGCCATCACACTTCTTCGAATACATGCTCATGGGTATTTCTGTTGTGGCGCTGGCATTGATCATTTATATGACCTACGACAGGTTTGCGAAAAAGGAAATGGTTCCTTCTCTCAGCGAAGCGGAATTCAAACCATGGTACCGCGTGCTCTACCATAAATATTACATAGATGAATTGTATGACAAAGTTTTCGTGAAACCATTGTATTGGCTGAGCGATGTTTGTTATAAGATATTTGATATCAAAATTGTTGATGGTGTTGTAAACCTGGTTGGCAAAGGCGTAGTGCGCGGAAGTGAAGTAGTTCGGCTGGCGCAGGCCGGCTCAGTCGGGATCTACATCTTTGCAATGGTGATTGGAATAATAATAATGTTGGTGGTGAATTTGTATTAAGAAATGATAGCTGCAGAACTTGTCCCGTCAACGGCGGGATTCGCAGATTTTTATTTTGGATTTATTGTCTGTGTTTTTGTTGCCATGAATTGATATGTTAAGCGTACTGATCTTTTTTCCATTTGTTGCTGCCCTTGCAACGCTGATTGCAAAGGAGAATGCAAAGCGTGTTGCTTTGGGTGCTACCGTCATTGAGTTTGCACTCAGTGTCTGGATGGCGATGCAGTTCAATCCGCAGGGAGGAACGCAGTTCATGGTTGACTATTGGTGGGTTCCATCTTTAGGCATAAGTTTCAAAGTCGGAATGGATGGCATCAGTATGTTATTGGTTTTGCTTACGACCTTTCTGGTACCGATTATCATTTTGTCTTCTTTCTCAATTCTCAAATCTAAGATCTCAAATCTGCCTTTATTTTATTCTCTTATACTTTTTATGCAAATGGCGCTGGTCGGAGTTTTCGTTGCACTTGACGGATTTCTGTTTTACATCTTCTGGGAGCTTGCATTAATTCCGATATATCTCATCTGCCTGATGTGGGGCGGTAAAGACCGCATTCGCATCACAATTAAGTTTTTCATCTACACATTGGTTGGAAGTTTGTTCATGCTTGTCGGGCTGATCTATCTCTACCTGCAAACGCCCGGCACACACACTTTCGATATTCAGGCATTTTACAATTTACATCTCTCAGCTTCAGAGCAGGGAATTTTATTCTGGGCATTCTTCCTTGCATTTGCCATCAAAATGCCGGTGTTTCCATTTCATACCTGGCAGCCTGATACCTATACAGATGCGCCAACACCGGGAACCATGCTGCTTTCCGGCATCATGCTCAAGATGGGAATTTACGGTGTGATCCGCTGGTTATTACCCGTGGTTCCGATGGGCGTAAATGAGTGGGGAACAACTGCAATCGTATTATCTGTCATCGGTGTGGTGTATGCTTCTTGCATTGCGCTGGTGCAAAAGGATTTCAAACGACTGATCGCTTACTCTAGTATTGCACACGTTGGTTTAATCTCAGCCGGAATATTTTCACTCAATTTGCAGGGTATGCAGGGAGGCATGATCCAGATGCTGAGTCATGGAATCAATGTAGTGGGAATGTTCTTTATCGCAGACATCATCATGTCACGGACCAATACAAGGAACCTGAATGAACTTGGCGGGATCAGAAATGTGGCGCCAACTTTCGCAACATATTTTGTTATTATCCTTCTGGCATCAGTTGCATTACCACTCACCAACGGTTTCATCGGAGAGTTTTTACTCATCAACGGATTGTATCAGTACAATGCATGGATGGCAGCCGTTGCCGGACTCACCATTATCCTCGGAGCTGTTTATATGCTTGTCGCCTACAAGAAAATTACTCTTGGTGAAAAAAACAAACTTACCGAAACATTCACAGACCTCACTTCCCATGAAAAAATAGTCATGATACCACTCGTGATCATGATTTTCGCGATCGGCATTTATCCAAAACCGTTTCTGGATATCGCCGAACCGAGCGTGCAAAACCTGTTGAACATCATTCATGGAACAATTTTAAAATGACAACATTAATCATCCTGTCTGCACTGGGCCTTGTCGTCTTGTTCTCTGAAATTTTCGGGTACAAGAAAATTGTGCTGCCGTTTATTTTCGCCGGTCTTGTTGCAGCACTAGCTGCTTCCTTCATTGATTGGAATATTGGAAAGCATTACCTCAATGAGATGATGATCGTGGATAATTATTCCATCGCTTTTACTGTCCTGATGATTGCGATCACCATTGTCTGGTTCATCATTTCTCCTGGATTTTTTCGTGACCAGGGATCACGCGTAGATCATTTTGCCCTCATCATTTTTGCACTGATCGGTGCACAATTGTTAACCTCATTCGGAAACATGATCATGCTTTTCCTTGCTGTGGAAATTCTGTCTATTCCGATGTACATTCTTGCAGGAAGCAACAAAAGCAATCTTGCATCCAATGAAGCTGCGCTGAAATATTTCCTCATGGGGGCTTTCGCTACCGGATTTTTGCTTTTCGGCATCGCACTTATATATGGACAAACCGGCTCTTTCAACCTGCAACAGATCTCTGAAGCATTGACAACTCAACAGGATGGGGGAGGGGTTATGGCCGTTGCCGGAGTATTGCTCATCATGGTTGGACTCTTTTTCAAAGTATCAGCAGCGCCCTTTCATTTTTGGGCACCCGATGTTTATACCGGAGCACCTACAGAAATAACAGCCTTCATGAGCACTGTGGTGAAGACCGCTGCTTTTGCAGGATTCTTCCGGTTGTTTGCTACCTGCTTCAGCGCATCTGCATCAATTTGGGTAAATACAATAATGGTCGTTTCTGCACTTACTATAATCGTCGGAAATATTACTGCTGTTTACCAAACCAGTTTCAAACGGATGCTTGCCTATTCAAGCATTGCACATGCCGGATATATGCTCATGGCCATTATTTCCCTGAACGGATATGCCCAGCAGTCCATTTTGTTTTATGCAGTCGCTTACTCAGTTTCATCGATCGCCGCCTTTGGTATTTTGCTGGCAGTGAGCCATATTACCAAGAATGACGATGTTGCCTCATTCAACGGACTGGCGAAGAAAAACCCGTTGCTTGCATTTGTCACCTTGCTTGCCATGCTCTCTCTAGCCGGAATTCCTCCAATGGCAGGTTTTTTTGCGAAATATTACATTTTTACGGCTGCTCTTCAACAACATTATACATGGCTGGTACTCATTGCGGTCCTCGGTTCACTGATCGGCGTTTTTTATTATTTCCGGGTGATCATTGCCTTGTTTAAGAACGAAAATTCAGCCGCTGAAATCCCAATGACAGGCATATACAAAGCCGCATTGCTTTTCATTTCTTTGGTCGCCCTGGTGTTTGGGATCATGCCCGGATTGTTAGCCGGATTGCTGTAAACAAGCCCTTTCCAGCCCTCTGAAACCGGCGGGTTTATTGGTTTCAAAAATAATTGCTTTTTTAAAAATATGTTTTACTTTTGAATCCCTTAACAAACTCGGATTACTAAACTGTTTTCGAAATCTTCTTGTTCGTTTATGATTGCTGCCCGTTTGCAGTAAATTTTCACGCGCATGCCTTGCTTATAAAATAATAGTCAAACTCAATAACCAATTTTAATTTTATCAATATGAAAACAAACAATTACTTTAAAGTGATTACAGGAAGTTTGCTCGTGCTGCTTCTCTTTGTAAGTTCATTGGGTGTAAAAGCTCAGATTTCTGTTACCATCGGAGACAACGATGGTATCAATGGTCCAACGAACTATCCATGCCCGATCCAGGATTTTTATTATGCAACTCGTGCGCAGTTTCTTTACACTGCTGCAGAACTTGCTGCTGCAGGCATCACACCCGGCGGCAATGTTGATTCTATTGGATGGGTCGTGGAGTCAACTGTAATTGCCGGTATGTTACTTGAGAATTACACCATTTCACTTCTAAATACAAGTGTGACAACTCTGAATCTTACCGCTTGGGAGCCGGGCGCTACGGCTGTTTACGGACCGCAGAATTATGCTTATCCTTCTGGTTATGCCGGTAATGTTATGTTTGGAACATCCGGGTTTACCTATACCGGAGGAAATCTGATCGTTGAAGTTTGTGGCGGTCTTTCAACCGGTGGTTATGTTCAAAACCCACAATGCCAGTGGAGTACTGCGCTTGGATTCAATGCGTCACACCAGTGGCATCAGGACGTGGCAGATGGTTGCGGAAATCCCGCCATCGACAACTATGCAACTCAAGATTATCGCCCGCGTCTCGTTATGGGCTATACTTGTCCTCCGGGCATTGTTACTGCAGGCTTTTCAACCAGCAACAACAATCCTCCTCTAAATTCAACAGTGAATTTTACTGACCTGAGCTCAAGCAATACCATTGGCTGGAATTGGAATTTCGGAGATGGTGACACAGCGCTTTCACAAAACCCATCACATGCTTATACAACACCGGGAACTTACTATGTTGCATTGAATGCACTCGGTTGTTCTTCTTCTGACATGGCATACGATACAATTACTGTTCAGGGCGCTCCGGTTGCAACGATAGTTCCCGATTCACTTTCTGCAAGTATTGCATGCGGAGATTCAGCAACTTTTCAATTAACGATCAGCAATACAGGTACAGGCGACCTTGAATACAGCACCGGCGGCTCAAGTAACTCACAGGTACGTGTACTTGCCCTCACGTATGGTGTGGATCAGTTTTCTGAATACCCTTCTACCATTGCTGCCATCAACAGTTATTTCACAAACTATATTCTCACTGATACAAACGTAACAAGCCCTGTTGCCGTTTCCAATCTCCTTGTAAGCAACAACGTGCTTTTGCTTCCTGAACCGGAAAGCGGAAACCCAAGCGTTTACAACAGCTGGGCTTATGCGATCAACAACTTCCTCATTACAGGCGGAACTGTGATTCAACTCGGAGGCAGCAATGCGCAGGATACAAACATCACAACAACAGGTATATGGTCGAGCACAAATTACAATGTGGTTGACGTTGGTCTGGGCGGACTCAACCAGCTTACTGTCGACAGTATCACGCCGCTTACTACCGGACTTTCTGGTTCTACATTCCCTGCTCCAACTGCTTGCTGGGTGAATGAATTCGGCAACAGCGACAAACGCACAGTTGTTTCTTACCAGGGACATGATGCAGTTTGTTACCGCAATGTAGGCGGTGGTAAAGCCATCTTTATTGCATTCGATTATTATGGAACAAACAACGACACTAAAAAGATCATTGCCAATGCAGTTCAGCTGGGCAGACAATCAGGACTTCCTTCATGGATCACTGTTAACCCGACATCAGGAGTTGTTTCCCCAAGCGGATCCTCAATTGTAAATGTTACTTTTCATGCATCAGGATTGCCTGCAGGAACTTATTATGGCACACTCGGTGTAAATACAAATGACCCGAACAACCCTTACATCGCTGTTGCATGTACAATGACTGTAACCGGAGGACCGATCATTACCTTGTCTGATCCATGTGTTGATCTTGGAACAGTAATCGAAAACACCACAACCCAACAAACATTCACGCTAACAAACAGCGGTTGTGATTCATTAACAGTTTCAAGTATTACGGCGAGCTTGCCTGAGTACACCATCAGTGGTGCACCAAGTTTGCTTTTACCGGGTGCTTCTGCTCAGGTAACCGTAACATTCCATCCACTTACAACCGGAGTATACAATGGAACCATCACCATTCTGAACAATGCTGGTGATACTACCTTCTGCCTGAACGGCTCTGCAGGTCCTGCACCGGTGATCAATACGGTTACCAGTGTGAGCAACCAGATCCTTTCATGCACAGGAACAACTACTTCTACTTTCGCAATCGGAAATACAGGAGGTAGTGATCTTAACTATACAATTACAGGAGTTCCTGCATGGGCGCAGCTTTCATCTACAACAGGTACGGTTGTGGCAGCAGGTTCTGCTACGATCACTGTTACCTTTAATGCAACAGGGTTGAACGACGGAACTTACAATGCAAACCTCACAGTTACTACGAATGATCCTGTTACACCAACAGTAACCATTGCCCTCACGTTAACGGTTGACGGAAACCCGCAGGTTGCAATGTCAGTTCCTTGCGTAAACTTTACACCGATCTTCGAAGGAGCAACTGCTCAACAGACATTCACGATCTCCAATACAGGTTGTGATACATTGAACGTTTCAGCGCTTGTTCCGAGTTTGCCTGAATATGCTGTAAGTGCTGCTCCTGGTAATATTCTTCCGGGTGCATCTGCAACAATAACGGTCACTTTCAATCCGCTGATAGCAGGTGTTTACAATGGCACATTGCAGATCCAGAATACAGACGTGGATACTACGATCTGTCTTACAGGAGAAGGACTCGTTGCTCCGCACATTGATCCGAATTCAACTTTCAGTGTTACGAAAAACGTTCCTGCCTGCAATGCAACAGATTCAACCACTTTCACCATTTCAAATACAGGCGGAAGCGACCTGAACTTCACCATCTCCGGTGTTCCTTCATGGGCATCACTTTCTGCAACAAGCGGAACAGTTGCTGCAGCAGGAACACAGGTTATTACTGTTATTATGAACTCAGGTACACTTGCCGGAGGAACACAAACTGCGAACATGACCATTTCATCCAATGACCCTGTTAATCCAACAGTATTGTGCGCACTGAGTATGCAGGTTGGCACCAATCCTTGCTTCACTGCACAGGGAACTATTGATGCATGTACCGGAATCGGCACATTCACATCAACGGTAATTGTAAATGCGCCTACATCATGGGCATGGGATTTTGGTGATGGCGGAACGGCGAACACTCCAAATCCGATCCACCAGTTTAGCGCTGCAGCAGGAACATCTATTACAGTGATGGTTATTGGTTGCACCGGTGGCGGATGTGATACTGAATATGTATCCCTCACTATGCCATTGGTAACAGGACCTGCAGCAGCAGCATGTCTGCCGCAAACGCAGGATCCGAGCACAGGCGGAAGTCTGGGAATTGGTATTACATTGGTTCAGCTGGCTTCTATCAACAACACAAGTCAGAATGCGTCAGCGAACTACCAGAACTTTACATGTACAGATACAACTACTTTGACCTGCGGAATGTCTTACAACTGGGTTGTTACCACTGGACAAACCTATGAGGAAACTGTAAAAGGCTACCTTGATATCAACAACGACGGTGTATTCGACCAGAGTGAGATTATCTTTGAAGATTCAGCTATTGTATTCAGTCACCAGGGAACTACGGTTACCTTGCCTGCACAACCACCGGTGCTTGGAACAGCACTGCGTATGCGCGTGATGAGCGAGTATTCAGGAAATCCGCAACCAAACGGTTGTGCTGATTTGCTGTATGGACAGTGCGAAGACTATACCGTATTCATGCAATGTGCAGTTGGCATAAATGGAATTACTTCAGCAACATCATTCAATGTATATCCGAATCCGTTCAACAAGAACACCACCATTGAATACACATTGAATTCTTCACAGGAAGTTTCAGTTGAAATACTGAATGCACTGGGTGAGAAGATCGGCACATTTGCAGCATCTGAAATTCAGACAGCCGGCAAACATGCTTATCATTTCAGTTCAACTGCAGCGGGCATCTACTTTGTAAAACTTACAGTAGGTGATGCAAGCACAATGCAGAAACTGGTGAGTATTCAGTAAGCAGATAATTATTTTTGAAAAAAAGGCAGCCAATCAGGTTGCCTTTTTTTATGCTTTGCAGTGAAATTATTTTCTGTACCAGCGAATGTTAAGGCCTTACTAATCCTTTTCTAATCCGCTACATGTATGTTGCGTTGGGGAAGTTTTGTAGATTTGAGGTAGGGATAATATAGAGGGTATGCGCAATTTGTGTCGCTCATATTTAAGCGTTTACCTAATTCAAAACAGCAAGTCATGGAAATAAAATCGAAAAAATATAGTCTTGGACGGAAGATTGCAATTTTCATCTTAGGTTGCATAATGCTTTCTGCTATTCTAAAAGCTAGTTTTAAATATTACTTTGATAATAATTGGTATCCAGGAATAGAGAAAAATATTACAGCTAACTGCATAGATAATCTTAAAAGCAGGCAGTCTGTAGGAAATGAAATTTCTAATGACGCGATAACTTCCTATTGCAATTGCTATCTTGAAAAGATTATGTGGAGTTTCCGCGCAAAGTGATCCACTGATTCCGCGCTAAAGAGGTCCACCCATTCCGCGGCAAAGTGACCCGCCTATTCCGCGGCAAATTGACCCGTCTAAATTAGAGAAGGCTCTGCTGTTTTGCAAGCTATAAAGAC
>JAPLDB010000146.1 GCA_026391975.1 Bacteroidota bacterium | reverse complement strand
TGATCAATGATTTTGTTGCATTGTGCCATAAGGAAGGGATTGATTTTATCGGAATGACATCATCCTCTCCAAAAGAAGTGGATGCATTCAGGCATGAGCACAATTCCATGTTTGATTATTATTATTCTGATGCTACAACATTGAAAACGATGATCCGTTCAAATCCCGGCCTCATACTTTTGAAGAGAGGAACAGTAACAGCAATCTGGCATCACCGTAATTTTCCTTCATTTGATGAAGTGAAGCAACAGTATCTAAAATAAAGTGTAAAGTAACTTTAATCGAAAGAATTCCTCACCTAGCCTCAGGCTAGGCGGGGCGTAAAAATAAGTTCCGCCACTAATTACACTAATTCACACGAAACATTATTGCAGTGCATGCATCAATTAGTGATAATTGGTGTAATTAGTGGCAAGATACCTCGTCTCGTCTCGCCTAACGCGAGGTGGGGTAATTTATTACTGCTTAGGCTTAATAAAAAGAACACCTTGCTGCATTACTGCTTGGTGCGTGGAAAGCAATTTTTCGAAAATTCCTCACCCGATGTTTCGGTGGGCTCCGGCCTTTGCGGGGAATGACATACTTAAAACGATAATAATTGGGAGATTGTAGTAAGCTAATTTAATTGGGCATCCGTCATCTCCCACTAATAACTGTGATGGTTGTCATCCCGAACTCGCCCTGATTTTTGAGGGCGAGAGAGGGATCTTACAAAGTGAGCCCCTTTCCGAATCTGTGAAAATTGTTTTCTTTGGAAACTACTCAACACAATCCGATGTCTTTCATTACTCCGGATTATTTTTCGCCTTCCTGAGATTCTTCAAAGTGCTTCCACAATTTGTCTTCCGGGACGGATGCAACAACAAACATGGGTTCTTTTTTCGATGGGTGGAGGAATTCAACCTTTCTTGCATGAAGAGAAATTGATCCGTCTTCATTTGATCGTTCGTATCCATATTTCAAATCACCTTTGATTGGTGAGCCGATCTTGGAAAGCTGGGCACGGATCTGATGATGCCTGCCGGTTTGCAGATCTATCTCGAGAAGAAAATAACGGTCGCTTTGGGCAATAATTTTGTAGTCAAGTTCGGCCCGCTGGGCACCCGGTTTCTCAAGTTCAGAAGCATAGCTTTTATTCTGCTGTTCGTTTCTTTTCATGAAATGAACCAGCTTACCTGAGTCAAATGGAGGTTTGTTTTTTACAATTGCCCAGTATGTTTTTTTTATGGCCTTCTCTTTGAACATCTGGTTAATGCGTTCCAGCGATCTGCTGTTTCGGCAAAAAATGACAATGCCTGTAGTAGGCCTGTCGATGCGGTGAGGGATCCCTAAAAATGCATCACCTGCCTTTTGATATTTTTCTTTGATATAGTCTTTAACCTTATCAACGAGTGGCTTATCGCCGGTTTTATCAGATTGAACAATATCTCCGGAACGCTTATTAACGATGATGAGGTGGTTGTCTTCAAAAAGTATCTGCAAAGGCTTCTCAGTGGTCATATTCAGCAAAATTAAGCTTCATTTTCAAACATCTCTACAGTTATTTCGTTAAACGGCGGTGGCAAAAAATAATTATTGGTGCTTAAACCATTCTTTACAATGCCCTGTCACAGGGCCAAATTCCGGAAATTAAAATAAATCACTAATTATTTAAATCAATAAAAAAATGAAAATTAAAAATCTCTTTCCTATGATGATGCTGGGTGCAGCCCTTGTAAGCATGACACTTGGCACAGGATGTAAAAAAGAAAAAGAAAGTTCTGATGAAAATTTTTCTGCTGAAGCGCAAGACATTGGTCAAAGTGAGGACATCAGCACATCAGTAGACAACGTTGTGGCTGAAGCTTTTAATTCAAAAAGCGGAAATGTTAACGGGCGTTATTATAACCCTTCTAACAGCGAACTGAGTGATTGTGCAACTGTTACCTGGGACTCTGCCCATTCAACTGCAACAATTTATTTTAATCATTGCGCCAGTCCCAATGGACATACACGTGACGGATATATCATCGTTACATATTCAGGCGGAGATTACTGGACAATGGGTGCTTCATGGGATGTTACATTTGATAACTTCTTTATTGATGACAGGCAAGTAACCGGTACCCGTCATGTAGAGAATGTTGGACCGGAAAGCAATGGCTGTGTCTGGAACATCAGTGCCAACCTCACATTTACTCGCAGCGATGGCACTACCCGCACCTGGTCAAGTACACGTACCCGCGAAATCACACAAGGATACAGGGATACAGTGTGTTCAAACCACATTTATAAAATTAACGGTACAGCCTCACATGCCGATACGCAAAGCGGAAACAGCGCGAACCTTACCTTCACCAATATTATCCGTGACCTGAGTTGCGCTTATATCACAGCCGGCACGATCAATATTGTTCCGAATAATGGCCGACCAGAGCGTAGTATTGACTTCGGAACGGGTGCATGCGACGACATTGCAACAGTTACTAAAAACGGAGTATCAAAGGTTATTCATCTTGATGGTGGACGGCATTAATAAGACTTAAATTCAATCCATAAAAAAACTCCTGCAATCATTGCAGGAGTTTTTTTTATTCTTTTTTTTTAGATTTGAATTTCTAGAGCCTTGTCATATGCAGCTATTCAGGAGATCCGGCATCATACCAGGCTTTGAGTTTTTTGAGATCACATTCGCTTAATGAAGACCCCTGCGGCATGTCCTTCAGGACAAAAACACGGTTATTGAAAGCATCATTGTTTATCTTCTCCTTTACAAGTGCATAACTGGTTAAATTCCCTCCTGCATTCTGGCCTTGTGGACTGCCATGGCAAGCGGTGCTATTGGCGCAATTTGAATTGATTATATTCTTTATTAATCCGTTATATTTCAATTCTGTAGTTTCATAAGCACATGGATTCGAATCTTCCGCTTTATCCTTGGTACACGATGAAATAAATGCAAGTAGTACAATTGAAGAAAAGATTTTAATCTTATGCATGAAAGAAATATTATTGTTTAATCAGTTTAGACGAAAATGTTCCATTTTTCGTTGCGAAAGATACGTAATATGTTCCTTCCGTTAGATGAGAAAGATTCAATTTAAGTCCGTCCGAAAATTGATTCCATTCAAATTTTAAAATATGCTTGCCGAGAGCATCAAAGATATTTATCTGCTCAGGCGTTGTATTTTTTGGGACATTTATGTTGGCAAAATCGTTCACGGGATTGGGAAAGATCACAAAATCCTCAGGAGCATTAATTTCCTGAGTATGCAAATTCAAATCTTCACCCACTGTCAGTTCGTTCAATTTAATAATGTCTCCACTTGTTGCATTGTTGTGGTTGGAAAAATTAAAAGCACCATAAAAAGTTACATCTCCTGATCCAGCTGGAGGGGCAGTCCAGTTGAAACTCCAAAGGATTGAACCCGCTCCGGAAGTTCCTGCAGTTGTATGGGTGATGTATTTTCCGGACCCGATAATTTTTGTTCTCGCAACATCTGTGACTGTGAGAACGCCGAGTTTCGCTCCTGTTATATTCTGAGGAGAAATTTCAAAACCAAAACGAGTCCTTGTTGAATCGGTGCATAAAGCATCAATGATGTATGTTGCTCCTGGAACATATCCTGTTGGAGGAATGTTACTGCTTATAATTCCTGTTACATGCTGGGCAGTTCCTGTATGACAGGTCGTACATGATTTTGTATCGCCGGGAGATCCTGTTCGCATGGATGGTGCTCCTGAATTGTTTGCGTTAAGTCCTGTTTCTGAAAACAGGGCAGTACCAAAAATAAAAATGATCAATATGGTAATGATTGTCAGGGAGCGTAAATTTCTTTTCATGGGCTAATTGTTTATGAAAGCAAAAATAGCCACCTGATAAGGTGTAACGGTTGAACAAATCAATTCAATCGTGGTACTTTTTACGGACAATTTTCCTGTACGACTCAGGCGAAAGGTTTGTCTGTTGCTTGAAAAACCTGCTGAAGTATGATGGATCGTTAAAATTCAATTCGAACGCAATCTGCTTACTGTTGAAATCAGAATGTAAAAGAAAGCGCTTTGCCTCAAG
>JAPLDB010000179.1 GCA_026391975.1 Bacteroidota bacterium | reverse complement strand
TTATTCATAGTCTTTTAGGATCTCGACAGCCGCTTATAAAAAAATTATAAAATATCAGATGTCCATTATTTATTTCAATATTAAATTTGCGAAAAATTTTAATATTGAATAATTCAAATGACTGCTGTATATGATCTCGAAGACAGGACGCTTCGGTTTGCAATGATGGTTCGATCTTTCACAAGAAAACTACCGAGAACGACAGAAAACAATGAAGATATTAAGCAACTTGCAAGGGCATCTGCTTCAGTTGGCGCCAACTACATTGAAGCCAATGAAAACCTCGGAGAAAAAGACAAAAGAATGAAAATTAAAATCAGTAGAAAAGAAGCGAAGGAAGCACGATTCTTTTCAAGGCTGGTTGATACAAATGAAAAACAAAACCTGGAAGAGGAACGCAATAAAATAATCCAGGAATCAACAGAACTGATGAATATTTTTGGTGCAATTCTTAAAAAGCTTGGATAATGATGCCTAGATTAAATGTCAGAATGAACAATCAGAATAATGATATTAATTATTTTATTATTTTATATTTTTTCGTCCCGATCTCTTTCGGGATTCGAAATTGATTATTCGAAATTATCCCACATACTATGTTGAACACTTACATACTTGACATTTCTTACCTAATTGGCTCCGTGACATTTGTACTCGGCTTAAAAATGCTGAGCCATCCTGAAACTGCCCGAAAGGGAAATCTCATTGCCGCGGCAGGGATGTTCATTGCAATTCTCGGAACCATCTTCTTGTATGACAGCGGAGAAGCGGGCATTCACACAACACGCGAGCCGTTGAAATTGATCCTCATATTCTCTGGTATAACCATTGGAACAATCGTCGGTTGGCGGACGGCCAAGACTGTTGCCATGACGAAGATGCCGGAATTGGTTTCCCTCTTCAATGGAATGGGAGGTGCTTGTGCAGCACTGATCTCTTTGATCGAATACTATCACCTCACCAATCCTATTGCAGCTAAACACGACAGTTTGCTAAGCGGAATGATGGTTGAACTGGTTGAGTCTGCATTGCCTTCTTCTGAGATTGGGAAGTACATTACGATCACGCTGGGATTAATTATCGGCAGCGTTTCATTTGCAGGAAGTATCATGGCCTTCATGAAGCTGAACGGAACGTTGAAAAAATCCATTCGCCTTCCGAAGTATAATATTCTGAATACGGTCATGATGATCGTGACTTTTGCTTTTGCTGCTTATCTCTGTTGGTTTAAGCCAGACAATTATTATTTCATTTTTATTCTTTTTGCTTTATCATTGATATACGGTGTCATGTTCGTTATTCCTATTGGTGGCGCCGACATGCCTGTTGTAATCTCATTGCTTAACTCTTTCACGGGCGTAGCAGCAGCCATGGGAGGTTTTCTCTACGACAATCAGGTCATGCTTACCGGCGGTATTCTTGTAGGTTCTGCGGGTACACTGCTTACACTGGTCATGTGCAATGCCATGAACAGGCCTTTGTTTAATGTTGTATTCGGTGCCTTTGGTGAAGGCGCTATAGCAGCTTCGACAGACGCAGGTGCAAAAGGATCGATAAAAGACATTTCTATCAGCGACGCTGCAGTGCTGATGAATTATTCCAAGAAAGTGATCATCGTACCAGGTTATGGACTTGCCGTTGCGCAGGCACAGCACGTGATCCATGAACTAGAGCAAATTCTGGAAGAGCGCGGAGTTGAAGTGAAATATGCTATACATCCTGTTGCCGGCCGTATGCCGGGACATATGAATGTGCTCCTGGCAGAAAGCAACGTCGCATATGAAAAGCTTTCAGAGATGGAAGAAGTGAATCCGGAGTTCGCTAATACAGATGTAGTGCTTGTAGTTGGTGCAAATGACGTTGTAAACCCCGCTGCAAAAACGGATCCCTCCTCTCCTATTTATGGCATGCCTATTCTTGAAGTTGAAAATGCCCATCATATTATTGTTAACAAGCGAAGTATGAATGCCGGTTATGCAGGCATTGAAAACGAGCTTTTCTTCAATCCGAAGACAAGCATGCTTTTCGGAGATGCGAAAGATGCACTTACTAAACTTGTTAGTGAGCTGAAAACAATGTAATGGCTATATTTCTATTTCAGCATAGTTTAACAATCCATTAAATATTTCAACTTAAATGCATTAAAGAACATGATTGAATTTCAATCAGCGTTTTTAGCATTTTTATTGCACCGGATTTTCGGAAAGACTTTTTTTCTTACAGTTTTCTTTTCTGTAATTATCCCCTTGAATTCGGTGTTCAGTCACTAACTGCCTTCAGTCCCGCTGTTTATCAGGCAATTTGAAGTTGTGTTCAAAATTGTTGTAAGGAAAATTTGCTGTTTTCTTTCATAACATGAAACCAAAAGGAAATGCTAGGCGTTTCATCACTCACAATCACTATATTTTCAAATTATCCATTTTATAAGATTTAAAGAACTACGATGCGTCAGTTAAAAATTACAAAACAGGTTACCAATCGTGAAACAGCATCTCTTGACAAGTATTTGCAAGAGATCGGACGTGTGGAGCTTATCACTGCTGAAGAAGAAGTACGCCTTGCCCGGCTCATTAAACAGGGTGACCCGAAAGCACTTGAAAAGCTTACAAAAGCCAATCTCCGCTTCGTGGTTTCTGTTGCAAAACAATACCAGAACCAGGGATTGACCCTGAGTGACCTTATTAATGAAGGTAATCTCGGACTTATCAAGGCTGCAACACGTTTTGATGAAACCCGCGGTTTTAAGTTCATTTCCTATGCAGTTTGGTGGATCCGTCAAAGTATCCTTCAGGCATTGGCAGAACAAAGCCGAATCGTTCGTCTTCCTTTGAACAAGATCGGGTCTATTAATAAGATAAATAAAGCTTTCAGTAAACTGGAGCAGGAATTCGAACGGGAACCTTCACATGAAGAAATTGCTGTTGTCCTTGGAATCACAATGGATGATATCAAAGATACAATGAGGACTTCAGGACGCCATGTATCAATGGATGCCCCTCTCACCCAGGGTGAAGACGGTACACTCATGGATGTTCTGGAAGACGTTGACCAGTTGAATCCTGACCACATGCTTATTTCCGAATCCCTTCGCAGGGAAGTGGAACGCGCACTCACTACGCTTACTATGCGTGAAGCTGATGTGCTCCGCCTCTACTTTGGTTTAGCCGGTGAGCAGCCAATGACGCTGGAAGAAATCGGTGACCGTTTCGACCTTACACGCGAACGCGTTCGTCAGATCAAAGAAAAAGCCATTCGCAGATTAAAACATACTTCACGAAGCAAGATCCTGAAGACCTATCTCGGATAATATTTCATTCACCTGCACAACAAAAAAAAGGAGTTACTTCGGTAGCTCTTTTTTTTTTGGTTTATCTTCGCCATCCATAACACATAAATTATGCTCATCGCCCCCTCCATCCTTTCAGCCGATTTCGCCAACCTGCAGCGCGATATTGAAATGATTAATGCCAGTAAGGCCGACTGGTTCCATGTCGATATCATGGACGGTGTCTTTGTTCCGAATATTTCCTTTGGATTTCCTGTGGTTAAGGCAATAAAAAAACATGCCACAAAACCTCTTGATGTTCACCTGATGATTGTCCGACCCGAGCTTTATATACAGCAATTTAAAGATGCAGGTGTTGATATATTAAGTGTTCATTATGAAGCAAGTACACATCTACACCGAACCATTCAGGCAATCAAACAAGCCGGTATGCAGGCAGGTGTTGCCATCAACCCACACACCAATGTAAACGTGCTGGAGGACATTATTGCCGACATTGACCTGGTGTGTATGATGAGCGTGAATCCGGGTTATGGAGGCCAGAAGTTTATTGAGAATACTTATTCAAAAATCACACAGCTTCGAGAGCTTATTCAGCGGAGAAATTCCCATGCAAAAATTGAAATTGATGGAGGCGTGGATCTAATAAACGCTCCCAAACTCCTGAAAACCGGTGCTGATGTCCTTGTTGCCGGAAATACTGTTTTTGCTTCTCCTGTCCCAACTGAAACTATTTCAAAACTGAAGGCCATCGTTTAATAACAGGCGTCGGAAAATATTCGTTTTTAAATACAAAAAAGGCGCAAATTCCGATAAAAATCGAGATTTGCGCCTTTAGATTTAATGCGCTATCAGAATTGACCTTTAGTTCACCTTGCTCACGGTAATGTTTCGTGATGAAACTCCTTCGCCGATGAGCCTGATAACATAAATTCCCGCTGACCATTCTGAAGTATTGATCTTCATTGCAGGTCCTGCAAAACTTCCACTGAATACTATTGCACCTGTTGAATTATAAATTTCAACAACTGCTTTTTTCGATGCCACTCCTCCGGTGATCATCAGTTCATTTGTAAAAGGACTCGGGTATGAACTGAATGTTGCAAACCCTGAAGGCTGGTTCACTCCCACTCCATTATCGGTTACCATGAAACCATCCAGTCCGCCTTCTACAATACTACCCGGGTTTATATCATAGGTCTCTGCAGACAACTGCATATTGGCTGTTGGGGTAATCAGAGAGGCGACATTGTATGTTTTTAGAACCCAGTTACTGTTTCCAGGATCGTTGTTTAGGATTGTTTCCAGCGTTACTGTGGTGATGCCATTGGAAAGTTTCACAGTCATCTGGTCATTCGGCTGGTTTCCGTTCAGCGCTCCATTAAAAAACCAATGGTAATAAGAAAGCTGAGGATCAATATATCCTGTGAGATCAAAAACCGGTGAGGTCAAAACAACAGTTCCGTCACTCGGATCAACATCGTCGTCATATGCGGCACCGCCGCCATTGCCAGTAACATAACATTGATCCAGACAATCCCCCGTGATGTCATAGTCAGGATTTGACTGAAATGCACCGCTTGTTGTTCCTACAGGTTCACCACGTTCCCAGTCGTGCGCAGCAGTGGTGGCTGTCCATCCAAAGTCCAGGGCAAAATCATCATAGTAACCTTTGTCTAAGGTAATGATCAAAGGACTCGTATTGCCATCAATGAGCATGTTCTGGCAGTAGTTCCGGTAGCCCCATGCACCTGCAACAACATCATATGTCCCCCCGATGAAATTAGACATGTTGAAATTTCCCTGCCCGTCTGTTGAAACAGACTGCGACGTATTTCCATCATTGAAAACAACCTGTGCATTCGGGATCGGATTGTTAGACCCCGTTTCAACCACCTGTCCGGTAAGTGCAACGCAATTGATGCAAACCAATTGCGCATCAAGTGTTGTCAGCACTCCATTTGTAAGTGTAATCCCCGTGAAAGTCTTTGTGTAATAACCGGCTTTTGAAAACTGAACATCATAGGTGCCTGCCGTCGCAGTACCTGAATAGTAATGTCCCAAAAGGTCTGTTGTGCGGTTTACAAAGGCCGTAAGTATCGTAACTGTTACCCCATTAAGGTTTTGAGCGGTAACGCTGTCGGTAACAAGTCCTTCAAGGTAACATCCTCTCACATAGTTCGGAGTAAGCACAAAAAACCCATTGGTCATGTCACTGCAGACAATGTTTCCGGAAGGGAAAAAAGGATATACGCCCCAGTCTCCGTCGAAAACACCATTGTTATTTGCAGGGTAGGTATCATAATTACCAACTTCGATCATGTTCCGCGGACGGCTGACATCATTGATCACAACACCTTCAGTATACCATGATGTTACTGCAAAATCATTCCTGATGTGCGTATTGTGCACAATTGTATTGCTGCCCGGGTCTTTTTGAAATCTGGAGAGTTCAGTAATGTTACTCAGATCAGAAATATCATAAGCAGTAAGAAATGAGTTTGTTGTTTCGTCGGTGGTGAACATCGTCTGGTGATTGTCACTCAACCACACGTTGTGCGTAAATGCGTTCGGCGTTTGTTGAGTTGCAAGCAGCACAGGGTTGCTCTTATTGCTTACATCAACAATAGAAACATATCCATCATAGATATGTCCGAAATATGCTGTATCGTTTTCTACATATCCATCGTGAACGTATGGATTTCCGGTTGGTGCAATATAAACGCCTGCATAATGCGGGTTCAAAGGATCTGAAATATCCAGAAACACCGGATGCCCGTGATTACTCGCACCATTCAACTGAAGGTTACTCCCATAAAGATAAAGAAAGGCATTTGCTGTATCAATGTGCAGCGCATGGATTGTAGTAAGCTGACCTGCAATGGCACCGTCGCCCTGGTAATTAGAAATGCTGATGTTGTTTGGGAGATTGGAAAGATCGACGATCTGTAAACCTGCGCAGCATTCTTCCGTAGTTACATAAGCATAATCGCGGTATGTTTTTATTTCCCGCCATTCTGACTGATCACCGGGAACAGTAAAAAGCACAACGGGTGTATCAGGATTGGTGATGTCAATGATGTCCATTCCATTCCACCAACCAAGTAATGCGTATTCGCGTCCGTTATGATCAACGTAACCACAAATATTTGAATTCAACTGGCCGTAATAAATATTTGACCTGAACTGAATGTTTAACTGTGCAAAAAGCTGGGTCGAGATCAAAAAAGAAAAAAGTAGTAGTATTTTTTTCATATGGTTAAAAATTAAGGAGATGCAAGAACGGCTTAAAGAAGGTATAATCCAAATTGTGATTGTGACTGATCGGGGGAATTCATCTTTTGCACTAATCCCTCAAAACCCACCCCCTGTTGATAAAAAGAAGTGCTTAAATTTGGAATTTATTCAAAATACTTACTTTTGTGCATCCTCAACAAAAAGGGTATATAAATATGCGGGATTAATTCTACACTAACCGCATCTAAAAAGCTTGTTACAAAATGGATTTATTTGACAAAATATTAAAGAACCGCGGCCCAATTGGTCAGCATGCAAAGGATTCGCATGGTTACTTTACCTTTCCTAAACTGGAAGGTGAAATTAGTACCAGAATGATTTTTCGTGGAAAGGAAAGGTTGATTTGGAGTCTGAACAATTACCTCGGACTTGCCAACCATCCTGAAGTGCGCAAGGTAGACGCAGATGCAGCTGCCCAATATGGATTTGGTTTGCCGATGGGTGCCCGTATGATGAGTGGTAACAGCAACCCACATGAGCAACTGGAGAATGAAC
This sequence comes from Bacteroidota bacterium, assembly GCA_026391975.1. Classification (GTDB taxonomy): domain Bacteria; phylum Bacteroidota; class Bacteroidia; order AKYH767-A; family 2013-40CM-41-45; genus JAPLDB01. The sequence goes on along the minus strand of JAPLDB010000179.1, from coordinate 1,999 downwards.
TTGCCGCTTTTGAAAAAAAGGAAGATGCCATATTGCTCAATTTCGGATATCAGGGAATGGTTTCAGCCATTGATTGTCTGGTAGACCGCCATGATGTAATCGTTTACGATTCTGAAAGTCATGCCTGCATTATTGACGGTGTTCGGCTGCATATGGGTAAACGCTTTGTTTATCCTCATAATGATATTGCCAGTTGTGAAAAACAATTGGAACGTGCTACAAGAATCGTTGAAGAATCCGGAGGTGCAATTTTGTTGATAACTGAAGGCGTTTTCGGCATGAGCGGAGACCAGGGAAAACTGAAAGAGATTGTGGCGCTCAGAGAGCGTTTCAATTTCCGTTTGTTTGTGGATGACGCCCATGGTTTCGGAACAATGGGTAAAACCGGAGCCGGAACAGGGGAAGAACAGAACGTACAGGATGGCATTGATATTTACTTTGGCACTTTTGCAAAGAGCATGGCTTTGATCGGAGGATTTATTGCTTCCACGGAAAGTGTGGTGGAATACCTGCGCTACAATATGCGTTCGCAAATTTTTGCCAAGTCACTGCCGATGCCATTGGTGATCGGAGCTTTAAAGAGACTCGAACTGCTTCGCACACAGCCGCAACTGAAAAATAACCTCTGGAAGATCGTGAATGCCCTCCAGACCGGATTGAAGAATGCCGGCTTTGACATAGGAAAGACACAAAGCCCGGTTACCCCTGTTTACCTGAATGGAACCATTGGAGAGGCCACAAACCTCATTTACGACCTCAGGGAGAACTACGATATCTTCTGTTCCATGGTCGTTTATCCTGTTGTTCCAAAAGGAATAATTATCTTGCGTCTCATTCCGACAGCAGAACATACAATCGAAGATGTCAATTATACAATTGAAGCATTCAAGAAAGCGTATGTGAAACTGAAAGCAGGAGAATATGCGTCTGAAAAAATTGCAACTTTCTGAACTACATAACTAACCCTAATTAATCATTAACTTTAACATTTAAATTTCAATTACATGAAAGAGTACGAAAAAATCAAACAACTAGTAACTGCACTGGAAGAAGACGTGATCAAATTCGGTGACAAAGGAAACAATGCTGCCGGAACCCGTGTGCGTAAAGGCCTTCAGGACATCAAACGTGCCTGTCAGGAAATGCGTGACGCTGTTCAAGCCGCAAAAAAAGGTGAAGCCGGCGCAGCTTAACTAACGAATATCCTTAGTAATAAAATTGTCCTGCTCTGATGATAAATCAGGGTGGGACTTTTATTTGGGTACTAAGTAATAATATATACGAATGTACTATGTACTGATTTTTACGAATGTACAAATTGCGAATTTCCGGGTAAAGCGATGGGCGATTTTGGGGGTAAGTTAAAAGTCAGAAGGCAAGAGTTAGAAGTTTGAGGTTTGAAGCAATAAGACAATTTGAGTCCTCTTGCACTAAACACAGGTGACTTCACTTTGTTTAAATGAAGGCCGGTCGACAATACCGGATTGCCCTGAGGCATTAACGTTTTCCAATTCTGAATGAAGAATAAAGTGGAGTTCGTTCACTTTCATGAGTTCCTTAAATTGCTTTATTGGACGGTGAGGGTAAGCATACGAACCAAGCAGAAGCGTATTCGCCCGGTAATAACTTCTCATCCTTTGTACAATCTGATCCGGCAAAAAATTCAATTCATCACGCTCTACCACAAAAAGCAAAGGGGTATTAAAATAATGTACGCTTCCCTCCTGCCTCACCCACCTTGTTTCAGTTTTCTTATCACACAAAGAAAAAGTACAGCGAATGCTGAAAGCAAAATCATATTCGTCATAAAATGATTTGTAATTGATCTTCACTTCAGCATCAATCAACCCTGAAAAATAATGCTCAATGCCATTCACTTTGGCAAAAAACCTCCCTGTCTTCAGTTCAGGAAAAACCCGCTCCGCTATTCTTAAGTAATATTCTCTCTTATCCATTGACTGTAATGCAATCAAATACAATTGCTTTAATATAGTCAAAT
>JAPLDB010000005.1 GCA_026391975.1 Bacteroidota bacterium | reverse complement strand
GTCTTTATAGCTTGCAAAACAGCAGAGCCTTCTCTAATTTAGACGGGTCAATTTGCCGCGGAATAGGCGGGTCACTTTGCCGCGGAATGGGTGGACCTCTTTAGCGCGGAATCAGTGGATCACTTTGCGCGGAAACTCCACCTGCCTACATTCTCATGGAAAAATTTTAGGTTAGCAGCTCAACCTATTTTCTAATTATTTAACCACAACCAATTTCTTATGGGTAATCACTTCATGATTCATATTTGTAATCCTCAATGAAAAGATACCTGCAGGCAATTCAATGCTGTGGGTCTCATCCGCCTTAACAAAATCATTTCTAATTACATTCTTACCTGTCATGTCAGTAACATTCAGGAAATAATTTTCATTGACGCCACTAATATTCACGATGCCCCCTGAAGGAACAGGAAATACAGATATGATTTCCAATTGCATCTCAGGCATTGAAGTACAAATAACGTAAATAACAGTTATGGTATCTGTACCGGCTGCCCCTGTTGAATCGGTTACGGTAACACTATAAACAAAAGTATCCTCCACTGCAGATTGCAATGCAAGAAACTCGCTAACCGAGCCGTCTGTCCATGCATACGTACTATAGTTTGCGCCGGCATCAATTGTAAATGCATCGCCCGTACAAAGTACAGTATCGTTTCCGGCACTGTATGCTAATGTTGGTGTGGAATAATATGCGGTGAACACTGTATCATTTACAGGCGTTGCAAAAGTCTGATCAAGGGAGCCGCCATTACTCCAGTGAGTAAACACCATTCCAAGCTGTGACCACGGTGCTCCGAAAAACCGGATCATCCCTTCTACCCCAACTACAGTATCCGGAGCCTGCACAGGTTGACCGCCAACGCTGACCATTAATCCTTGTGGTTGTGTATTAATAATAAATGTACTTAATCTTGGCATGATATCAACCGAGTCTGTATCCAGAGCACCACCCGCATCATGCGCATACAGATACATACGATAAAATACATTTTCGGAAATTTCTCCACTGGTTGGAATGGCGAATGATCCTGAATTTATTCCCGGCGGCAATACAGGCCCCGGATGTATATGTGTATTGTGATGGAAATCAACCTGCCAGCTTATAACACTGTCGGGCAAAGTTCCGTCTTCAGGATCTATCGCAGCGCCATGATAATAAATAGTGTCACCTCCCGAATACATAGCGCCTGCCATTGGTGTATCGATCACTGCACTTGGCGGCTGGTTTCCGGTAATTGTAAGATGTGCATATAAACTTGTATCTCCCCCAAATGAATTCGTTACGATCATACTATAATCACCTGAATCGCTGAATGCAACTACGGGAATGCTATAGCTGTTATTGGTTGCACCCGGAATATTGATTGCACCTTTTCTCCACTGATAGGTGAGCAGCGGCAATCCGCTTGCTGATGAACTGAATGTTACGGCAAAACCAAGCGAAATGGTCTGACTAACAGGATCGGTAATAATCGACGGCACTGAATCTGGTGTATATGTTACCTTATACAATGCTTCATTGTTCCGAGAGAGGAAATATAAATTTCCATCCGGGCCTGTTTTCATGCAGACAGAATAATTGGCAATGTTGGTGGCCATGTGTGACCAGCTGTAGTTGGTATCGAGGCTGATGCTGTTGATCCAGTTGCCGCAATAGTCTATAAAATAGTAACGGTTCAGGTATTGTGGAGGATAATTTGTTGTGACAGGGTTAAAAAATGTTCCGCCTGTGATTGCGCACCCCATGCTGTCAGCAGAACCGTGGTGATACGTATAGTGAGGATCAACAGTAGCAGTATCCGTGCTATGGCCTTCTTGTTGTGGCCATCCGAAATTGAGTCCGCCCATGGTAGCTTCATTGATCTCTTCCCATGTCGTATCTCCTACATCACCAATAAACAGTCTTCCCGTGCCCGGCTGAAATTCAAAAGAGAATGGATTTCGCAGTCCATAAGCCCAAACATTCCTTCTTTTATTCGGCCCCGGAAAAGGATTGTCGATAGGAGTTGATCCATCAGTATTGATGCGAAGGATCTTGCCCAGATAACTATCCTTGTCTTGTGCCAGATACGGTCTTTCATTCTCGCCCGTTGCAATATAAAGCTTGCCATCAGGGCCAAATTCAAGATGTCCGCCACCATGATTCAGCGCGATTAAACTATCGAGGTCCATTAATACCAGCTCACTTCCCGGAACAACAGTATCACCGCTTGCCGTGAACCTGCTCACCCGGTTGAAAGCACCGCTTGGAATAGTATAATAGAGGTAGATATAATTGTTTGTGCTGAACAGTGGATCAATGGCAACTCCCAGCAAACCACGTTCTCCGCTTTGCCCTACTGCCAGTGAGATGAATGGCTGCGGAAGAAGGGCCCCGTTCTTCAATACTTTCATGATCCCGTTTTGCTGTACAATAAAAAATCGTCCATCGGGGGCGATTGCCATTGTTGTAGGCTGGGTAATCCCAGGTGCAACGATTACCTGATTGAATCCCTGTGGAAATGTTTGTGCGCATGCGCAATTGGCGATAAAACATAAAAGAAAGGTTGCTGAATTTAATTTCATAGAATGGAAGACCGATTTTATCATATTCCCGGTTAAATATTTTTTTTAAAAGTAAATTGAATATATTAATAATTGAATAGCGGAATGTTATTTTATTGACAATACAGCATGAATATAATCATAGCCTGAGTTACGCAAAGGTGCAGCCTGTCTCTACTTTGGGGTTTACATAATTTTTCATTTAAGTTACATAATTTACTTGCCGGCCCATTTCCTGATTACCGAAAGAGAAATCATAAATACAAAATGCATTTAACATTCACCTTGCATGAACAGAAATCAACCGGGGGTGTGAATGTTACAACTCAAATTAAAAATTGTGTAACATTCGAAATCATGATCCGGCGCACCTTTGCAGGGTATAAATAATTCAAATTCATACTTAAAAAAACCAAAATGAAAAAAACATTGCTGATTATTCTCCTTGCTTTGGCCGGAAGCTATGGCAAGATGACTGCACAAACACCGGCAGTAATTATGAGTGACAAAACCGGTTGGCATAAAATCGGGGAAAGAACGGTTGACTTTGCAAAAGACCGCGATGAAATAATAGTGATCGGAGCCGATCGTTTCTCTGCCATCAAGTTTATTGTTACCGATGCACCCATCGACCTGATTGACCTTGAAGTCTATTATGAAAGTGGCGATAAACAAAACATAAATGTGCGCACGCCTGTGCTTGCAGGTAAGGAAAGTCGCGTGATTGACTTAAACGGCGGTGAGCGCAGCCTAAGCAAAATTGTATTTGTTTATAAAACGCTGGCCAATCAAAAAGCAGACAAAGCCAATGTGGAAGTATGGGGATTGAAAACAAATGCATCCATCAATGCATCCAATAACAAAGTTACAGGCGAAACACAAACAGCAACCACAGGAAAATCAACAATTCCAAGTCCAACTGTTGTCATGAGTGATAAAACCGGCTGGCATAACCTGGGAAGCAGAACAGTTGACTTTTCAAAAGACAGGGATGAAATACTTGTAATTGGAGCTGATCGTTTTTCTTCAATCAAGTTCACGGTAACAGGAGCTGCTATTGATCTTCAGGATCTGGAAGTCTATTATGAAAGCGGCGACAAACAGGATATTCAGGTTCGAACACCTATTCTTGCAGGCAAAGAAAGTCGTGTTATTGACCTTAAGGGCGGCGAAAGGAGTTTGAAGAAAATTGTATTCATATACAAGACTCTTCCAAATCAGAAGGATGAAAAAGCAAGTGTTGAAGTATGGGGACTAAAAACGAATACCAATTAATACCTGAATTGTAAATTCAAAGATCTAAAATCCGTCTGGCCTGAGGTCAGGCGGATTTTTCAATGAACAATTCTTCAGCAAGGTTCCAGGATATTATTATGCAGGACATAAATTAGGGTCATAAAGTAAATGAATGCAAGGATTCCTCCCCCGACGTTTCGGGGTCGGAATGACAGCGTTACTCTATAGATTTATGGGAGATTCCGGAAGTCCGTTTCAGGCTCAACCCTGTTATCTCCCGGATTAAAACCAAATATTATCATACGGCAATTGACGGTAGTGGCCACGGAATCCGTTGTGAAGAAAACCTAATAATGTTATACGATGATGTGTTACTGTTTAGTGTCCTCAG
>JAPLDB010000011.1 GCA_026391975.1 Bacteroidota bacterium | reverse complement strand
GTCTTTATAGCTTGCAAAACAGCAGAGCCTTCTCTAATTTAGACGGGTCAATTTGCCGCGGAATAGGCGGGTCACTTTGCCGCGGAATGGGTGGACCTCTTTAGCGCGGAATCAGTGGATCACTTTGCGCGGAAACTCCACGGTGGCGCCCGCGGACTAGCCCATCTCGGAATTATTAAAGTATTGCAGGAAACAGGATTTGTTATTCAGCATATTTCCGGTGTAAGCTCCGGTGCTGTGGTGAGTGCATTTATTTGTGCCGGTTTCAGCCCGGAGGAAACACTTAAAGTTTTCATGGAGAATAATCTGATGTACAAAATACGCCCTGTTTTCAACTCAGGTATTTTCAAACTTAATAAGTGGGAAGAGATCCTACTCAAACACTTTCCCAAAAATACTTTTGAATCACTGGCTATTCCTTTAACAGTAAATGCCACCGATATCAATGAATGCAAGGAGGCTTATTTTTCCAGCGGAGAACTGGTTACGCCTTTGCTGGCATCATGCAGCCTTCCCGGTATTTTCGAACCGATAGTTATCAATAACCGACAATATGTTGACGGCGGCATCCTGAATAACCTTCCCGTTGAACCCTTTCTTTCCGGATCAAATAAGATGATCGCCTTAAATGTAAATCCGCTGATAGCAGAGGAATCAATAGACTCTGCATTTAAAATCTTTGACAGGTCATTTCAACTATCGTTGAGAGAAAAAACGAATCAGAACAAAAAAAAGGCGCATTTTATTATTGAGCCCGATGCACTTTCAAAATATCAGATCTTTGACCTTGACGAAGGTGAAGCCATTTTCAAAATCGGTTATGATCATGCTGCCTCCCAACGGAAAGAACTTGAAAGCCTTATGAAGTCCGCTTAGGACTTATCTTTCAGCGATGCGATCGCTTTTTTCAAATGCTCGAATGATGTGGCAATTTCCTTTGTAAAATCTCCGGACTTTTTCTTCGCATCATTCCACTTTTCATCTGCCTTCATAAAGAGTTTGTCAACTTCAATTCCTGCCACATCCATTACCTCTTTAATTTTCTCTTTCCCCTTAAATGACTTTAACTCAAATTGCAATTCCAGAATATTCAGTTTCAATTTAAATTTTTCGATCTCCGTTTTGAACTCATTCAACCGTTCGTTTAACTCAGGATTTTCCTTTAGCCCTGATTCTAAATCATGCAAAGCATTGAGGATTTTCTTCTTTTGTTCAAAAAAATAATCCTTCGCGTCTGCTTTACCTAATGACAGTTGCAACTGCAATTCATCCAGTTTCGATTTCAACTTGTCTGCCTTCTCCTGATTCGATGATTTAAGATTTGAAAAAAATTGCTTCCACTCGCCTGCCTTTTCCCTGAACTCGTCTTTAAGCTCTTCAAACTTATCCCCGGCTTCGGCCTTACCCAATGAAGCCTGCAATGCAAATTCTTCAATTTCCTTTTGTGCTTTTTTCAAACCTGCGCTGATCTTCTCAGCAATTCTTCCAAATGATGTTTCGTTTTTCATAGGATATGATTTAATAGATTTATTTTTTCATGAATGAGCCAGTTCCTTTTTGTAAACCCTGTACCTTTTGTAGATACTGGCGCCAAGCCGTTCCATTACGTCCCGCATTGGCTTGTTTGTTTCAAGTATCAAATGACTGTCTATATACTCCAGCCCCCGTTGCCAGGCAGTTTTAAAAAGTGAAACACCGAGCAATGCTGTAACTCCGGCACCCTGGTATTCTTTATCTACCGCTCCAAGAAAAAGGTCAAGCTGTTTTGATTTTTTTCCCGAGGACAGAATGTGAATGAATCCTAAAGGAAACAGTCTGCCTCTCGCTTTCTGAATTCCCACGCTTATATCAGGCGTAGCAATCACAAATGCGATCGGTTTATTATTCAAGTCAATGACAAGCTTTGTAAATGCCGGATCAAGAATTGGCAAATACCTTTTTGCGAGCTGAAACATTTCCTCTTCTGAAAGCGGCGTAAACCCAAAGATGGATCCGTATGTTTCATTCACCAGTCTGAGAACAGGAACAATGTAAGGCTTGAGTTCCCTCCTCGATTTGAATTCGACAAGCTTCATTTTCTTGCTTTGTATCAATCTGACATAAACACGTTGATACAGATCCGGCGCTTTCTCCGGAACCGGTAGCTTGTACACAACACAGTCAACCTGCTTTTCATAGCCCTCTTTCTCTACGAGTTCTTTTAGATAAGGTGAATTCGTTGCCGTTGCGATCACTGGCAAATATTCAAAACCATCTACCTGTAAACCCTGGGGGTCTTTATCAGAGAATCCAAATGGCCCGATCATCTGCGTCATCCTTTTTTTTATAGCCCACTTTTCAATGGCATCGATCAATGCGTGTGAAACATTTGCATCATCGTAACATTCAAAATTAAAAAAACGCGCAGTGTTCTCCTTTTGAAGTGCATTGTGCTTTCTATTGATGATCCCCATGATCCTTCCCACAACCTATTCTCCGCGCAATGCAAGCAAAAAAATGGTGTCACTTTCGAGGATTGACTTGTTGTATTTCCCATCATAAAATTTCCATTCATCAGCATAAACTGGCGGAACCCAGTTGGCATGATGAAGATGCACCTTTTCCGGAAGAAAAATAAATTTTTTCAGGTCACCTTTTGATTTTACTTCATGAATCAATACCTCCATCGCTAACGAAGATAGTTCATCTATTGAATTCCGGCTTGATTTCCATCAGCAAGGATAATGACATCGGTCATGTAAATGACAATACCGGGGATGTCATATTGGAAAACAGGATAAATCAGGGTTTCGCTTTGCGGGATTATATCTGTCCTTCAAACGACTGCCTACAATTGTTTTGAAGACTCATCTGAAATGTTTTACATTTATCGCTGCCTAAAACAATCCAAAATCAATCAACATGCAGGAATATGATGTAGTGATCCCCGGAGGGGGGCTTGCCGGTCTGGCACTTTCTATTCAGCTTAAGCACGCAAATCCGGATGTAAGTATTCTTGTACTTGAGCGACGTGAAAACGAAGCCACCACTGCCGCCCACAAAGTTGGTGAATCCACCGTTGAGCTTGGAAGCCACTACCTCAGGGAAGTACTCGGCCTCAAAGACTATCTTGAAGAACATGAATTGCCAAAGCATGGCCTGAGATTCTTTTTTCCGTCTCACGACAAGGATGATATTCCCGGCCGCGTTGAACTGGGTCCGCGGGAACGACTTCCCCAGCCCAGCCACCAGCTGGACCGCGGTACGCTGGAAAATCATATGACAAATAGAACAAGGGAACTCGGAGCGACCTACATTTTAGGTGCGACAGTCAAAGACATTGCTGTTTCTGCTTCAGGTCATGTAGTAATGTATGTGAAGGACGGTCAGGAAATAAAAGTGAAATGCAAATGGGTAGCAGATGCCTCAGGCCGCGGCAGTTTTATGAAACGTAAATTTCAGTTTCAGAAACCAATGGAACATCACGTGAATGCTGTCTGGTGGAGATTGAAAGGTGTCATTGACATTGACGACTGGAGCGACAATAAAGAATGGAAGAACTATCTGAAACCCGGACTACGCTTACTCAGCACTGTTCACTTTATGGATAAGGGCTACTGGCTCTGGGTAATTCCGCTGGGATCAAAAAATACAAGCATCGGCATCGTCGCTGATCCTGCAGTGCATCCCTTCGATACATTTAATAAATATGACAAGGCCATGGAGTGGCTAAAAGTAAATGAGCCACGGGGATATAAAATGCTTTCTGCTGAAACTCCCAACCTCATGGATTTTAAAATCCTGAAACACTACGCTCACCATACCGGAAAAGTCTACTGTGCTGAGGAACGCTGGGGGGTAACAGGTGAAGCAGGCGCTTTTCTGGATCCGTTGTATTCGCCGGGCACTGATTTTATTGCAATGAATAACTCCTGGCTGTCTGATCTCATTTTGAAAGATCTCGCGGGAGAAGACGTAACCCGGCTGGGTGAAGTTTACGAACAAGCTCATCTGTCACTTGTAGACAATTGGATCCCTGTTTACCAGAACAAATATCTGCTGATGGGGAATGCCCAGATCATGGTCATGAAAATTTTCTGGGACTGGGCTACTTACTGGTCGGTGCCAACATTGATCTTTACCAATAAAGGATTTACAAATCTGAAAGTGCTGAAAGAACTATTTTCTTCCGCCACAGGACTGGGAAGACGGTTTGGCGCTCTGAACAAACAGATGCAGGACCTTTTTCTTGAATGGCTTCCTTACCAGAACGAAGTTTTTGAAAATCGGTACATCGATCCCTATGACCTGAGTTACATGCGCCAGTTTCAGCTTGGAATAGACAAGCAATATGAACCCGGAGCATTGGTTGAAAAAATTGCATCCAACATGCAAATCCTCGAACAGGTTGCCGCAGCTATGTTCCGCCTGATCAGTGCGCAGGTAAACGGCACACCGCCAAATATGAAAGTCGATCCATACAATGTCAGTCTGAAAAACAATACGCATCCTGTGGAAATTGAAAGCGAAGACAATATTGATCCGGCAATTTCAAAAGACGTTGACCTGATGTGGTTTTATGCTAAAAAAGAAATTGCATGACTATGGCCGGAGATGAAGTTGCAGCGAGAATGACGAAGATAATGCGGATCTTTATTCAGGGACAATCCATTGCTGAAAATGGCTCTGAACTTGTGTTGATCGGTAAACAGCTGAATGAGATCGAAAATGAATATCGTTCTGTTGCCTTTGAAGCTGCATCAATGGCCATTGCAATTAGTGATTTTGAATCCGGTGCCGGCCTAAAACTTTGGAGTGAGTTCAATAAAAAATATGGAGGCAAACATGCGTCACAGATACATTCAGGATTGGGCTGGGCCATTGCACTAAAAGGTATTTCCCTGACTGATATTCTGGTAAACATAGAACCGTTAATGCAGTACAGGGTGGCAGACGGTTGTGGATACTATGAAGGCATTTTCAGACAGCAATCAGCGCTGAAAAATAAATTAATTCCGGATACATATTCAAAATATCCTGAAGGCTATGACCAGGGGATCGGGCGCTCTGTATATTATTCAGCCAAAGGCGATATTGAAAAAATACCCGGGATCATTAACGAGTTTCCCGAAACAAGACAGGCAGACCTGTGGAGAGGTGTCGCCATTGCATGTGTTTATGTTGGCGGCTGTGATGAAAAGATGCTGAACCGTATTTTTGATTTATCCGGAAGATACTATAAACAATTGCAGGTAGGTGCAGCGCTCGTTTCCCGTGCACGGCATGATGCGGAGTCAGTTACGCCTTACGTGGAATCGGCATGTAAGATCTGGTGTCATAGTACTTTCTCCGAAGTTATTGCAATCACCTCAAAAACGGAATCAGCCACTGATTCTGCTGATGGCGCATACAAAAAATTGATGAATGCAATTATTCAAGAACTCTCACCAATAAGCACCGGTATAGAAAAATAAATTGCATAAAAAAAGGGAACCGAAGTCCCCTTTTTTAAAAATAATTGTTTGATTATTTTTCCATTTCCGCTTTCACCTCATTGTATTTATCCATCTGATTGGTACGGGCATAAAGCTGCTTTAAAAGATTCTGCGTTGTCTGATAAATCAACTTGTCATCATCAGTCTTCTTCTGATTAAGTTCCTTTGTTCTTTCCAGATAGGGCTGCGCTTCTTTCAGTTTCTGGTCTATCTTTTCCTTGGCTTTTGCAAACTCATTGTTGTCCTTTATTGCATTAGCCGCTGTTGACAAATCTGCTGCCTGTCCAAATAGAAGATTGCCAAGATTATAATTAACTTCCATGTAATCTTCTTTCAGCTCCAGCGCTTTTTTATAGTCCGGAATAGCTTTGTCAAGGTTATTAGTCTTTTCATTCAGACTACCACGCATGTTGTAAAGCCTTTCATTTTCAGTATCAGTTTCTATTGCCAGAGAAACCTTGTCTATAAGTTCCTTGGTTTTCCCCTGTGCAACGTAGATAGAGATCTCCTGCCCGATGAGTCCGGGATGCTCTTCAAATGTAGTGCGGCCCATTTCCACGTAAGACAATGCCTTTGCAGTATCTTTTTCCTGAAGCAAAATTTTGCACATGCCAAGATAAATGGAAGGATCATTGAACTTTACATCAATTAGTTTTTGCAAATACATTTTTGCATTTGTAAAATCATTGAGGCGGTATGAACATAAGTACAGGTTCTTCGTTACAATATCTGAGGTGATATTGTTCCGCTTCATGTTATTATCCTTGTCATAAGGAAAAACTTCCTGAACCTCTTTGTAGAATTTCATCGCCACCTCCATATTACCGGCCTGGTACTGCTCAACTGCACGGTTGTACAAACTATACCCGGCAATCCAGGTAAAGATGTCTGTGGAGTCTTTGTGGTTTTCCTTCTTATCCGTATGAATACAGTTGATAAAACTCTGTGTAGCTATGTAAGCCGCTTCGGGGTTGGTCTTTGAAAGCTCCTTATCATCATTGACTGCCTGGTAAACCTTTCCTCTGTAATACCACATTTTCGGATCATTGGAAGTCGATTCATAAACAGCCGCTTCATCAATGAAGGCCTTTGCTTTTACATACTCCTTGAGTTTTAACAGATCGGCAGCACTTTGCACACTTGCCTTTTGGGAAAAAGCAGTTGCGAAGACAAGAAGCAACGGTAGAATGATAATTTTTCTCATGGCAATAGATCAATTAGTCTAGCTCCACCTCTTTCACTTTTCCGAGGCCAAGCTTTTCAATTTTATCTTTAATGGCATATTTGTTCCCAACAACAAGGATGATCATTCTGTTCTGATCAATATACTTAGCGCCCAGTGCATTCAGTTCATCCTTGGTAACATCTTTCAGTATTTTTGATTGTGTAACTGTATAATCGCCCGGCAGATCATATCTGATAATCCTGGAAAGGAAGCCTGCCTTTTGGCCAAGCGTTTCATAGCGCAATGCTTCACTATTGAGCAATGCGCTTTTTGTAAAGGCAACCTCATCGTCTCTCAAACCGGTTTTAAAGCCCTTGACCTCTTTAAAAATTTCTGCAAGACTGGAATCAGTTGCTGTTCTGCGTACGCTTGTTGAGATCTGGAAAAAGCCAGGGTACTTTGATCCTGAAAATCCGGAACGGATACCGTAGGTGAAATCCTTGTCTTCACGCAGGTTCAGATTAAGACGACTGTTAAATGACCCGCCAAAACAATAATTCATGATGTTTGCCTTAAAATACTCTCCATTGTAATCATAAGGTAATGCAGCATAACCAATATTGATTACAGAAGATGTTGCGAAATCCTTGTGTGCAACATATATTGTATTCGGTAATGCTGTTGATGATGGAGTGATTACCGGCATAACCACTTCTTTTGCCTTCCATTGATTGAGGAATTCCAGTTTTGGCATGATCTGCTTTTCATCCACATCTCCGGCTATTACAAGACTTGCTACTGAAGGAGAATAATAGTTTTGGTAATATGCCTTCACATCCTCAAGGGTGAGTTTTTTAATATTCTTCTCAGTTACATAAGCGCCGAGCAAGTTATTTCCATACACAAGATTCCTGAAAATATTGGCTGCAATTACGTCAGCATTCTTCTTTGAGTTATAAGTCGATTCAATGAACTCCCTTTTTGCTCTCTTAAAATCGGCTGCATTAAAACCAGGATGCAATAACTTCTCCTCAAGAAGCTTCAATGTTGCATCAAGATTTTTAGTCATCGTAGTAACCGAAATGTTACTGAATTCCGTGCCGGCAGAAAAAGATATTGAACTTCCCAACTCATCAAGTTTGGCACTGATCTGTTCTGTAGTATAATGTTCTGTACCTTCATTAAGCATTGAAGCAGTCATTTGTGCAACCCCTACCCTTTTCGGATCACCGGAGAGAAGGTCACCGCCGTTGATTGTAATGTTGATCACAACTTCAGGAATTTCCGATGACTTCGTACCGATAATGCTTAATCCATTATTGAGCTTATGGGTATAGTATTGCGGAATGACAGGCAATTTAGGTGCACCTGCAGACGGTTTTACGGATCTGTCAAAATTATCTTTCCCTTTAACATATGTTAGTCCGGCATACTCAGAACTGTCGTTCGATTTGAGATTTGCATACGGATTGAAACTCTTGGTAGAATCTTTGGATTCAGGATCACGTGGGAATACATTTACAATGGCTGCAAATTTTCCTTTGATGTATTTAGCATACACACGGCTCACATCTTCCTTAGTCACTTTATTGTAACGATCGAGTTCATCTGGAAGGTTGTATTGTTTACCTAGCAACTGCCACTGTGACAACAGGAATGCTTTTCCAAAAACACTTCCTGCTCCATCAATGATCTGAGATTGTTTCTTGGCTTTCTCTCTTGCCAGTGCAGAATCAGAAACTCCTCCTTTTTCAAATTCATCCAGTGTAGTCCGGATCATCTTTTCCGTTTCGTTGAATTGCTTTGTAATGTCGGTTTCAAAATCAGGGTATGCGAAAACAGCGATCTGAAATTCGCCGGAAAGTTCTTTTGTTCCGTGATTCACACTAGCAAATCCTTTTTCTGCTTTGTCAAAATTCTTATAGAACAACGTATTGTTTCCCTGTCCGAGCATACCTGCCAACATGTCGAGTGCCGGTTCATCGCGGTGAAACGCAGGAACAGTTGGAAACACCATCAGCGTAAGCGGCTGGTAAATATTGTCTACGTAGTTTGCGTACTTATCAGAATTTAAAATTGGCACCTGTGCTTTTGCTTTTTTAACTTCACGTCCAGCAGGAATACTTCCATAAAATTTCTCCGCTGCTGCAATAACTTCCTTTGGATTTACATCTCCTGATATGGTAAGCACTGCATTATTAGGTCCGTACCAACGAAGGAAAAATTTCTTTACATCATCAATTGTAACGCGATCGAGGTCATCTGTAAACCCAATCACAGGCCAGCTGTATGGATGTCCGGGAGGATACAATGCACCTGCCAGTACTTCTCCGAATCCCAAAGCGTAAGGCTGGTTTTCATAATTCTGGCTTTTTTCATTCTTAACTGTAGCCCGCTGTACTTCAAATTTTTTCTTTGTAAGGGAATCAATAAGGAAACCCATGCGGTCTGCTTCCAGCCACAATGCCAGGTCGAGGTTATTACTCGGCACAGTCTCAAAGTAGAAAGTGATATCGTCCTGAGTAAAACCATTCATGGTTCCGCCTGCCTCACTTACCAGCTTAAAATGCTCTTCATCTTTCACGTTCTCTGAACCCTGGAACATCATGTGTTCGAAAAGGTGGGCGAAACCCGATTTGCCGATACTCTCTCTTGCAGATCCCACGTGGTACTGCACTGATACATTCACAATGGGATCTGAATGATCTTCATGGATCAGTACTGTTAAACCATTTGGCAATTTCCATTTTTCGTATGGAATTACCATGGTGTCCTTTTTAGGATCCACCTTTTCTGTCATCTGGGCCAGAGACGGAGAAACCGAAACCAGTTCAGCTTTTTGTGCGACACCGGCTTGCGGGGTTAACAATGAATTCGCAGCAAAGAGCGAAATCAACAGTGAAAGTCTTTTCATTTGGTTATTTTTATTGGGTTAAATAGTATTGATTATTAATTATGTTCTATTAAAGGACGTCGTTCAGGTTTTCTGCATTGAACAAATGAACCATGACCGGATAAAATGATGTTGATTAATGAGGTACTTATATTCTCAAAAAGGGAAGCAAACCTAAGAGAATTTTTCCTTAAAAAACAAAATATTAACGAAGCGCTAACAGTTTTAAATAACCTCATAAAGGCCACCAAATAAATGCAAAAATGATATCCTTTCTTGTTTTTACCCATCGTTAGCTGACATTGGGATGACACTGAAGCGCCTTCGCCAAATAAACGTTTCAAACCAACCTTTTTGTTGCCAAAGATCCTATTATTGCAATCCTAACCAAGCCTTCTGCAATGAAAAAATATCTCGTTTTATTTTTACTGGCATCAGCATCAATAAATACCCAGTCCCAAGTCCTGGGAAATCTGGACTCTGTGAATCCTAATACTGCAACACAAGGACAAACACTTATAACTACGATTACACAGGTGGCAGGATCTTATTTGCTTGGTTCCCCGCCTTGCGACAATCATGGAATTTTTTTACTGCAGGGAATTGATACCATCTTCTGCAATTCGTACAATTGGCAATGGATGGATATCGTTGATGCAGAATTCACAATTCCGGCCGCAGCACCGCTTGGCTTTTACGATCTTTACGTAGCCTCAGCCCACTATGACTGGTGGTGGGGTACATGCACAACACTCGGATATTGGGTGCTCTATAGCGGATTTGAGGTGACTACAAATACTGGCATTGGCAATAACGATATTAATGAAATCAACCCTGTAGTATATCCGAATCCAATAAGCGAAAAAGGGATACTTACCTTCAGCAATAAAGAAAGGAAGAAATATGATTTGTCGGTGATGGATTCATATGGCAGAAGAGTGATTTCTGATATCGTCAGTTCGGGCCATGTATCACTGTCCTCCAAAGACCTGGAAGCAGGGATCTATTATTATACCCTTACCGGACCTGAAAGTCAAAACTCATTCACGGGTAAATTTGTGATTATTCGATAACGGGGTGGATTCAGGAATGACGGTCGATTTCTATGTCATACTGATAGAGCAAACCGGAAATTCCTGACAATGAAAATTTTGCCTTCTTTATCCGGTTTATTTCCGGATTGATGAAGTAATTATAAGAAGTGCGCAAATCGGCTTTCTCCAGAATGGTCTTTTCAAAGTTTGCGTCCTGAAAGTCACAGTTTTCAAAAACAGAACCGGTGAGGTCACATTCGGTAAAATCAACCTCATGCAATTTGTTATTTTTAAATATCGTGCCTTTAATCTTTTTTTGAAAAAAGGAGGAATGACTGAGGTTGCAGTTGCTGAATGAAGCGCCAAATCCAAAACTACTGCATGCATTAAACATGACGCCTATCATTTTACAATTGTCAAACGCGGCGTCTCTCAATATAGTATCCGATGTTTTTACATTGCTGAAATTACAATCTGAAAACCGGCATTCAATAAATTTGGTTCCCGAAAGATCACAACCGGAAAAATCGCAATTTCTGAAAATGCACATTTCATACTCGCCTTTAAGAAATGGATGGAGTGTGGAATTTATTTTCTCAAAAGTCTTCTCGGCGACGAATTCCATCATTTGGGTTACCAGGCACTAGTCAGGATAATTATTGCTGAGGACACTAAACAGTAACACCTCATCATTTAACATTATTAAGTTTTCTTCACAGCTGATTCAGTGGACACTACCGCCAATTGCCGAATAACAATATTTGGTTTTAATCTGGGAGATAAAGGGTTTGAGACTGAAACGGACTTACGGAATCTCCCATAACTCAAGAGTAATACTGTCATTCCGATCTCGGCTCAGACGAGAGAGGAATCCTTGAATTCATTTACTTTATGACACTATTTTATGTCCTGCAAAATAATTGACCATAAAATGAAATTTAAAATTAATCAGTAATGCTGAATAATACCGATGCTACTCGCTCTATTGTTTATTATCAAGGATGGCCTTTATCCTGTTGTACTTATCGGTTTCACCTGTGCGGGCATACAACAGCTTGAGTGAAGTGAGGGTTGCCTTATCAGAACCGTTCAGTTCAAAAGCTTTCTCAAGATAGGGTTCGCTCTGGTAAAATTTAGCATTGGCTTTTGCCTTTGCCGCTTCAAACGCTGCATTGTCCTTTATATTGTTTGCAGCATTGGCCATCTCAGCACCCTGGTTAAAATAAATTGCACCAAGGTTATAGTTGAGTTCAAAATTATTTGCGTTGATTGCAAGGCCCCGTAAATAGGATTGCTCTGCCTTATTCATCAATTCAGAAAAGTTAACCGGCTTCGGAAGATCTTTGCCTTCGGCATCGCGTGGATTTGCCAGCTGGTCATAGGTGCTCCCCAGGGCAAGATACAAACTCTGGTTTTTGGGATCTTTTGTGACTGCAGTTTCCATCACAGCAGTTGCTTCTTTGCTTTTACCGGCAGCTAACAGGAGGTTGATCTCTGTAACCATCAAATTGAGAGAGTCCGGAAATGCCTTCCTTCCATCCTGAATTGTAAGAAGTGCGCGGATCGTATCTTTCTCCTGCTTGTAGATATTGGCAAGAGACATATAAACCTTATCATCCATGTAATTCATATTGATCAGCCTGTTGTAATACAATTTGGCTTTCTCATTGTTCATCGCTTTGTCGGCGGCGTAAGCTGAGTTAAGCACTGCTGATGTATCTGAAGGGTTTATCTTCTGCACATATTCAAATGAAGTAAGCGCCTCTGCATATTTTGCATGCGTGAAATCCTCAACTCCTTTATTGAAGAAGTCGCGCATGAGCAGATTCAGGTTAAGTCCTTTGATGATCTCTGCCCATTCATTTTTGGGATTTATTTCATTTGCCTTAATGAAGGATTCATATGCAGTAACCAGGCAATTATCACAAAGCTGGCCATAGGTCGGATTGTTATAAAGCGCCTGATAGATCAAACCTCTGTAGTACCATGCTTTCTCATTTGATTTAGTCTCCTCATTCTGCATGGCTTCATCAATTGCCTTTTTCGCCTCATCGTATTGCTGATACGGCTCCTTATAATAATTATACGCTTTTTGGATCAGGGCTTTTTGCGCAGATGCAAAAGTGAATGCGCTACTGACCAGCAACAAAAGGAAAAGTTTCTTTTTCATTGATGAAATTCTTTGGGTTTATTATTCTTCCGGATTGGTTTCGCTGCCTGGTTCTCCTGCCTCTCCGTCTTCTGTCGGTTCGGATGAACTATCAGTATCAGGAATCTCAGCCGAAGCAATTGTTTCATCAGTTGATGTTGCAATCAAATCATCTTTCTTCTCATCTTCCACTTCCACTTTTGCAACAGATGCTATTTCATCATCATCATCAAGTTTGATAAGACGGACTCCCTGGGTTGCACGGCCCATCACACGCAACTCATCAACACTCATTCTGATTGTGATGCCGGATTTATTAATGATCATCAGGTCATCGTTATCGCTTACAACCTTGATTGCAATGAGGTTTCCGGTTTTATCGGTAATGTTTATCGTCTTCACCCCTTTGCCGCCGCGGTTGGTCTTGCGGTACTCATCAATATCACTGCGCTTGCCATATCCTTTTTCAGAAACGACAAGGACTGTTTCCTTAGCAGCATCGTTGATGCATACCATGCCTATTACGAAGTCATCAGCACCATCTAAGGTTACACCGCGCACGCCGATTGAATTTCTGCCGACGGCACGAACTGTTTCTTCATTGAAACGAACCACCTTTCCTTTTTTGGTGGCAACCATGATCTCATTTTTTCCATTGGTTAGACGCACTTCAAGCAACTGGTCACCGGCCTCGATATTGATGGCATTGATTCCGGAAAGCCGTGGACGTGAATAAGCTTCAAGCGCCGTTTTCTTTATCGTTCCATCCTTGGTACACATCACAATAAAATTATTGTTGATGTATTCTTCGTCAGTCAGGTTTTTTACATTGATAAATGCTTTCACCTTATCATCAGGAGGAAGAGATATCAGGTTCTGTATTGCCCTGCCCTTGGAAGTTTTTGTTCCTTCAGGAATTTCATACACCTTCATCCAGTAACATTTACCCTGTTCAGTAAAGTACAGGATATAATTATGGGTGCTTGCAATGAAGATATGTTCTACAAAATCTTCTTCTCTTGTTGCGCTTCCTTTGGCGCCCCGTCCTCCCCTGCCCTGGGTGCGGTATTCAGAGAGGGCAGTTCGTTTAATGTAGCCGTGGTGGGAAATTGTGATCACAACGTCTTCATCAGCTATCATGTCCTCCATAGAGATCTCATCTCCGGTATATACGATTTCCGTTCTGCGGGCATCACCGTATTTGTCCTTCATCTCACTCAGTTCATCCTTGATGATATCCATGCGGAGGTCTTCATTCGCAAGTACATCACGGTAATATTCGATGAGATCCATCAGCTCTTTATATTCGGCTTTTATCTTATCGCGTTCAAGTCCTGTCAACCGCTGCAAACGCATTTCCAGGATCGCTTTCGACTGAATTTCACTCAGGCCGAATTTTTCCATCAAACCGTCGCGTGCAATATCCGGAGTTTGTGATGCACGGATCAAAGCGATCACTTCATCGAGGTGATCAAGTGCGATGAGCAATCCCTCAAGGATATGCGCACGTTTTTCTGCTTCGCTCAGTTCATACTTTGTTCGCCGGATCACTACCTCATGCCTGTGATTCACAAAATGAACGATCAGGTCTTTCAGGTTCAGTGTCATTGGCCTTCCATGCACCAGTGCAATATTGTTTACACTGAATGAAGACTGAAGCGAAGTAAACTTATAAAGGTTATTGAGTACAACATTGGAAATGGCATCTCTTCTCAATTCGTAAACGATACGCACACCTTCCCTGTCTGACTCATCACGAATGTCAGTGATGCCTTCGATCTTTTTTTCATTCACCATGTCAGCGGTACGTTTGATCATCTCCGCTTTATTGATCTGGTAAGGAATTTCAGTGACGATAATGCGGTCCTTGCCATTGTGATTCTCAATGACGGCACGGGCACGCAAAACGATCTTACCTCTTCCTGTCCGCAATGCTTCTTGCACGCCGGCATAACCGTAAATGATTCCAGCAGTAGGGAAGTCAGGCGCTTTGATAAACTTCATCAGTTCATCAACGGTAATTTCTTTATTCGCAATATATGCGGCGATTCCATCTATCACCTCCGTAAGATTATGCGGAGGCATATTCGTTGCCATTCCAACCGCAATACCTGATGATCCATTCATTAATAAGTTCGGGATCTTGGCAGGAAGAACAGTCGGCTCTTTCAATGAGTCGTCGAAGTTCAGTGCCATGTCGACAGTATCCTTATCAATGTCTGCCAGCATTTCTTCAGCCAGCTTTCTGAAACGGGCTTCAGTGTAACGCATTGCTGCCGGCGGATCACCATCCATACTTCCGTAATTTCCCTGTCCGTCTACCAGCGGATAACGCAGGCTCCATTCCTGGGCCATACGCACCATGGCATCGTATACCGAACTGTCACCATGCGGATGATACTTACCAAGTACCTCTCCCACGATTCTTGCTGATTTTTTATAGGGCTTGTTGCTTAAAACACCCAGATCAAGCATGCCATAAAGTACCCTTCTGTGCACTGGTTTCAACCCGTCACGCACATCAGGAAGCGCACGCGACACAATGACCGACATTGAATAATCAATGTAAGCCGTTTTCATTTCCTCCTCAATATTGATCGGGATTATCTTTTCGCCTTCAGCCATATTCAGCTCGTATTTTTAAGTCTTTTTTAGAGCGAACGAAGATACTTAAAACAGGGCAAACTTCAGCTCATTTTTAAGGGAAAATATTGGAAAGTTATGCAGGTTTTGGGCCTTAAAAACGCTTCAACATTCAACAAAATATTGTTGAAAATTAAAACTGACGCATCGGCAGTCTGCGGATGATTGTATGGTAATTGCAAACACTAAGATGGTGTAACTTTTATAGCATGCCCTTATTGATTGTTAAAACAGGCTTGGGGCTGAATGAATGATGTATCTTTGCAATAAGGTTTACACAATTTAAGAAAACTTAACCGGAACTTAAACGTTTTAAATTTTAAAAGAAACCATTATGGAAGCCAAATTTTCACCCCGCGTAAAGGACGTGATTGCATTCAGCAAAGAAGAAGCCTTACGCCTTTCCCACGATTTTATCGGAACCGAGCACCTCTTACTGGGCCTCATCCGTGAAGGAGAGGGCATGGCAATAAAGATCCTTCGGTCTCTTGGCATGGTACTCCCTGAGTTGCGCAAGTCAATTGAGAACTCAATAAAAGGTAGCACCGGAGCACCATCGAACATGGGTAATATTCCCCTGACCAAACAGGCCGAAAAGGCGCTCAAAATTACTTATCTGGAAGCAAAGGTTTTTAAAAGTGACATCATTGGAACAGAACACCTGCTGCTCTCCATATTGAAAGACGAGGATAATGTTGCAACTCAGATATTGAATCAATATGGTATCACGTACGATACAGTAAGAGAAGAACTTGAAATGCTCAAGTCAAATTTCAAAAGTGAGGCACCCCACAATCCCTCCGAAGATGATCCATATTCTAAGGATGATGAAGGCGGCGGCGGAAGCGGCAGTGGAATGGGTGGCGGCGGCAGCAAAAAGGGCAGCGACAGCAAATCCAAAACTCCGGTATTGGATAATTTCGGCCGCGACCTCACAAAAGCAGCTGAAGACGGAAAGCTTGACCCTATCGTTGGAAGGGAAAAAGAAATTGAGCGTGTATCGCAGATCCTTTCCCGCAGAAAAAAGAACAATCCAATTTTGATTGGCGAACCGGGTGTAGGTAAATCAGCAATTGCTGAGGGACTTGCTCTACGCATAGTTCAGCGTAAAGTATCCCGCGTGCTTTTCAATAAACGCATCGTTACCCTTGACCTGGCTTCTCTTGTTGCAGGTACCAAATACAGAGGTCAATTCGAAGAGCGGATGAAGGCTGTAATGAATGAACTTGAAAAATCGCCTGACGTCATTCTTTTTATCGACGAAATTCATACCATCATAGGTGCTGGCGGAGCTTCCGGTTCACTGGATGCTTCCAATATGTTCAAACCCGCTTTGGCACGCGGAGAAATACAATGCATCGGTGCTACAACACTTGATGAATACCGTCAGTACATTGAGAAAGATGGAGCACTTGACAGGCGATTCCAGCGTGTATTGATTGAGCCTGCTTCTATTGAAGAAACAGTGACCATTCTGAATAATATCAAAGACCGGTATGAAGAACACCACAATGTCAACTTCACTCCGGAGGCTATAAAAGCATGCGTAACATTGACGGCGAGGTATATCACTGATCGTTTCCTTCCGGACAAAGCCATCGATGCTCTAGATGAATCAGGTTCCAGGGTACACCTTACCAATATTCATGTACCGAAGAATATCCTTGAACTGGAAGAAAAAGTTTCAGAAATAAAAGTGGAGAAAAATAAAGTTGTCCGCAGCCAGAAGTACGAAGAGGCAGCCAAACTCCGCGATACAGAGAAGCAATTACTTGAACAACTGGAGAATGCTAAAAAAGTATGGGAAGAAGAAACCAAGAGCCACCGTTATACTGTTAACGAAACAGATGTGGCTGAAGTAGTTGCCATGATGACAGGTATTCCCGTAACACGTGTTGCCCAAACGGAAGGTTCACGCCTTGTGAAAATGGGCGATGAACTGAAAGGGAAAGTAATTGGTCAGGACCAGGCAATTAATAAAGTAGTGAAGGCCATCCAGCGAAATCGGGCAGGATTGAAAGATCCGAATAAGCCGATAGGTACCTTTATTTTCCTAGGCCCTACAGGTGTTGGTAAAACAGAACTTGCGAAAGTGCTTGCGAAATACCTTTTCGATAGTGAAGAAGCGCTGGTACGCATTGACATGAGTGAATACATGGAAAAATTTGCTGTATCACGTTTGATCGGCGCGCCTCCGGGATATGTAGGCTATGAAGAAGGCGGTCAGCTGACTGAGAAAGTAAGGCGCAAACCTTATGCAGTGGTGTTGCTTGATGAAATCGAAAAAGCACACCCGGATATTTTTAACCTCCTGTTACAGGTTCTTGACGAAGGAACACTTACCGATAGTCTTGGCAGAAAGGTGGACTTTAAAAACACCATCATGATCATGACTTCAAACATCGGTTCACGTCAGTTGAAGGATTTTGGCCAGGGTGTTGGATTTGCGACGGCAGCAAAAGCATCATCATCTGAAGACCATTCAAAGGGTGTTATTGAAAATGCACTGAAGAAGGCGTTCGCTCCTGAGTTCCTGAACCGTATTGACGACGTTGTCATGTTCAACTCTCTTACAAAAGAGAATATCCACAAGATCATTGATGTTGAACTGGTTCACCTCTATGGCAGAATTACAGAGCTTGGCTATAAGATCAAATTAAGTGATGAAGCAAAAGACTATATCTCTGACAAAGGATTCGATGCCAACTTCGGAGCGCGACCACTGAAACGGGCGATTCAAAAATACCTTGAAGACCCGATGGCAGAAGAGATCATCAAAGCAGAGATGGGTGAAGGAGATACCATCCAGGTTGATCTGGATAAAGAAAAATCCGAACTCAAGATCACTGTGATCAAAGCAACTACTCCTCCTCCACCGGCGAAAACCGGAGGAAGGAAAAAGAAGGAAGAATAAATTTCATTACGATACCAAATAATATCCCGTTTCGCTTTGAGTGAGACGGGATTTTTTCATTTCGAATAAGTAACGGAATTGAAAATATCTTGTTGGATTCAGCAATAAATTTGGGAGGTTGCTTCGTCCCTCGCAATGACTACACAGCAGGGGGCTTCTTCCTTCGCAACGCTTACCCAACAAAAAACCCTCTCTGATCGCTCAAAGAGGGTTTGAAATATGATTGGTATCTTTTATTGAACGATTGCTTTGAAACCTGCGTCGCCGAACCATTTGATAAACTCACGGTCGTCTCTCGCCATTGCCTTCATTGCTCCGTCTTTCGCAATGCTTGAAGTCAGGTTGCTGATCACTCCTGCAGCGTCACCTTTACGGGCAGAGATCACTGCTTTCAGGTACATGCCGATCGCTGAGTCCTTATCAGGAGAAGCGTCAACCATACTCATTGCTCCGTCTTTATCACCTGAAAGAAGTTTTGAAAGCGCACAGTTAAATGAAGCAGCACTGCCACAGTGACTTACTGCATTTGAATAGTTGCCATTCAGGATATCAACAATAGCCATATTCTCACCAACTTCAGGTCCTGCGCTCATTGCAGCTGTATACATCTCAGTTGCTTTTGCGCGGTCGCCTTTCTGGCGGTAACAAGCACCCATGTTATTCATCACGATAGCATTGTTTGCATTCAACTGATCTGCTTTTGAGAATTCAGCCATTGCACCATCAACATCTTTCATCCAGAACTTGATCATACCAACATTGTTTGCACAACGCCAGTCCTGAGGATAGATCCTTTCGCCTGAAGAATAAATAGCCAGCTTCTCAGTATTGTCCTGAGTCAATGTACCTGCATAAAGAATTTCTTCAACGCTCAAAGAATCCGGATTTGACTTAGCAAGACGTGAAATCTCCTCGTCGCTTCTACCAATCTTATCAGCATTGAAAACATAGCTTGATTTGCGAAGCTTAGGCATGATGCCATCTGCGATTTCCTTGTATGCTTTACCCATCTTCTTAATTTCCATTTCACGCGCTTCAGGATCGCTGTTTGAAGCAACGATGCGAAGAATTACATCCTTCATGCCCATGTCGCTTTCCTGCATCAGCTTTTGAAAGCCCGGCCAGTCTTCAGCAACTGAACTCTTGTTCATTGCAATGCTGTCTGCTTTCATTTTCATTTTCTTCATGCGGTCAGCAAGGTATTTATCAGAAGACTTGCTGCGGTTATCAGCGAGTTTGGTATTCAGGTCTACTTTTCCGTCCGGAGAAGCATTGCCGGTAACGTCAACACTTTTCAACACCATATTTGGAGCCGAACATGTTTTCAATATGCTGTCCAATTGCGCTGCTTCAGTCTTGTTGCTGATGCCGCTTTGTTTATGCTTGAACCCTGTACTCACTGAAGAAACATTCACAGGATAGTACATTTTGCCGTCATAAGTAACAGGTACAATACGCTGGAAATTATCCTTGCCGATCAACACCTTTTCATCACTCTTTACTAAAAGCGGAGTGGTAATTGTTGCATCTGCAATCTTAGATGAAGGCAACAATTTTTCTTTTTTGCCCTTCATACCTTTAATATTAACCATCACGTCAGCAGCACGCAAATCAGGCGTATAAGCCATCTTGTCTGTGTATGTAAAGTTTCCGCCTGCTTTCATGTTGATTTTGGTACCATTTCCTTCTACTTTTTCGCCAATGATATTGATTGACTTAAAAGATTTCTCGCCTGCTGCACTCTTCAGAGAAGGAGTAACAGTCAGGGAAACTTTCTTCGCAAAATATTTCGCCGGATATGTCCCTTTTACAGCAATTGCAATGCTGTCGCCGTGCATTTCAAGCGGATTTGGAGTTACCTCATACTTTACAGTACCGGCATTTTTTGACATTTTGCCAAGACCGTTACAGCCCGCAATCGCAGCTGCAACAAGGAAAAGGGAAATAATTTTGTAATACTTCATGGGTTATTTTGGTGTTGTTTTGGTGAATTAAGTGGCGCAAACTTAAAATAAAATCCTGTTGATGAAATTAATATTGATTATTTTTTTGAAGAACGTTTCCTCTCATTTTCATCCAAAATTATCTTTCTCATGCGGATCGCTTTCGGAGTCACTTCTATATATTCGTCTTTTTCAATGTATTCCATGGCCTCTTCTAAAGAGAAATCAATCTTAGGAGTGATTCTTACGTGGTCATCACTTCCGGATGCACGCATATTGGTGAGTTTTTTAGCGCGTATGACATTGATAACCAAATCGCCAGGACGAATATGTTCGCCGATGATCTGTCCTGTGTAAATTTCATCTCCCGGATCAAGGAAGAACTTCCCCCTGTCCTGCAATGCGTCAATCGAATAAGCCGTTGACTTTCCTTTATCCATTGATATTAGGACTCCATTGATGCGGCCGGGAATATCCCCTTTCCATGGCAGGTATTCCTTGAAGCGGTGGGCCATGATGGCTTCACCTTTTGTTTCTGTTAGGACATTATTTCTCAAACCAATGATTCCCCGCGCAGGAATGTTGAATTCCAGATGCAATACATCACCCTTTGGTTCCATCACAAGCAACTCTCCCCTTCTTTGTGTCACCTGGTTGATCACCGCACTTGCATATTCTTCAGGCACATTCACGGTGAGCACTTCAAACGGTTCGTGTTTTACCCCGCTGATCTCCTTGATGATTACCTGCGGCTGACCAACTTGTAACTCATATCCTTCTCTGCGCATAGTCTCAATGAGGATAGACAAATGGAGAATCCCACGTCCAAAAACAAGGTATGAATCCGGCGAACCAGTATCTTCAATGCGCAATGCGAGATTTTTTTCGATCTCTTTATACAAACGCTCACGCAAATGGCGGGAAGTGACGAACTTTCCTTCTTTTCCGAAGAAAGGTGAAGTGTTGATCGTAAACAGCATGCTCATCGTTGGCTCGTCAACCGCAATGGTTGGAAGCGCCAGCGGATTATCATAATCAGAAACTGTATCACCAATGTCGAAACTATCAAGTCCAACAATGGCGCAGATATCGCCTGCATCAACAGAAGCTTTTTTGGAACGACCCAGACCTTCAAAACTATGAAGCTCTTTGATCCTCGATTTAAGAATACTGCCATCACGTTTTACAAGTGAAACAGGCATGCTTTCGCGCATCGTTCCGCGGAACACACGACCGATTGCGATACGACCAACGAAACTGCTGTAGTCCAATGATGTGATCAGCATTTGGGGAATACCGGTATGCGCATGCGGAGCCGGAATGTATTTTACAATTGCATCAAGTAAAGCAGCAATATCTTCAGTAGGCTGTTTCCAGTCTGTACTCATCCATCCTTGTTTGGAAGAACCATACAATGTAGGAAAATCCAATTGCTCCTCTGAAGCATTCAGGTTAAAGAAGAGTTCAAAGATCTGCTCATGCACTTCATCAGGACGGCAGTTTTCTTTGTCGACTTTATTGATGACCACAATAGGCTTTAAGCCAAGTGCCAATGCCTTTTGAAGCACAAATCTTGTTTGAGGCATAACACCTTCGAATGCATCCACTAACAGGAGAACGCCGTCGGCCATGGTAAGCACACGTTCCACCTCGCCTCCGAAATCTGCGTGACCGGGAGTATCTATGATGTTGATCTTTACGTCTTTGTAACGGATGCTGACATTCTTTGCAACGATGGTGATGCCGCGCTCGCGCTCGAGATCATTGTTGTCAAGAATCAGCTCACCTGTTTCCTGGTTATCCCGGAACAGGTTGGCCTGATGAAGCATTTTATCAACCAGGGTAGTTTTACCGTGGTCAACGTGGGCGATAATGGCAATATTGCGAATGTGCATTGGAATCTTTAAACGTTATCAGTTATTAGTTATCGATTATCTGGAAAAACAGCTCAATAACTGATTTTTCTTCAAATTTTTAAAAGAGAGGCGCGAAAGTAAGAAAAAAAGTGAACCGATAGCTCTTTTGTTATCATTCGCTGAAACAATGTACCTTTGAAAAAAAACTCTATATGCCTCTGAAACTAAAAATAACGATGGTGTTTAAGGAAATTCCTCATGGCGGATTTGTAGGATTTGTTGAAGAAATTCCCGGAGTTAACACCCAGGGAAATACCATTCGTGAAACAAAAGCAAATCTTATAGATGCGCTGAAGTTAACCCTTGATTTTCATCGGGAAAGAGCTGAGAAAATTACCGGAAAAAAAAGAAAGGGAATTACAAAGGAAGCTTATGAGTTTATTGCTGCATGAAGAAAAAAGATTTTGAGCGTCACCTCCGCCTAAATGGATGCAAACTCAAAAGGCAAGGGAACAAACACGAGATCTGGGAAAACATCGGAAATGAAAAATGGAGTACTGTTCCGCGGCACCAGGAACTAAAAGATTTTCTTTGTAAAAAGATTTGCAAAGACCTGGATATTCCAAATCCGTAATTTATTGCTTTATTAACTTCTTCACTGTAATCCCATTTTCGGTTTGGAGGGAGACGATGTAGATGCCGGGAGGGAAAAGTCGGCAGTCGATAGTTGTCGGTAGGTAGTCAGCAGCCGAGAAGATTTTTTCTCCGAGGGAATAAAATATGACTTTAGCAACATTTATTGCAATTGCCGACATTACTTTGGACGGTATCTTCGCCTCCAAATGCACCTGACTGCCATTCCCAAAAAACACATCGCCATCATCGGCGGCGGCGCGGCTGGATTTTTTGCAGCGGTGAATTGTGCGGAGATGTATCCAGGGAATAGCATCACCATTTTTGAAAAGGGAAATAAACTGCTTTCAAAAGTAAGGGTGAGCGGTGGTGGAAGATGTAATGTGACGCATGCCTGTTTCGACATCAACCTGCTGGCAAAAAATTATCCGCGGGGAGAGAAGCAATTGAAAAGTGTTTTCAGCAGGTTCATGACAACTGATACAATCAACTGGTTTTCGGAGCGTGGCGTTGAACTAAAAACCGAAGCTGACGGAAGAATGTTCCCTGTTACAGATTCTTCTCAAACGATCATCGATTGCCTGACGAGAGAAGCGGATAAGCACCGGGTGAAAATTGAAATGAATGCTGATGTGCTCCGGCTTGAGAAAAAAGAAACCGGAAAAATCGAACTGACTTTCCGGAATGATGAAAGACGTTTGTTTGATGCTGTCCTCATTGCCACCGGCGGAAGTGCAAATGCAACAGGATTTGATTGGCTGAAAAATCTTGGTCATGAAATTATTTCTCCTGTTCCATCCCTTTTTACTTTCAACATGCCGAAGAATCCAATTACCCAATTGATGGGTGTTGCAGTAGATCAGGCCAGGATAAAAATCCTACAGACAAGTTTTTCAAATGAAGGCCCATTACTCATTACACATTGGGGAATGAGCGGACCGGCAATCCTGAAACTGAGTGCACAGGCAGCGAGAGCACTGGCGGAAATAAAATACAATTTCAAAATTCAAATTTGCTGGCTAAAAGAAATGAAAGAAGATGAACTGCGAAGTGATCTTCAGCAATTGAAAAAAGTTTTTACCTTGAAGATGATCAGCAATACAAATGAGTTTGGATTGCCAAAAAGGCTTTGGTTTTTCCTGCTGAACAAATCAGGAATCGAAGAAAATACGCAATGGGCGCAGCTTTCAAAAGAACAATTGAACAAATTGCTTAATAATTTGCTTTATGATGAATACGCTGTTTCAGGGAAAACAACATTCAAAGAAGAGTTCGTTACTTGCGGGGGCGTTTCACTCAATGATGTTGATTTCAAAACCATGGAAAGCAAGAAGATGAAAGGGCTTTATTTTGCGGGAGAAGTGCTGGACATCGATGCAGTCACAGGCGGGTTTAATTTTCAGGCGGCATGGAGCACGGGGTATGTAGCAGCCGGGTCAATGGGAAAATTTGAAGATAAGTTGATTTGAAGATTTGATGATTTGAAAATGTGCAAATTTGCATCCGATCAAAATTGACAATTCGTATATTCGTAAGAAATTCGTACTTCGGTGAGCTATTAAGAGATTCGTACTTCGGTGAGCTATATGGAAAGCAAAAGAATGAAAGGGCTTTACTTTGCAGGAGAGGTATTGGATATTGATGCAGTGACGGGCGGTTTTAATTTTCAGGCGGCGTGGAGTACGGGGTATGTAGCAGCCGGGTCAATGGGAAAATTTGAAGAT
>JAPLDB010000198.1:1458-5751 GCA_026391975.1 Bacteroidota bacterium | reverse complement strand
AAGCAATTGGTATGCGTGTCAATGCTCAGCAAAATACTTATCCCATTATTTCAACTTATGTGGAAACGGCCTGCATTGCAAAATGTTTTGATGCAGATAACGTCCTGACAATTTCAGACAGCTCAATTATTTCTGTCATCATGACGATTCAGCTTTTCGAATTTACCGGAATTTCATCATTGCACGTAAAACTTGGAACTACATCAGGTGGTTCTGATCTGCTTGATAAGACTTTTTCCTTTGACGTTTCTGGTAGTGTTGGTAATGGCTGCACCTATAGCCGGAATGAAAATACCGTTACCCTCGGACTTGGCTCTTACAATGGTCTCACCTCTTATTTCAGCGAAGTGAAACTTGAGCGCGATGATCATTCACTCACTGATTCAGTTGTTTTAAATCGTTAGTTACTCACCATGCAATAATTTATCCAATGACTACCTGCAAAAACACAATATTTATTCTTACTATCATTTTACTTTCTTCCTTTCTTTCATTTGCAACATCCTACACCTGGAATGGAAATACAAATACGCATTGGTACACTTCAACTAACTGGTCACCCGGTGGCATTCCCGGCTCCGGTGACAATGTCACTATTTCCGGTGGGGCAGGAGCAAATAATCTTTTAATGGATTCGAGCAAAACGGTAACCACTTTTACTATCAGTGCGGATTCAATAGATGTTGGTGCTGATACATTGACGATCACAAGCACAGCAACCTTTTCCGGCGGAAGAATATTCAGCAGTACCGGCGGCCATGTTAAAGTCAACAGCACCGTTACAACCACTTTCTCCGGAACCGTGTTTAATGTTACCCTGAATATTTCCTCCAACGCACTTTTGTTTAGTGGCTCTACATTTAATAATACTCTAACTGCCGTAAAAAATGGAACAAGCAGTGACAATGGAACAGGAAATAATATTTTTAATGGCAGTGTAACGTTGACTAATTCAGGAACTGGTAATTTGGTGCTTTCAAATAGTACATCTTCACCGGATACGTTTAATTCAACTCTGACAGTAAGTGCAACAAATTCAGGTGGGGTATACCTGGCCCATCAAGGTGCAGACAATGTATTTAATGGTAATGTTACCTTCAGCACGGGAAAAGTTTTTTCAAATACGTATGGTACAGCTGCGTATAACGGGAACATCACGCTTAACTCGACATCCGGAAATATCAGTTTTGGAAATAGTACTGGTAGTTGGTCACTTGCCTCGGGCAAAAATATTTCAATCGGCACTTTCAGCGCCGGAACATTAACTATTCGTAACTTAACTCAAAATGACAGCACAATTAATATGTCTCTTGTTTTGAGTGGCACAGGCATCCTAACACTGGGAGCAGGTAATTACATTCGGGCTAATCTGTATGCAAAATCGAATGGCTTAACTTTCACACAATCCAGATTTTTTGGTTTGGATACGTTGATCCTGACCGGTGGGACTGGCCCGTTTTCATCCGGTGGTGGTAATTACTTTGGAAAGTCTGTGTACATCGCAAACACCTATGCCGGGGGCAATTTGACATGGATAGCAGGCAGTACATCTGTCGATACTTTTGCGACCAAAGCGGTTTTAGAGACTTCCGGACTCGGCACTATTGATATAAGAAAAGGATTGTTTCTTGGGGCAACGACTTTTAAGAATAGTACAACGAACGCCTCTGATAAGATTTATATCAAAGACGGCATATTTAAAGATTCAGTGATTTTGAACAGCATCTATGGTGGTATATCTTTCAGGCAAGGAACCGGAAATAATCTTCTCGACTCAACTGCGAGTCTGACTCTTAGCAGTGGATTTAAAGCTCACCTGCAACTTAGTTACCTGGATCAAAGAGGAAGTCATGCCATCAACTTTAATATGACAGGAACAAGTTCCGGTACGTACAACCAATTGGAAATTGGTCCGGGCGCATCTTTTCAGGCGATCTTTACTTATCTGGGACAAGGCTTACTGCTTAATGGAGGTACATTCAGCAGCGATGCTTCATTTACCAGGATCAGTCAGCAGGTAGATGTATCTTCCGGAGGTAATATTTTCAATGGTGCAACTTATATTTGCGATTCAGTTTCTTCAACAAGTACAATAGACAAACCATTTAAACTTGCCAATTCAATTGCGGACGACTTCAACGGAAATGTAACATTTCGGTTGTATGCCGGAGGCAGTTCGCCTTCTTATGTTAAGTTCTATCCGGCATATACAAAGAATTCAACTTTTGCAGACAGTGTAACAGTCGATGGAAATGCCGGGATTGATTTCGGAGCCAACGGCGGAAAAATAATTTTTGATGGCAGTGGAGTTCAGAAGATTAGCAAGACTGGAACATACAATCCAACCGTGAAGAATGTGGATGTGAATAAAAGCGGAGGGTATTTGAAGTTGAGTGTGCCGCTTGCCATTGATACATTGAAACTAATAAAAGGAATTGTAGTAACAGATACAACAAATATTATTTCGATTCCTGATAACGGAAAAATTACCTCCGCATACGGAACTGATGGAGGAAGCGATACCGGCTATGTACACGGACCAATAAAAAAGACAGGTAACGATGCTTTTACTTTTGCAACAGGAGATACAACTTTGCATGCGTATCCCTACCATCCACTTAAATTTATAACAACCCCGGGGGCAAGTGATGTTTATATGGTGCAATATTTTGGCCACGGTTCAGGCATTGCCGATTCTGATACACTAGACTCAGCACAGGTGAGCACTTGCGAATACTGGAACCTGAAAAGAGATGTTGGTACAACAGGAGTGAAGGTTCGATTGGGTTATACAAACACTTGTCCTGTTGGGGACCCGGCAAGGGCTGTTGTAATGGATTACAATGGAAGTCTTTGGCAAAATGAAGGGAACTCTGCATATGGTGGTAACCTGGTAGACGCTGCAGACACTTCTCTTTTTGCTGCCGGAACTTCTCATCCGGTTACAGTTGGAATACATTCTGCAATAAATGTAGCTGTAGTTTCTCCCGCCGGAGGAACGGTTTACTCGGCTGATGTAAGGAAATGGGAAAAGTATGAGGTGGCTGTGCAGTTGCCGCAATCTTATATGGATTGTATTAATAATTATCTTAGTCATAGGATACTTCATCAGGATACTGTAGAT
Organism: Bacteroidota bacterium; assembly: GCA_026391975.1. Lineage (GTDB taxonomy): Bacteria > Bacteroidota > Bacteroidia > AKYH767-A > 2013-40CM-41-45 > JAPLDB01. Next base: position 2,627 of record JAPLDB010000198.1, on the reverse strand, counting down.
CATTCTCACGACCTGAATCCATTTGCTGATGATTCTTTAATTATGATAATGACATTGCAGAAACCAGGTGGTGGAACGATAACGAAATACGGTTTTTTTATGAGAGAAGTTCAGTGGCTTGCTGATGCGCCATCCGGAGATTACAAAACTAATAATGACACCAATTCATTAAGCGATTACCATATTCATTTCCGCTTTGCTCCTGATACATTGAGCAGCAGCCCATGGATATATTCTATTTACATTGCTGCTCCGTTTACAAAAGTAACAGGAACAGCTTCAAACCTGCTGCCGATTTATCTTGGACCTTATTTCTTTACATGCGATTCCTTACAACCGGAAAATCATGGTTTTCTTAAAGTAAATACCAATAATAATCGCTTCCTTATTCATGATGATGGAACACCTTTTTTTGGCATTGGAGATATAGAAGCAGATTTTGACAAATATTGGGATTATGACGGTGACGCCTATCTTCCAAAGAGCTCAGGAACCATTTACAACCGTCTATATAAAACGGATTATGACCGATGGAAAACTACAATTGACGAAATACATGAGGCAGGTGGAAATTATATGTGCATGTTTTTTCTCAACCGGTCATTTAAGCCTGAGTATGAATACCTTGGGTGGTATGATGAATTTGACACGATGCCTGTATCGTGTTATTATGGCAGCGGGGGATCACCCAAAAGCGGAAACAGACAATGGGGATTGCGAGTATTTGATAATTTACTCGATGAGGCGCATGCAAAACAAGTGTATCTTCAATTGGTACTTGATTATGAAATGCCGGGCCCTTATCAGGTGGATGGCTGGGGAGGCAATGCATTGGTGCACAAATATGTTTACCCTACCGGAATTCCTATTGGTGTTGATACTTTCCAAGCACCCTACGCTCATCCTGAATACTATTGGACAGGGAAAGATACTTCTGATACGAATGATCCGGGAGCACTGTACTGGTGGAAGAGGCAATATAAATACATCATGTCGCGATGGGGATACTCCGTAAACATCGCTATGTATCAAACAACCTCTGAACTGGATCAATCGCTGAAGTATCATACTTCTTCCTCCAGAGATGAATGTGATACCTCTGTTACGCTTACTTATTCTGAGAATAGTGCGATTCCTGCCGCCTACTCCACTTTTATTGATACGGTTGT
>JAPLDB010000198.1:0-1428 GCA_026391975.1 Bacteroidota bacterium | reverse complement strand
TTTCCATTTAATGGATCGAGACGGGATTATTATATACATTTTCAAAATCCGCTTATTGATGTTGCTGATATTCATTTCTACAACGGAGATCTTGATTTTAATGGAGCACATTCTGATGAAAACGTGCAGTTAGCCCGATACAATATATCGCAGTATGCCTTAAACAATAATAGCAGCAGCGAACTGAACATCGGAAAACCATTTCATTTCGGAGAGGGTAGTAATACATGGTACCGCGATACAGTAATTGACCCTTACACGGGGAATAAAAGAATAAGACCGATTTCAGATTTATATGATAATTATGAAGTAACTTTCCACAATGAAATTTTGGCATCATCGTTTATGAACAGCCCTACTTGCTTATTAACCTGGGTTGGGCATAAGGTACATTGGTGGCAGAATGCGTTGCCGCATGCGCCTTCTGACCCTCTTAATAGCTTTCAATCAGGAGATTTTTCAAATGTTTTAGACAGTACAAATAAACTTTCAGTTATGCATGCAGGAACTCGAGTAAATGTTTCTGTTAAGAATAAAAAAATCTATCATAACTATAGAATGCTTACTGACTATTTTGCAACCAGCGGAATTGATCTAATGATAATTTTGCAGCTTATAATATTTATGACGAAGCAAACGGAATTGAAGTTTATTATATGGTAAGCAGCGATGAAAAAGCCGCTTATGGCTGGGTACATAATGTAAATAAATACTGGAGAAATGCTTATTATTATGATGTAGCAGATGAGCAATATTATTGGTGCAATGATAGTACTGCATCTCCTGTGACTCAATTCAAGTTAGAACATCTTTTAACGGGGATGTACGATGCCGAATTTCATCCTACAAGAATGGGAGGGCAACCCTTACCGGACAATCAAGACAGTTTATTCGTAATATCATTTAGCCCGAACCCTTATGTTTACATTCCTCTTACTACAGTAACTCTTGGCTGCGACAGCTTATCAGCCGACTTTGCCTTTAAAGTAATTCAGCATGGCTCAGATCACCGCATGGCAAGGAATCCTGATAAACAAAATCACGATATTCAAAACAATACAAGCTTTGTTGTTTCTCCAAATCCTAACCAAGGTTCTTTCAAGATAATAATTCCTAAGAATGATTCAGAACATTGCATGTTGAGAGTTTATGATTCCCAAGATAAATTAATATTGAAAAAAGAAGACTTAAACACGGAATTATTTAACTTAGATCTTAGTGAATGCCGAAAGGGTATTTATTTTGTTCAGGTCATCAGCAATAATCAATCATCATTCAAAAAAGTAGTCATCCAATGAGCAAAATAACTTTAATAGCGACATTAGTTTACTCGCTAGTTTGCAATTATGCAAGTGCTCAAGTGCAATTTAAAAAAGGTTATGACACTAGCCTGAATGGCAAGTTTGGTCTTGGAGAATTAAGTAGTGG
>JAPLDB010000142.1:4104-6147 GCA_026391975.1 Bacteroidota bacterium | reverse complement strand
TTAGTCATCATCATAAAATCAATGCGGAAAAATAACGGATTTTTTGATAAGAATGACCAATGGGCAGGAAACTTATTGGTTAATATTTATATCGCATATTAAAAAAATCAAAGTAATTTCCATCTTTCATTTCAGGATTGAAAATATTGTTAGTTGGTCAATTTGAATATTAGAGATTCCTCGTTACGCCCCGATATAGCGGGACTTCTCTCTGAATGAAAATGAAAAATGTTTATTAAATTGGCGGAAGAGGAACCTCAATGTGAACCATCGCCAAATTTTATTTTCAGCATCTCGCCCACCCTTTTATCAATTACAAGTGTAAATGAACCATCCCTGATTTCAGAAATCTTCATCCACCTGAATGACTGTGCCTCATTCTTCAATTCCTTAAAATCAAATGGCTTGTCGCTGGTTACAAATCGAACTTCTTCCATAAAGCGAATCGTGTAGTAAATGCTTATCACCTGTTTTGTCGGATCAAATGCTGATGGGACAAAAAAATCAGTCGTATAATAATGCCCAAGCACTTCAACTTCCTGTCCGGTTTCTTCAACCATTTCCCTTTTCAGACAATCGATGGTTCCTTCTCCAGATTGCAATCCTCCGCCCGGAAATTTAGTAACGTATTTTCCGAAAATAAATTCATCGCTTACCAGTACCTGATCCTTTTCATTGATGCAGATTCCGTAAACGCGAATGGTTAATGAGGACATTTTAGGGAGTTGGTTGAGTGGTTGAGTGGTTGAGTGGTTGAGTGGTTGAGTAGTTGATTGGTTCAGACGTTGATAAATTATACTTTAAGAATAATTTAATGATTGTTCTGCGGCTGTACCAATGACTTAATGACGGCTGCTCTACTTCTGCTCCTCCCCCGCTCACCCTAATCCCTAAAGGGAACCACGCACACATCACTGCATTTTTCTTTGATCATACGTTTATTTATTCTTCGGAAATATAATTCTGATTAATGCGCAGATGCTGTTCCGGTGACCTATGACCAATGATTATTGACTTTTAACTTATGACTTTTGACTTAAGACCAATGACCTAATGACGGCTGTTTCTTCGGCTGCTCCTTCCCCTTCTCCTCGTCACTCTGTCTTTCTTCCTAACTCACCTTCCCTGCTAATAGATACAGCACTGCCATTCTGATCGCCACACCATTCTCTACCTGTTGCAGAATAATGGACTGATCGCTGTCTGCCACATCGCTGGTGATCTCCACTCCCCTGTTGATGGGCCCGGGATGCATCACTGTAATTTTCTTACTGAGAGAATTAAGAAGGGACTTGTCTAAACCATAAAGCATCATGTACTCACGCAATGATGGAAAATACTTGATGTCCTGACGCTCCAGTTGTATGCGCAGCATATTCGCTACATCGCACCATTCAAGTGCTTTATGGAGGTCGTGCTCAACCTTCACTCCAAGTGATGAAATGTATTTTGGCATCAGTGTAGTGGGTCCGCAAACCATCACTTCTGCACCAAGTTTTTGCAAACAAAAAATATTGGACAAGGCAACACGCGAATGGAGTATGTCGCCCACAATGACAACCTTCTTTCCTTTAACCTCGCCATGCTTTTCACGGATCGAATATGCATCAAGCAATGCCTGTGTGGGATGTTCATGCGCTCCGTCGCCTGCATTTACGATACTTGCATTCACGTGCCTGCTCAGGAAAAGAGCTGCCCCTGCATTCGGATGGCGCATTACAATAATATCCACTTTCATTGCAAGGATATTATTTACAGTATCAATGAGTGTTTCTCCCTTGGTTACAGACGACGACGAAGCTGCAAAATTGACAACATCGGCACTGAGCCTTCTTTCTGCAAGTTCGAAAGACAGCCTTGTGCGGGTAGAATTTTCAAAAAACAAATTGGCAACTGTAACGTCACGCAAGGAAGGAACTTTCTTCATCGGACGATTGAGGACATCCTTGAAGTTATCGGCCGTTGAAAAAATAAGCTCAATATCTTCAACAGAGAGGCCTTTGATTCCCAGAAGATGTTTTGAGCTTAGTGATGACATTTTTT
>JAPLDB010000142.1:0-4090 GCA_026391975.1 Bacteroidota bacterium | reverse complement strand
AGATGTGATCCCGATAGCTATCGGGAGTGAGATGTTAATTCTATTTAGCTCATTCGTAACTTGGTAAATTCGTATCTATTAGTAATTAGTACCCCTGTTTTCAAGCAGTATCTCATCCACTCCTTCCGTTTCCTTCCAGTTCACGATCACCTTCTCACTTGTAATTGTATCGACTGATATGCCTATGTAATCAGGTGCGATAGGAAGATGCCTGCTGTATCGCCTGTCAACTAGTACAAGTAATTCTACTTTTTTCGGACGGCCATAATCGATCATGGCATCCATTCCGGCGCGGATTGTCCTGCCGGTGTACAACACGTCATCTACGAGAATGACATTCTTGTCTTCTATCTGAAAATCAATCTTTGTAGCGCTTGGTATCACAATTTCCCTTCTCCTGAAATCATCCCTGTGAAATGTAACGTCGAGGTCACCGCACATGATTTTTTTTCCCGGGAACAGAGTCGAAAGTTCTGCACTGACCCTTCTTGCAACGAAAATTCCACGGGGCTGCAAGCCGATGATCACTGAATCAGAAAAGTCGTTGTGGTTTTCGATCAACTGGCGACAAAGACGGCTAATTGTTATTCCGAACCTTGTATTATCTAAGAGTACACGTCTTTGCATTGCTTGGCAAATATAGAACAGAACCGTCAAAAAAAATCCCCCGATTTCTCGGAGGATTAAATTTGCTTATTCTTCTGTTTTTTCTTCTGTTTTTTCTTCTTTATTTTCTTCTACTGATTCAGAAGCATCTTCAGCTTTCTTCTTGCTTTTCTTCGCTGCAGAAGCCTCCATTTCAGTTTTAAGATCGCTGAGGGCTGACAGGTCACCAAGGGTTGTTCTTTCAGAACTGTCCTTCATCCGTTTCACGGTCTTTGCAGTGTCATCACGATCACGTTCCCTTGAAGCACCTTCAGCTGCTTTCACTTCATTTGCTTTCTCATCATGTATTGCACGGTGAGAAACAAGGATGCGCTTCTGGTCTTTATTGAATTCAAGGATCTTGAACATGGCCTTCTCATCCACCTTTAAAGAAGTCTTTCCGTCTTCTTTGATCAGGTGTTTGCCCGGTGTATATCCTTCGATACCATAAGGCAATGCGATGATCGCGCCCTTATCAGCCATCTTCAATACTGTTCCTTCGTGTTCAGAACCGATAGCAAAGATGGACTCAAATACATCCCAAGGGTTGTCTTCAAGCTGCTTGTGTCCAAGAGACAGTCTGCGGTTTTCCGCATCAACCTCCAATACAACAACTTCCATCTTATCACCTACTTTGCAAAATTCATTCGGGTGCTTGATCTTCTTAGTCCATGAAAGGTCGCTGATGTGAACCAATCCGTCAACGCCTTCTTCCATTTCAACGAATACGCCGAATGGCTGGAAGTTCTTCACCACTGTTGAATGCTTGGATCCAACAGGGAATTTCTCTGCCACATTTGTCCAAGGATCCGGCTTCAGTTGCTTTAATCCAAGAGACATTTTGCGCTCTTCGCGGTCCAGGGTAAGAATCATCGCTTCCACTTCATCTCCTACTTTGAGGAAATCATGCGGGCTGCGCAGGTGCTGTGACCATGACATTTCAGAAACGTGGATCAGACCTTCAACTCCCGGAAGCACTTCTACAAATGCGCCGTAGTCAGCGATCAATACCACTTTGCCTTTCAGCTTATCACCCACTTTCAGGCTTTCTTCAAGCTGCGTCCATGGATGCGGAGTAAGCTGTTTTAAACCGAGAGCAATACGTTTTTTCTCATCATCAAAATCAAGGATTACCACCTGTAATTTCTGGTCAAGCTTCACAACCTCTTCCGGATGTGCAACCCGTCCCCATGAAATGTCAGTGATGTGCAACAGGCCGTCAACACCGCCAAGATCCATAAACACACCATAAGATGTGATGTTCTTCACGGCTCCTTCCAGTACCTGTCCTTTTTCGAGCTTCTTCATGATCTCCGCCTTCTGCTGCTCAAGCTCTTCTTCGATCAATATCTTATGTGATACAACCACATTTTTGAATTCATTGTTGATCTTCACAACTTTGAATTCCATCGTTTTATTTACAAACTGATCGTAGTCGCGGATCGGTTTAACGTCGATCTGAGAACCCGGTAAAAAGGCCTCGATTCCGAAAACGTCAACGATCAAACCACCCTTTGTACGACACTTTACAAAACCCTGAATTACTTCCTGGCTTTCAAGTGCTGCATTCACACGTTCCCATGATTTCATTGCACGGGCTTTCTTGTGAGATAGCACTAACTGACCAAGCTTATCTTCCTGAGTTTCAATGTATACTTCTACTTTATCTCCGGCCTTTAAATCCGGGAAATGGCGGAATTCAGACAGCGGAATCAACCCATCACTTTTAAAACCGATATTGATAAGTACATCCTTCGGGCCGATCGAAACAACCGTTCCGTCAACGATGTCATGCTCTACTACTGAGCTGAGGGTGCGGTCATAAAGTTGCTCCATATTTTTACGCTCTTCAGCGCTGTATATATCGCCGCTTTTACCCGCTGTTTCCCAGTTAAATGCATAAGGGTTTTTTCCTGAAGCAGTTGTAGGGCTTGGGGTCTCTGAAGTTGGGGTTGTGATTTCTTCCGTAATCATTTAAATGTTAAATTGTTAGTATTAATTAATGAATTTATTTTTAGGGGACGCAAACCTACAAGATTTTTCGAGAACCACAAAGGAAAAAACAATTCTAATGTAGGTTCTTTCTGACCTTTGTGAAACAAGTAAAATGCAGAAAAAATGTAATAATAATACCCTATTTCCAAAAAAATAAAGTATTTTCTTTTCAGAGGAGGAAGGTCAATAAATCAGGTATTTGAGTCAAACTGATTTCAACAAATGTGCATCGGAAAAAGCGAGTTGAAGCCGGGAGCAGAAAATCCTGCTATCAGTCGGATAAGATCCCGCTTTCCATACCGCCTTAAATGAGCCTTCAATAGGGGCTTTTTTTAACATATTTCCCTCCATTAAAAGAGGCTTTTTCTAATCACTTTACAGAAAATATAATGGTATTCCAAAGGATGAAAACCACCATCCCTGAACATCAATATGTTCCGATATCCATTGAATACAAGGCGATAAAAAGCGACTTTTCGTGTCAACCAGGACCTGCTCTTACCTCACTACGTTAACCTGCCCAACAAACTCATGATAGCTTTCGAATACATCGGTAAGCTCAATCTTATATACATAAACATCATTCTGCACGGGATCGCTCTTGTATTTACCATTCCAGGGTGCATCCTGATTACTAGTCTGGTATATTCGTTTCCCCCACCTGTCAAAGATGTACATCGTGAATTCCTTCACTCCTATTCCTTCGCCGATAAAATAGTCATTGACACCATCACCGTTAGGCGTAAAAGCATTAGGGACAACATAGAGGTATTCCGGTTTGATCTCAACCCTTGCACGAATTGTATCCGGACATTCATGATCAGAATACACTACCTGTGTAACATCAAAGATGCCGGCATTTATATATGCATGTACCGGATTTAGTTCATCGCTTAATATTCCGTCACCAAAACTCCATGACCTTCTCACAGCTTGTATTGACTGATCTCCAAAAGTTATAACCGGATTGTAAATGTTCGTTGATGGGGGATCATAAGTAAAACCTGCCTGAGGTGTTGGATAAACTGTAACAAGGTTCAGATAACTGGCTGTATCCTTGCAACCATGAATTGTAGTCACGATCAGTGAAACGGAATAAACGCCGCTTTGCAAAAATTGAAAGGCAGTATTGGAAATACTGTCGGTGGAACCATTCCCAAAATCCCATTGCCATGATTCAATATCACCGTCTGCAGAAGTAGTTACGTTGGTAAAATTTACAAGCAATGGTTCGCAACCAATAACAGCATCAGGCAAAAAATCTGTCTCCGGCTTCCGCCATACATTGGCCGGCTGCTCAATGATGCCTTTGCAACCGGCATCTGTAACCACAGTTAACTTTACATTATATATTCCGGGATTTGCGTACGCATGCGCAGTTGCATAAGATGATGCAAAAGCTGAACTGTCACCGAAATCCCATAGCCAGCCTGCAATAAATCCGGATTGA
>JAPLDB010000171.1 GCA_026391975.1 Bacteroidota bacterium | reverse complement strand
TAAAACTGTTCTTCATTGCTGCGTTCACTCTCATTATGGGAGTACAACGTTCTTCTGCAAGTCATGCTGCAGGTGGAAATCTAACCTACACTCACTTGACAGGTAATCAGTACCTCGTTCACTTTACTTATTATCGTGACTGCTTTGGTATTCCTGCTCCTACAAGTGTCATTATTAATGTTGAGTCGTTTGCTTGCGGTATAGCTGCACAAACTTTCACTGCTCCGGAAATCGGTGCAGGAATTGAAATTACTTACCCATGTTCAACTTCTCAAACAACGTGTAGCAATGGTACTGCCCCCGGTATTCAGCGACATGATTATGAAGTAACGATAGCAATTCCGGGACAATGTCCTGACTGGCGTATCTGGACAACTGATTGCTGCAGAAATGCTGCGATCACCACACTTAACGGTGCTGCCGGACTTGGAATTTACATTGAAGCGCGTTTGAATAATTCAAACACTGATAACAGTTCGCCGCAATTTGCTATTGATCCTATTTTGTTCGTTTGTACAGGTGCTAATTTTGCATTTAACAATGGAGCGATCGATTCTGAAGGAGATTCATTGGTTTATTCTTTCATCGCTCCGCGTACCGATGCAAATACAAACTGTGCTTATAACCCGGGCTATTCAAGTCTGAACCCAATTTCTTCCACGCCTTCTGTAGCCATTGACCCGTTTACCGGTGATGTATCCATGAAGCCAACAAATATTGAAGTGGGTGTAATGGTTGTACTAATTTATGAGTACAGGAATGGTGAATTGATCGGAAGCGTAATGCGAGATATCCAGATTTATACTGTTGCATGTTCGAACACTGCTCCTTATTTAGGCGGTATCAACAACACGGGTACCTTCACCACCAGTGGTTGTGCAGGTTCTACAATTTGCTTCGACATTCCTTCTTCCGATCCGGATGCAGGTGATACCTTAACCATGGTTTATAACGGTACGGGTATTCCGAATGCAACATGGAACACCACAGGAGTACAGTTTCCTACCGGTCACTTTTGCTGGGCTACTACTGCAGCTGATGCACGTACTGCTCCATACACTTTCTTCGTAACGATCCGTGACAACAACTGTCCAAGTAACGGTGTTCAGATCTATTCATTTAATATCGTTGTAGGTGGTGGATTAACAGCTACTGTAACGCAGATACCGGTTGCGTGTAACGGTGGCAATACAGGTTCTGCAGTCGCAACCGTAACAGGTGGCGGACAGGGTCCATTTACTTACCTCTGGTCTGACGGACAAACCACACAAATGGCAACAGGACTTTCTGCTGGTAATTACACAGTTGATATCTCTGATCCGAGCGGTTGTTCAACAACTCAGCCCATAACTGTGACACAACCATCTGCTGTAGTTACGACGATCACAAATATTGTTGATGCAAGTTGCGGAACGCTTGGAAGCTTTGACATTGTTGCTTCAGGCGGTACAGCAGGATATACTTATTATACAAATACAGTTCCTCCATCTACAGGCAGTTCAGTAACTGCTGGAAGTGGAACATACCTGGTTACAGTGCTTGACGCGAATAACTGTTCATCAACTGCGAATGTCACTATCAATGGCGGTGGTTCAATCCAGGCTACAGAAACACATACTGATGTTACTTGTAACAATGCCAATGACGGAACTGCAACAGTTAACCTGACTGGCGGAAATGGAACTGAAGTTTATACCTGGACTCCAAACGTAAGTACTACAAGCAGCGCTTCAGGATTAGATGCCGGAACTTATGTAGTTGATATTTCTAACGGTGCTTGCTCTACGCAGGTGACAATCGTTATTACTGAACCTACAGCTATTGCTGCTACCGAAGTTCATTCAGATGTGACTTGCAACAGTGCTGCTGACGGAAGTATAACCCTTTCTGCTAATGGCGGATCAGGGAACTATAGTTATGCATGGACACCGAACGTTAGCACAGGAGCTTCTGCTACCGGCTTGTCGGGTGGTGTTTACAGTGTTGTTATTACTGATGACAATCAGTGTTCAACTACTATTTCTGTAACAATTGCCGAAGCTTCTGCGATTGTGCTGACAACTTCTACTGCACCTGCTTCTTGCTTGCTCACCAATGGTTCTGCAACTGTTGTTGCAACCGGTGGTGCAGGTGGATATGCTTATTCATGGTCTAACGGCGGAACTACTTCCACTATTAGCAACATCGGAACAGGAACATACACAGTCGATGTAATGGATGCCAATGGTTGTATTGCAAATGCTACTGCCAATGTATCTTCAACTGGTGTTGTAGCAGTTGTCTCTTCTCAGACTGATGCTACCTGCGAAGGTGGTGATGACGGTTCTGCAACAGTAACTGCTTCCGGTGGTCAGGCGCCTTATACATATTCATGGAGCCCTGTAGGTGGCACTGCTGCTTCTGCAAGCGGTCTTGCTCCGGGTACTTATGTGGTAACTGTTACTGATTATCTTGGTTGCTCTGCAATTGTGAACGTTGTAATCGGATTCCTTCATGCAGCTCCGGCTGTTGAACTGGGCCCTGATTCAGCTGCATGCAATGGAACAACTGTAACACTTGATGCAGGCGCCGGAATGGCTTCTTACCTGTGGAGCGATAACAGTACAAACCAGACACTTGATGTTGCTGCTGCAGGAGCTTATGGTGTGGTTATTACCGATGCCAATGGATGTCAGAATTCAGATTTGATCAACATTACTTACGTTCAGTGTATTGCTGCTCCTATGACAAATCATGGATCAAGAAGCCAGTTTAGTGTTTACCCTAACCCGGCACAGAATCACCTGAACATCGCGATCAGCAACATCAAAAACGAAAATGTAAATATCGAACTGATTGATATTCTTGGTAACAAGGTTTATGCTGCAACAGAAAAATCCACTTATGGATTTAAATAGGAATGAAGTAAATACAGTAAAGGTTGTTAAGAATTAATATTCAAAACGAATAATAACATAAAGGCTGCATCTTATGATGCAGCCTTTTTTATTGGAAATAAGTGCTGGAATTCAGGCTCCAACCAGCTCCTTATGCCAGCTGTCGTTCAATGCAACTTCCCATTCGGATTGAAGTTCCTTCTTTGTTGCAATGAGGTTATTGAAAACGATTGAATTGCCATTCAGCATCCCTCTGGAAAACAGATCTTCAAACTGATTTCTTGAAACCACTTCTACCCTGTCCTGTTCCTTATATGCAAACTTCATTCTGTCCATAAAAGACAAGCCATACTTTTTCTCCAGAGACAGAATGAAATGCACAGATTTATCAATTGAACAGCCGCTTGCACCGGCAGTTTTTTCATCGATCATCAGAATTAAAAAACGATTATAACGGAATTCATATCCTGCTTTAAGCACCTGATTATGTGCCGTCCAGCCTTCCAGAAATTGTTTGGTTTCTGCGCCTATTGAAACAAGTTCATCATTGGTGAGCTCACGGCTGCACTGGTAAATCCAGATCCGGGAATGTTCAGGGAGTGTATCGGAAGTTACGTACATAGCAAAAAGATTTCCTGCAAAGGTCAGGAATAATAATTACTTCTCTATTTCACCTTTCAGCTCAATTACAACTTCAGGTTTTGAAGGGTCGTTTATATAAACGTTCATTTTCCGTGAGTCCTTACCTTCTTTGTTGTATGAGTCAAATTCTATGGTGATATACCCGGTAACGCCCGCAGCGATTGTGTCAGTAGATGCGCTCGTTTTCATACAGCCGCAGCTGGACTTGGTTTTTCTGATATACAGATCCCGTTTTCCGTCATTTACTACTGCAAAATTATGCGTGATCTTGGTTCCCTGCTTGATCCTGCCGTAGTCATAACTTGTCTCAATCCATCTGGCTTTCTGAATGACAGCAGAATCTTCGGAAGTCATTTGGGGGAAATACTCTTCAATATTGGCAGTAACACTGATCGATTTCTTCGGTTGAATGGAATCGTTCGTTATCAATTCTATTCTGTCAAGCACGAATCCGTAATCGTTTTTTTGAGAAGCATCATATGTTACGGCGATCCAGCTCTCTGCTTTTGGAGCGAGACTTTGAGTTCCAAGGGAAACGCGAAGGTGTTGGGGAGTTTTGCCTTGTGAAATACTTAGATCCGTTACTCCGTCATTGAAAATTTTCATTGTATCAGTGCGCGTTTCATTGCTTTTAATCCTGCCCGTTTTGACAATGGTGGAAGACATACGAAGGCTGCCTGTTTTTTTTGAGAAACGGTCATTCATTGTAGGATTTGAATTTACAATAACGCCTTGGGAAAAGGATTGCAAGGTTATTACCCCAAAGAAAGCAAGAATGGAAAGATGTTTTTTCATACTCTTTTCTAATTACGCAATATAAGCAAATGCACTTTACGCGGTAACGGTCCTTTTGGCCAATAACTCTCCTGTAAACACCTCAAGGTCGATTCCGTCATAAGTACCTGAACTCATCATTAGCAGGACTGCATTCTCATGTTTTTTATCCAGCAAGTGCTTCCTGAGTTTATCGGATTCTGTAAATACAACCAGATCACTTCTTTGAAATGCATCTCTGACCTGTTCGGGAGAGACCGGTTTGAGTTTTTTATGAGCGATGGTAAGCGGGTTAAAATAAACGATGGCTTCATCCGCTTTCTCCATTGACCCGTTGTATTCTGCAAGGAAATTTCCCGTCAGACTTGAAAACGTATGCAATTCCATGCAAGCAATAACCTGCCTGTCAGGATACTGGTTTTTCACTGCTTCAATAGTTGCTTTTAGCTTGGAAGGAGAATGTGCAAAGTCTTTGAAAACCGTCAGTGTTTCATTTGATCCCAGCTTTTCCAGACGCCGTGCGGCTCCTTTGAATGAAGAAACAGCATTGTAAAAATCGTCATCACTGATTCCAAGGAGGGAGCAAACTTCTTTTGCCCCAAGGAGATTCATCAGGTTGTGATCTCCAAAAATCTCGAGACCTGTCTCCTTTTGATGCCCTTCGGCATCGTTGTGAATGAGATATGTTTTTCCGTTTTTGATCCGGTGTGCAGGAATTGAATAAGGAACCTTTTTACAATAACTGGAAGTATCCTCAATCACTTTTAATACTTCCTGATCGTTGGAACAGTAGACGATTGTCCCTGCAGGAGGGATTTGGTCTACATAGATCTGAAATTGTCTGACATATTCAGCGTAGGTTGGAAACACATTGATGTGGTCCCATGCAATTCCGCTGAGCAATGCAATATCAGCATGGTACAAATGGAATTTGGGCCGGCGGTCTATAGGAGATGAAAGGTATTCATCACCTTCCAAAACGATCAGCGGTGCTTTTTCTGAGAGGCGAACCATGGTGTCGAAGCCATCCAGTTTGGCTCCGACCATGTAATCGAAATCAATACTTCTCTGCTTCAGCACATGGAGGATCATGGCAGTAATGGTGGTCTTGCCATGGCTTCCACCAATCACCACACGCAGTTTATGCTTTGAAAATTCATAAAGGTATTCAGGGTATGAAAATATTTTCAATCCCAGTTGCTGGGCACGCAGCAATTCAGGATTGTCGGCACGGGCATGCATTCCGAGAATGATGGCGTCAAGTTCACCTGTAATTTTTTCCGGGAACCAGCCCATCACAGACGGCAAAAGGCCCGCCCCGGATAGCCTGGAACGTGAAGGCTCATTGATTTCATCATCTGAACCGCTGATATTATAACCCTTCTGATGAAGAGCAAGGGCCAGGTTGTGCATTGCTGCTCCACCAATGGCAATAAAATGAATTCGTTTTCCGTTTTTTTCCATGAAATATTGTCGGTCAAATTTACTCATGGATGAAAAGTTTTTGTTGAGTACCTTTATTTCTTTTCAACATAGTATTGCTTTCTTTGCGCGTTATTAAAAAGTTGTATGAAATTATATTCAATAGAGACAGGTTACTTTAAACTGGATGGCGGTGCCATGTTTGGTGTCGTTCCTAAATCGATCTGGAACAAACTCAACCCATCTGACGCAAATAACATGTGCAACTGGGCAATGCGGTGTTTGCTTGTGGAAACCGGCGACAGACTGATCCTTATCGATAATGGCATGGGTGAAAAGCAGGATGACAAATTCTTTTCACACTATTTCTTAAACGGAGACGACTCCCTGCATAAATCTCTTGCGAAAGCAGGATTCAGTGCAGCGGATATTACGGATGTCTTTCTCACCCACCTCCATTTTGATCATTGCGGTGGCAGTGTGAAGTGGAACGCGGACAGAACCGGCTACGAACTTGCTTTTCCGAATGCAACATTCTGGAGCAATGAGGAGCACTGGAATACGGCAACGCAACCCAATGCAAGAGAAAAAGCAAGCTTCCTGAAAGAAAACATTTTACCAATCAAGGAAAGCGGCCGGCTGAAGTTTTTGAAAGACAGAGAAGAACTCCTGCCCGGCTTCAAGTCATTTTTTGTCTATGGGCATACTGAAGCGATGATGTTACCTGTCATTCAGTGGAATGGAAATACAGTGGTTTATTGTGCAGATCTCATCCCATCGGCGGGACATATTCCGGTTCCATATGTGATGGCGTATGATATGAATCCATTGATCACGCTTGAGGAAAAATCGAAATTTTTGAAAGAGGCAGTGAACGGGAATTACATTCTTTTTTTCGAACATGACCTCGTTACAGAATGCTGTTCTTTGCAAATGACAGAACGCGGTGTCAGGGTTAAGGAAACGATGAAGGTAAGTGATCTTTGAAAAAGGGAAATGTTCTTTACCAGGTGAAGGCTACATCACGCGGATATTTTTCAGAATAATAAATTTATAAAATGCGCATCGGGCTAATATCAGATACCCACAGTTATATTGATCCAAGGGTATACGACCTTTTCAAAGATTGCGATGAAGTGTGGCATGCAGGTGATTTCGGGGAAGGATTAGAAACGCAATTCAGGAATTTTAAAGTTTTCAGAGGCGTTTATGGAAATATTGACGGGCAGAAAATGCGCGCTGTTTATCCTGAAGAATTATTTTTCACCTGCGAAGAAGTGAAAGTATATATGATTCATATCGGCGGATCTCCGGGAAATTATTATCCACAGGCGAAAAAAGGAATTGAATCCTTTACACCCGGACTTTTCATTTGCGGGCACTCACACATTTTAAAAGTCATGCAGGACAAGAAATACAATATGCTATATATGAATCCGGGAGCAGCCGGGAAACATGGCTTTCATAAAATGAGGACGCTGCTTCGTTTTGAGATCAACGGAAAAAAAATTGAAAAGCTTGAAGCAATTGAGCTTGGACTCCGCGGAAATGCTGTCTAACGCAGACGGTCGGCAGACTTTACCAGCTCATCATCTTTTTTGATTCCCCTGTGCGCAAGGAAAATAAAAATGACCTGTAACATTGGTAAGTATGTTCCTATTTTAAAAACAACTTTCTGATCCAGGCCGCTTGATATAGTATCAGAGGTATAAAACAAAAGTGCGATGAGGATAAATATGAAGATGAGGATAAGCCTGCATGCCTTCAGCTGAAATGGCCGGTTCCTGTATATAAAAATTACGATGAATGAAATTATTCCAATTGCAGCACAGAGTGTAAGAAGTAGGGCATTGGAACCTATCATAAACAGTCTGGGCGCAATATCTGCAGTTGCGGCAGGGAGTTCAAAAAGGGGGATAAAGAATAGAACGCCTGATAAAAGCGCTGTAAGAAGCAGGAAGAGGGATTGAATACGTTGTATCATGGCGCAAAAGTAAGCGGAAAGTCCGGATGTAAAACACTGTCAAAATAGCCTGGCTTTATCATCAATTCAGGGACGAGGAGTTCACCGGATGCTGTTAATAAGACAAATGAATATTTGTGCATGTTTTTGCAAATCAGAAGAAATCCCGTATTATTGCACCCTGTTTCCGCTCAGGATTTTTGTACGCCTGTATATTTTCCGAAACACAACTTCCCGTTTGTATCAAACAACATAACCATTCGTTCTTTATGAACTTCCTGTAAATGCAGGAATCACTTCATCTCCCCTATTATTTTAAACCAAATTTTGTAAACCGTATTTCATGTACGACATCTTAGAATTAAATGACAAGCTCGTTAGTGAGCTGAAAGAAATTGCACGGCTGATGAAAATTGTGGACTATGATGAATTCCGCAAACAGGAATTGATTTATAAGATCCTTGACCAGCAGGCATTGAATCCATCGGGCACAGCGACAATTAAGGAATCACTCTCTTCAAAAAAATACGGCGGAGAAGAGAAGGTTGAAATAAAAAAACATGAATCTCCAAAGGCAGAATCTGTAAAACAGGCTCCGGCCCCCGCACCGGCACCGGCAGCGGCTGACAGCAGCAGTCCTCAGTTGAGACGCAAAAGGATCATTCCTGCAAAGAAGGAAGGTGAACCCGGTACTCCGGTCCAGACCACTGCTCCTGTGTCACGACCTGTATCGCCAAGACCGGTAGTTGAAAAACGTGCACCTGAAGAAAACCTTACAAGGGAAGCTACTCCTGAAACGAGGGAGCCAATGCGTGAACAGCAGCCTCAGCAGCAACGTTCAGATTTTGAACCCCGCAATGCAAATAACAACCCGAACAGCAATAACAACAATAATAATAACGGTAACAACAACAATTACCGCCCAAGAAAAGAGTTCACCATCCAGGAACCGGTGTATGAACTTGACAGCATCATTACAGCAGAAGGAGTTTTAGAAATCATGCCTGACGGCTTTGGTTTTCTGCGTTCATCAGATTACAATTACCTGACTTCTCCTGATGATGTATATGTTTCTGTTTCTCAGATAAAATTGTTCGGTATTAAAACCGGAGATACGATACGTGGCACCGTTCGACCACCGCGTGAAGGAGAAAAATATTTTCCTCTTGTAAAGGTAGATCTGGTCAATGGACAGGATCCGGGCATTGCCAAAGACAGGATTCATTTTGACTACCTCACTCCCCTGTTCCCTTTTGAGAAATTGAATTTAAGCGGAGACAGATCAAACTATACTACCCGGGTAATGGATATGTTTACCCCGATAGGTAAAGGCCAGCGCGGATTGGTTGTTGCCCAGCCAAAGACAGGTAAAACAACCGTCCTAAAAGACATTGCCAATGCCATTGCTGCCAATCATCCGGAAGTTTACCTGATCGTTTTGTTGATCGATGAACGTCCGGAAGAGGTTACTGATATGGCCAGAAGCGTCAATGCTGAAGTAGTTGCTTCCACATTTGACGAGCCTGCAGAGCGCCATGTAAAGATCGCCAATATTGTGCTTGAGAAAGCCAAGAGAATGGTTGAATGCGGGCATGATGTGGTTATTGTGCTGGACTCCATAACCCGTTTAGCACGAGCCTATAATACCGTAGCGCCTGCATCCGGAAAAGTATTGTCAGGCGGTGTTGAGGCAAATGCCCTTCACAAGCCAAAAAGATTTTTCGGTTCAGCCCGTAAAATTGAAAATGGTGGTTCACTTACGATTATTGCTACGGCACTTACAGAAACAGGATCACGTATGGATGAGGTGATCTTTGAAGAGTTCAAAGGAACCGGCAATATGGAGCTGCAGCTTGACAGAAAGCTTTCGAACAAACGCGTATTCCCGGCCATTGACCTTGTTGCATCAAGCACAAGAAGGGATGACCTGTTGCTTGACAAGGAAATGTTACAGAAAATGTGGATATTGAGGAATCACCTTTCTGATATGACGCCGATGGAAGCAATGGAATTCCTGTTGCAGAATATGCGTGGTACCAAATCAAATGAAGAGTTTTTAATTTCGATGAACGGTTGATTTTCGAATCAGCGAACTGCAAGCTTTCAGTATGAAAATCCTGATTTGTGAAGATGATGAAATGGTGCTGAAGATGGTTGAATTCAAGCTCCGTAAGGAAGGCTATGAAGTTCACCTGGCTCATGACGGAAAAGAATCTGCGGCAAAAATCGAAGAGCTGAAACCGGACCTGATCATTACAGATATTATGATGCCCTATCTGAACGGACTGGAGATCGTGAATCATGTAAGAAAGACATTGAAATACAAGACCCCAATTATCATTGTATCCTCCATTGGTCTGGAGAAAACCGTACTGGAGGCATTTCAGCTTGGGGCAGATGATTTCATTACGAAGCCCTTTAGTCCGAACGAACTATCGGTACGTGTAAAGAAATTGTTGATGAAAGGCTAAAATTTTCATCGTGCTGAATTTTTTTTTCTTTTCTTTCCGAAATGTTTCAGAGGTTCATTTTTACAGCCGTTGTAATCGTCATCGCATTCCTTAGTCCGGGAAGCGGATTTGCGCAGAAAAAGGCTCCTGCTGACGCTGCTGTCGTTATCTCTGATACAACAGACCTGGACGCACTATTTAAAAAAGCGCGAAACCTAGCCTATGAAAAGGACTACACCCAGTCAAGAAAAATACTCATTGCCATTATTGAAAAGAAACCTGATTATTATGATGTAGGGTCTTTCCTTGGTCGCACCTATGCATGGGACCAGCAATACAATGAAGCCAGAACAGAGTTCAGTAAGGTATTGATCGAGAAGCCTGATTTTGCTGATGCCCTGGATGCATTAATAGATGTAGAGATCTGGACTGAGCAATTTACGGTAGCGAATGAGTACATTAAAATTGCACTTGGCTACTACCCTACTTCAGAGCAATTTTTGATGAAGAAGGTAAAAGTGAGCATGCGACAGCAGGATAAACTCACAGCTTCACTCACATTAAGAAAAATACTGGAACTCAATCCCGGCAACAAGGATGCGTTGAAGATGCTGAATGAAACGGGAGGTTTGAAACTCAACAACCACCTTACTTTTGGTTATGCAGTAGATTTCTTTAACAGGCAAAATCAGCCACAGCAGCTCTCCTCAGTCGAATATGGAAAAAGTTTTAAGTTTGCTTCTCTCAGTTTGAGGGGAAATTACGCAGATAAATTCGGAAAAGGTGGATGGCAGGGAGAACTTGATGCCTATGTAAATTTTGTGAAGGGAACGTATGCTTACCTGAATGGAGGGTTTTCACGGGTGTCTGTTTTTCCTGACTATAAGTTTGGCGGCGATATTTACCAGAAACTTTTTGGAGGTTTTGAAATGTCGCTTGGTGCAAGATACCTTCATTTTGATACCAATGATTCATTGAAATTGAGCATTGGAAAAAAACTGAGTCAGCCTTCTGAAGACTCTGTTGTCTATGTGATGAAGAACCAGGGAACCTTGCTTTATACAGGTTATCTTGGGAACTACTTCAGAAACTATTGGTTTGGATTGCGGGCTTATTACACGCCGGAGCTTACATTGAAAAACGCAACCGGCACATCTATTAAAAAAGAAGCCAGCACATCTTTGATTTTGAATATCAGGTATTATGTCGGAGATGCAGATAATTATATCGGAATAAAACTGGGAAGTGGCCGATCACCTGACGTTCCATCTGCAGCCACTCTTGATCCGGGTACACTTAATGCAAATGCTGTGAAAACATCAACTACAAAGAGTTATTCCGGGGGCGTGGAATTGCAACGTGCAGCATTCGGAAGGTGGCTCATAAAAGGAGAGATGGGTTATACAAAAGAACAGTCTGCAAGCGATAAGTATTTACAACGCATCACACTCAGCATTTCCCTGAAGAATATTTTTTAAAATATATGAAATTAACCTCTGCTGTTTTTATTCTATTTTTTGCATCAATTCAGTTTTCACACGGTCAGGCTCCTACTTCCGAAAAAAATAAAAAGCAATACGGAGAAGAATTCTTCGAGAAAGACACATTGCATTCATTCAGGATCTACTTCACTCAATGTAATTATCTTGATTCACTTAAGATATATAAACACATTGGTGATTCTTTGCGCAATAATAAATACCTGCAGGCCAACATTATGGTTGACGGAAAGATGCTTTATGCCTGCGGTATCAGGTACAAGGGAGAATCGAGTTATGATTTTTATCCGGGTCCGAAGAAATCATTCAGGGTCAAGTTTGATAAATTTAAAAAAGGTCAGGATTACAAAGGGCTGCGTGAAATTAACCTCACTAATAATTTCAAAGACCCAACCATGCTCCGGGAGAAGATCTACCTGGATATAATGAATAAGAATGGACTACCGGCCCCAAGAGCAACTTATGCCAAGGTGTACATCAATGATAAATTCTGGGGATTTTACCTTGTTGCGGAGAATATTGACGAGGTATTCCTCGAAAAGAATTTCAATGAATCAAATGGAAATCTTTACCAGGGAGAACCATTGGCAAATTTTGTTGACTATGGAAGCCAGCAGGATTCATATTTCAATAAATATGTTCTAAAAACAAATACCAAAAAAAATGACTGGAGCGACCTGGTCCGCTTCATACAGCTGATCAATGATTCTTCCGGAACTGATGCGGAATACCAAAAGCGCCTTGAAGCGAAGTTTTCTTTGCACAAATGCCTGAAAGCATGGGCAATCAATAACCTGATCGGTAATGTGGATGCGTACAACATGTTTTACCCTCACAATTTTTTTATTTACCATGATACAATAGCAAATCGCTGGCACTGGATATCGCTTGACGGCAATTATGCATTTGCTGCATGGAACCCCATCCTGAATTATGATCAGTTGATTGGAATGAAAATCCTGATCCCTGATTCTGTACCATACCGTGATGAAAGGCCTTTGCTAACGCGCACACTTGGAAGAAATAAACTCATTCAGCGTCAGTACCTGTTGTATATGCGTGAATTGCTTTACACAGATTTTATGCCTGACAATATCAATAAAATGATAGACAGTCTTTCTGCGAAGATCCGCATTGGCGTATATGCCGATTCGAATAAGATGTATTCAAACACAGATTTTGACACCAATCTGAACTCCACAATTGGTGATCCCACCGATCCGGGAAATTTTATTCCCGGCCTTAAGAGTTACATTCGTGACCGGAGAAATTTCCACCTTGAAATACCAATGAAAGGTTTTTCTCAGGTGCCATTGTATTATGACACTCCTTCAGATTGATTTTTCCGAAATTCCACATTCAGCAGATGAATGGGGAAAGTTGTTGTACTCTTTCCCTGTTCATATACGGATATTGATGGTTGTCATTTTGCTTTTTTGCCTCGTGATCACAATCCTATTTGCCGTGATCCTTGGTAGTCGCATTTTCAAGACAAGCCGCTCCGGAACTGAAAGATTCATTCAGAAAAAGTACCAGCCGGTTCTTACACAACTTCTTTTTGAAGATGATGACAGACTAATAGCAGATTCTTTTTTCACCCTGTTCGATAAAAAGGATCTAACTGATAAACACAGGAGAAAAGTGCTTCTTGAAGAACTGATTCACTTGCATGAAAATTTTACCGGTGAAACAGCCATGCGGCTGGAGCTCATTTACCGCAAGCTGGAATTCCACAAAGATTCTCTTGAAAAACTTAGAAGCCGGAGATGGTATAGGGTTGCCAAAGGATTACGGGAGCTGGCACTCATGAATGTCAGGGAAGCAACGGGAGCCATTCTTCCATTCATTAAAAACAAGAATGAAATTCTCAGAATGGAAGCGCGTATCTCTCTTGTAAAACTAAGTGAAAAAGATCCTCTGTTTTTCCTGGAAAAAGAAACCGAGCCATTGAGTGCATGGGATATGGCCAATCTTCACGCCATGCTTTCCAAATTGTCTGATAGCCAGATACCCGATTTTTCATCGTGGTTGAATTCAAAGAACAAGACAGTTGTTCTATTTAGCATTTCCATGATCGGTGCATGCAAGCAGAATGAGGCTATTGATGTTTTAATAAAACTGCTGGAATCTAAGGATGATGCCATTAAGTATGCCGTTATTAAGTCATTGCGTGAAATGAGTGCTTCGAAGGCAGAAGAAAAATTAATTGCGGTTTATGCTTCTGAATCCTTAGAGATCCAGCATGCTATTCTTAAATCTCTTGAGACGATTGGATCTGTCAAGAGTCTTTCGCTTTATGAAAATATTCTGCGCAAGCCTTTACCTGATTTACAACACGCATTGCTGTCGGTAAGGGCTCTTCATTCGCTTGGGGATAAAGGAAATAAGATAATTGGAGAGTTGGAAGAATTAAACAGTGACAAAATCAGGCTTATCATCAGTCATGCCTCTGATGCGCGGTTATAAAAAGCAGATTCTAAGAACAGCATAACATGGGATATTTTTTTTATTATTTTACAAAGTTTGCAGATCATTTCATACTGGTATACTCTTGCTTGATTTTTGCAACCTATGTAATTCTATCAACCTATTCAGGTCTTGATATCATCAATTACATCCGCAAGAACAGTTTTATTGATTACCGCACCATCTTGACTGCCCCAACAGCCCCGTCGATTTCTATCCTTGCCCCTGCTTATAATGAAGAGGCAACAATTGTGGATAACATCCGGTCACTTCTCAATATTCATTATGTCAACTTTGAAGTGATCATCATCAATGACGGTAGCAAGGACAAGACGCTGCAACTGATGATCGATGCATATGATCTCGAACCGGTGCCGTATGCATTTGATCAGAAGATAGACTGCAAGCCGATACGTGCAGTATATAAATCAAGGATTCCATCTTTGACCAAGTTGACAGTGGTAGACAAAGTGAATGGAGGGAAAGCAGATGCGCTTAACTCAGGGATCAATGTCAGCAAGTACGATTATTTTGCAGCCATAGACGTGGATTGCGTACTTGAATATGAAGCATTGCTTAAGATGGTAAAGCCATTCATGGAGCAGACTGAGGAAGAAAAGGTAATAGCCGTTGGAGGGGTTGTGCGCATAGCCAATTCATGCAAAGTGCAGGACGGAAAAATTATTGAAGTGAATCTTCCTTCTGATTTTCTGCCAAGGGCACAGGTACTGGAATACATTCGGGCATTCCTGATGGGCAGGATGGCATGGAGCAAACTGAACGGGCTCATCTTGATTTCCGGTGCATTTGGAATGTTCGATAAAAAAATAGCCATCGATGCAGGCGGGTATAATCATAAAACGGTTGGAGAGGACATGGAACTTGTGATCCGCATGCGCAGGTTAATGGAAGAGCAGCGAACTAAATACAAAGTTGTTTATCTTCCTGATCCGTTGTGCTGGACAGAAGCTCCGGCCAGCTACAAGATATTAAGCCGGCAACGTAACCGCTGGACCCGTGGAACAGCAGAAACTTTATGGTTTCATAAGAATTTAATTTTCAATCCGCGCTATCGCTTTCTTGGAATGATCTCAATGCCTTACTGGCTTATATTTGAATGGCTTGCCCCTATTATCGAATCGCTTGCATTTATTTACCTGATCATCATGGCATTTTTGGGAATCCTGAATATTGAACTTTTCATCACACTGTTTTTTGTGATCTATACTTTTTCAATCATGTACTCTACCAGCGCCATTCTCTTTGAAGAGTTATCATATCATCAGTACAAAAAAAAGAGGGATATATTCCGTTTACTGCTGACAGCATTAATAGAGCCTTTGGTAATTCATCCATTGACAGTTTACTATGCCATTCGCGGCAACCTTGATTTACTCACCGGGGTGAGCAGCTGGGGAGATATGCAACGAAAGGGTTTTGCTAAAAAGAAAGTCTGATTTTTAGTTCATAAATTTCACGCTGTTCATTTCAACAATATCCTGAATTAGCATTATTCACTGTTGCTGACAATTGCATCAGAATCTTTCGCATTTGAATCTTTGTCATGTGGCGCTGCTAAGATCAGGAGGACGAACAATGCCGCGCAGAATAAAAGAAAAAATTTATTGAAGGTGCTTATGTTTCGCATATTGTATTTTAGTTAAAAAGTTGTGCCCTGATTATTGAATTCACATCGATCATATTTCCAAGGCGCTGATGGGCGCTTGTATCGTGATTGTTTTTCGCCTTTTTGTAGTCTTCAAGTTTAGAGGTTTGAATGAAATAGTATTCAATCCTGGCATCCCTGATATTATAGCGTGCAATCAGCATTCCCTCATTGATTTGTCCTCCACGGAACATGAAAATGCCCATTTGATGAATGATTTCCTGTATTTCTTTTGTGCTCATATCTTTTTGTTTGATAGATCGAAAATACCCCAATCGCATGGGTAAATTCAACATTAATTGGTAAAAAAGCAATTTATTGGGCGTGAATGCCAGATATGTTTGGGTGAATACTCCGGGAAGTCTTATTAAATATGGTGAATTCTGAAGTAATTTTTAATATTGCATTATGCAAAGCAAAACATTGATTCTTGATTCGGTTCAAATTGACCAGAAAATCGATAGGATAGCATGGCAGATCTATGAAGATAATGCAAGTGAAAAGGAGATTATTATTGCAGGAATATTATCGAGTGGATATGCAGTTGCGGAAAAAATTGCTGCATCTTTAAAGAAGATAGCTTCATTAAATATAAAGCTTGTTTCAATTAAGATCAATAAGCACAGCCAGCATGATGAGGAAGTAATTGTTT
>JAPLDB010000228.1:515-6602 GCA_026391975.1 Bacteroidota bacterium | reverse complement strand
TCTGTCCTCTGTCCTCTGTCCTCTGTCCTCTGACATCATACATCAACTATCAGTTCGCGATAAGCAGATCAGATTTTCCTTCTTCAGTATTTTTTTCATCCATATCACTTTCCCGTTCATCTTTTTTCAAAAACTTCACAGAAGGAGGTGCCTATGACTTAGCAAAAAAATAATACAGTATTAAGGGGATATATAACAGAACGTGCAATCTGGGCGGGCTTCTGCGAGACTTCCGCACAGTAATAATCAATATTGTATTTAAATCCTTTAATTCTGTGTAATGAAACTTCAATCTAAAAATGAATATAAAAACTTTCAAAAGAAAGCAGGTAAGCTATTGAGAAAGCTCCGCGAAGAAAAAAAATATAAATCAGCTGAGGTTTTTGCAACTCACTTCGGTCATTGCAGAAATGCATACTGGAGATGGGAAAATGGCGAGTCCATACATCCTGGTAAGTTTTTCGAACTATTAAGGCAACATAAAATTACACATACCCAATTTTATGATCGGCTTGAGAAAGAATTTTAAACAAACAACAAGCAATAGTACTTGTTTAGCACTTTCAGGATTCATGGCTTAAACTGTCGTCTGCAATTCCCGCAAATTTGCTGTTTCCAATCGGCACTTGTGCTGAAGCAAAATATGTTGACTTACTTCCCGAAAACTATATCGTTACTCAATTCATTCTTGTCATCCTTCTGATAAGGAAAATATGTCCTAAGTGCTTCTCCTGCCATACTGATTCCGACAGTAAGTCCTTTCGAAAAATCACCTGAAATAAAATGATTTTGCATCTGCGTTTTAATGGCTTCCCAGAAATCCTTCGGCACTTTTGCATTGATGCCTGCATCACCAAGGATGGCAAACTTTTTAGATTTCATGGCAAGGTAAAAAAGTACGCCGTTGCGCTCAGCGGTGGCATTCATTTTCAATTCTGTAAAAATAAATGCAGCGCGGTCAAGGACATCTTCTTTACAATTGTCCTCGATAAACAACCTGATCTCGCCCGAAGTCTGTTTCTCTGCGGCAGTAATTGCCTCATTGACTAAACCGCTGATGTCATCAGTAAAATATTCTTCTGCCTTCACTTTGGGAATGTGACTTTAGAAGCTTTCTCAGCGCCGGCATCTGCCTGGAAATTAGGTTTTTCCTTGAAGCCTGTAAGATTGGCTACTATCATTCCAGGAAATCTCTTGATTGATGCATTGTAAGTTTGTACTGCTTCAATAAACTGCCTGCGGGCCTCGTTGATCCGATTTTCAGTACCTTCAAGTTGCGCCTGTAGTTCGGAGAAATTTTGAACTGCCCTTAACTGTGGATAATTCTCGGCAACAGCCAGCAACCTGCCAAGTGCCGAACTCACTTGACCTTGTGCTTGTTGAAATTGCTGCAACTTCTCCGGTGTCAAATTATCCGCATCAATTTTTATCTGAGTCGCACTCGCACGCGCAGACATTACTGCCTCCAGTGTCGATTTTTCAAAATCTGCTGCACCTTTAACAGTACTTACAAGGTTCGGAATAAGGTCACTCCTGCGCTGGTATTGTGCTTCCACGTTAGCCCATTTTGCGTTCACCCTTTCTCTACTATTAACCAATCCATTGTAAAAACCTGAGACCCATGTGATAACTAATATAATAAGTGCAACTATCCCTAATCCAATAATTATCTTTCTATACAAGGGAAATTTTATTGAAAGAAATATAATACCTGCTAAGATTCCAATACTTAATAATAATTGCATAATTTATTTTTTTAGATGTTAAATTGGTATTTACTTAATCAATTATTGATCCGACTTTTATACAGGAACAAATTGTCAGATGATAAGTTCAGTTTCGAAATCTAATCTTTCTTTTTTGTCAGCCCTTTCAGGATGTACTCAAGCTCGCCCGGACGCTGCGTACCAATGCGGTATGGATGTCCGTCATTGTCAGTAATATCAACACAATCATTTCCGCCGGTGTAGAATCTGACCATGCCTTTCATATGAAGATTGAATACGGGATTGTTGAGTGAGTACTTGCTATAGGTTAAACGTTCTACTTTCACAATGCTTTTTAGGTCGATCTTGACTTTGCGGGAAGTCCACAAGCCATCGAGCACGATAAAATGTTTATAGACGGAGATCTTAATGTGCAGGACAAACAATAAAATGATAGAAAGCACGATCATAGCAATTCCGAGAAAGAAAAAAAGGTCGCCGTTCATTCCTTTTTGTGTTTTCCACCAATACACAGCGAAACAGAAAAGACCCAGCAGCAATCTGCGCATCATACTCAGCCCATTGTAGCCGAGGTATTGTTTTTCTTCAAAAACGGGTTGTTCTTCAGCGCTCATTTATTATCAATTCGATCCGGTAGATTTCTTTTGTTGTATCAGTCACTTTGTAACGATCATCGATCCGGTGACCAATAACGCATACGATTTCTTTGCCCGACAAAAGTACGTATGTTTTTTCTTTATCCGGACGGGAAACCTTTTTATCTGTAAGGAAATCGCTCAATTTCTTCCTGCCCTTCATACCAAGGGGAAAAAACCAGTCCCCTTTAGCCCACTTTCTGATGGTAAGCGGGAAAACCAGCTTACTACTGTCGAGGTTAAACGTTTGCAACTGCAGTTTCAATTTGCCATGCTCCCTGTTGGTGGGTTTACGAACACTAAGCTTAAGCTGAAACCCTGAGCCATTATAGGTTTTGTCCTTCGCACCGATGGTCTCAATAGATGGATCTTTGTTGTTATTTCTTGTCAGGATAATTTTGCCCCGGTCAGCCGTAAGCACATATTCGCCCGAAAAAACCTGCTTCCCCGGCGAAAGCGCATTCCAGATATCTTCTGCCTGGAAAATGTTAAAACCAAAAGGCTGAACAACTGCCATCAACATCTCCTGAGGAAATCCACTTGCTGTCAATTCCTTCCTGCTGATCTCCAGAGTTGCATTGACATCTTCTTTGTTGAAGCCGTCAAGAAAGCCGTTGAGAATTCTGTCATTCAGAATGCTCTCAGCAAAAGCAAGGTTTGCCATATTGCGCTCCATGATTTTTTCAAACCGGGGATTGAGCTGAAGCAGCACCGGCATGAGGTGATGCCTAAGTCTGTTCCTGAAATAGAGGTCGGTCTCATTGGAATGATCCAGCCTGAAATTGATTTTTTCCTCTGCTGCGAATTTTTCAAGTTCTGCTTTTGTAGCAAACAGCAACGGACGAATTGTTTTGGATTTTTGGATAATGGGTTGTATTCCCCGCAAACCGGATACTCCTGCACCGCGCAACAGATTGATGAAAAATGTTTCAATGCTGTCGTTGAGGTGGTGGGCTGTTGCAATGTAATCGTATTTCTGTTTTTGCATCGTCTCCGCAAACCACTCATACCGGAGCTTTCGTGCAATTTCCTGGATGGATAATTTGTTCTTTGCCGCTTCATCAGATGTATCAAACCGGATCGTAAAAAAAGGAACCTTGCAATGTTGCGCTAATTTTTTAACGAACATTTCATCGGCTTCGCTTTCGTCTGCCCTCAACTGAAAATTGCAGTGGGCAATGCTGAATTTGAATTTACACCTGTGAAAAAGCTCAGCCATCACGACAGAGTCTACTCCCCCGCTCACAGCCAGCAATATTTTTTCTGTTTTAGAAAAAAGATGTTTTTCCCTGATAAAATCTTCAAACCGTTTTTGCAAATCCATCAGATTACTTTTTCGTGTTTTTCTTTAAGAACTTGCATCATAGAACCCGCCTTCAGCAGGCATTCATCATATTCTTTTCCAGCATCGGCATTGATGGTAATTGCGCTTCCTACCATAAAAGACAAATATTTTTTTGCCTGATTATAAAGAATGCTTCTGATGATGACGTTGAAATCAAAATCGCCGGCAGGAGTAACATATCCAACAGCACCGGAATACAATCCTCGTTTTGTTGTTTCAAACTCTTCGATCAATTGCATGGCGCGGATCTTCGGAGCGCCCGTCATCGAACCCATTGGAAAAGCATTTCTGATCACGTCTGTCCAGTGAACATCATCGCGTTTTTCAGAAACGACGGTAGAGATCATCTGGTGAAGTTGCCGGAACGAATAGATCCCGAACAACTCCTCCACCTTGACGCTTCCCCTAGAGGCAGTTTTCGAAAGGTCGTTGCGCACCAGGTCGACGATCATGACATTTTCGCTTCTCTCTTTTTCATCATTCTTCAGTTTTGCAATCAATTGTTCATCCTCTGCATCAGTGCTTCCCCTTTTTGCAGTTCCTTTGATCGGCTGAGAGATTATTTTTTTTCCTCGCCCGGCAACAAAACGTTCAGGACTTGCACATACCAGGTGCTTGTCGTTATTTTTATAATAGCATGAGAAAGGCATCGGGGAAATTTCTGTAAGCTTTTCATAGATCGTTTCCGGGCTGACAGTAACATGCTCCGCAAAAAACTCAACGCAATAATTCATCTCATAAATATCGCCCTGCTGAATATGTCTTTTTATCTCTGAAATGTTTTTTAAATAGTCTTCCCTGCTGACTCTTGGCCTGACTTCAACATTCATTTCATTGTCATCATTAATTCGGGTAGCCTCAATATCGGCAATAAGCTTATTGACCGGTATTTTGTCCTCATTTCCTTCCCAAATACCCAACTGCAATCCATTTTCATCCTTCAGGAAAATATACTTTGGTTGAAAAAAATGCAATGCGGGAAAATCAAGGCCGTCATGATTCTCCGATTTCAGATTTTCAATTTCATTCTTCAGATCGTAGGTAAGGAAACCGAAAAGCCAGTCATTATTCTTGCTGTGAAATTTTTTGACCGACTCAAATGCTGAATCGCTGACTTTAATTTCTTCAACTGCGTCAATTGCCACACAACATTCAAACCGGGAATATTTATCTGTTGTTGGAAACAGGGCACGGTTACTCCTGAGCACACATGCAACTTCCCGCTGTGCAGCGAAAGCAAGCAACCTGGCCTCAAAATCAGGGATCGAATCTGGAATGGAAATGAATTTCCTCATCGGAAGTAAAAGTAGGAAAGGAATTTTAAGGGGCGATCAATTTTTTTTCACACCCGATCTAAAATTGAAATCCACTCCAGCACAACGCTAAAGACACAATCCGTGAAGTAATTTGCCGGTCGGAAAAACCGCTTTATTATTTCCGGCACGCTCCTGCAAGATTTCCCTAGCGGCAATACTAAAAATCGATCATAAGTCTATTTTCACTATCCATGTCATAATCAAATTATCAAGAACGCAACAGCCAAGTGTCGTAGAAATTACGTTTACTGTTACTGAATCTGTTTGAGTAGCGTTCGAAATAGTGTCAGTTACAGTAACAATAAAAGTTGTTGATGTATCAGGAAATACAGTTGGTGTTGCTCTGGTAAGTGCGCCGGAATTCCATAGATAAGTTAAGTTGTTCGGATTTCCGGTAATGGTCGCTTCGAGTGAAACGCAGCTGCTGTCATAGATTAGGTTGTCCATTCCGGCATCAACCATAAACATGGCAGGGCAACCGCAACTATCACCGGCAAAAGCCCAGGAGGCAAGTATATCGCCTACTGATGGCGGGATTGAATCTCCATAAAAGGCTATTCCGCCAAATTTATTTTAAAATTACAATTTTTCCGGTTGAAACTTTCTGCTGATGAGAGTTGATGCTGTAAAAATAGATTCCCGACCTTAGCTTTTCGGTGTGTACTAAAAGTGTTTTGCTGTGACCGTATAAAATATGTTGTTGAACCTTGTTGCCAATGGCATCGTAAATTTCCATTGTGACGTTTTCATTTGCGGATAGGGAATAGTTTACCCAGAAAAAATCTTTGGCAGGGTTTGGAAAAATGCGAATGTCATTTCTGTATAGCTGTGAAGGATGAAACAATAAGACAGTATCACATGCGCTTGTAGTATCGTTCATGAGATCATAGTTTACGATATTTGGGAAACTAAATGTGTTGTAGCCAGGGGTGATGAAAGTATTTTGGACAACATTACAAGCTGTTCCCCCGCTATCAGGAAATTCTATGTAATGCAATCTATTATTTCCATCGTAATTGGAAACGTAAATACGGTTGTCGGGTGCAAGTTGAAGCATATAAAAT
>JAPLDB010000228.1:0-450 GCA_026391975.1 Bacteroidota bacterium | reverse complement strand
GTTGAAATTATATTCCCTGTCCAAGTATCAAATTGATGAATAAAAATATTATTGCAAGCATACAGATATTGACCGCTTTTTGAAAATGCAGTACCAAGTAACCCTAATCCAAAATCTCGAATTTGGATTGGAAGGTTATTTGTTAGCACTCCGGTACAGCGGTCAAAATCATATAACTCAATTGTTGAGTCATTCAATCCGATGCAATATTTTGTTCCGTCCTGAGAAAATGCTGCTTGACCAATAAATTGATAGAATGGATTGATTAATCCAATGGATTGAGTGAAAGTATAAATTGAATCGGGGGTTACTAATAGCGTATAATAAGTATTCGATAAATAGCGATGAGCTAATATCCAATAATCCCTGCCATTAGCATGCTTACAAGCCGTCAGTCTTGCCCATGAAAGAGTATCATCAATGATATGAATATTTTTTAAGCCGTTGACT
>JAPLDB010000131.1:5425-10949 GCA_026391975.1 Bacteroidota bacterium | reverse complement strand
TCATCATTGGCTGTTTTGGCTGTTGCCTTCACTACTCAAAATTCGCCATTCAATATTCATCATTGGCTGTTCCAGCTTTTGCCTTCACTATTCAAAATTCGTCATTCAATATTTTATGGCCCTGATCATCTCCTTATTTCCATGGAGGCCTGATAAAGTCTCAACGTCAAAACCAACAGATTTAAGTGTGCGCTTTACATCTCCTTTTGCGCAATAGGTTACCAGTACAGCATTCTTTTTACATGCATCATAGATCTTATGCAGCACTTCAAAAGTCCACAGCTCAGGCTGATGAATTGGTGAGAATGCATCATAATACACGAGGTCATAGGCTCCATCAAGCTGAAGTTCGAGCATGTCTGCCTGCACTTTATTAAGTACAAAATCTCCGAAAGAAATATTCTCAAACCAATTCGAAGAATGCATTTTCTGAAATACCGGCTGCAATGGTTTTCCAAAATATTCAAAATAGTTCAGCTTGTCCGTAACGGACGCAGGCAGTGGAAAAGCCTCCACCGTTGTATAGTGAATGGCTCTTCTCAATACCTGATTTTCGCGGTACGTGAGTATTGCATTCAGCCCTGTACCAAAGCCCATTTCCAGAACAGCAATTTCAGAGAGGTTCTTATTCAATGTATTCAATCCATTTCTGATGAACACATGCATATTTTCCTGCATCGGTCCAATGCCAGATATATTCTGTTCCCTCAGCCGTCTATTGACAAGGGTTTGTACTTCCTTATTTGCTTCTGTAATTTCAATCATTTCTTTTTCAAATATCATATCAATTGTGTTATGGGTAAAAAAAAATCTCTTCCGGAAGCCGAAAGAGATTTATATAATTTGATATTATCTTGAAGAATCTGATTTCGACTTATCTACTCCCGTTTTGCAACGGGACAGGAATTGGCACCTTTTCTCCCTCGCTTTCGCAAATGAGTCAGGTTGTCAAGGTTTCAAAGGGTCAGTCCCTCCACCTTTCTGGATAAGTAACTATTAAAGAACGAGCGGCAAATATAAGTAAGGAATACCGATTTACAAAAATCTAATTCAGTTTTTATCAGCAAGATATTTCATAAGGTTTGGTCTCAGCCGGCTTTTGTAAACCGAATGAGCGTCATGCTTTACTTTTCCCTTACGCAATTTTATCTGTTCTTCAAGGGGAAGCGAGACGATATCCACACATTTTGGGGTACAACAACCCTTCATCTTCGCCCCGCATTCTTCACATTGAATAAAAAGCAAATGGCAATCATCGTTTGCACAGTTTACATGGCGATCGCTTGCATTGCCGCACTGATGGCAAACGCTGATAATATCATTCGTTATTTTTTCGCCGAGGCGTTCGTCAAAAACAAAATTCTTCCCAATGAATTTGGTCTCAAGTCCTTCTGCCTTTACCTGCCGGGCATAGTCGATGATGCCGCCATAAAGCTGATTCACGTCCTCAAAGCCTTCATGGCGCAAATATGCACTTGCCTTTTCGCATCGGATACCACCGGTACAATACAATAGAATTTTCTTGTCTTTCTTTTCCTTCAGCAAGTCAACTACCATTGGCAATTCCTGCTTAAATGTATCTGCATCAGGCAGAATGGCATCTTTAAAGTGTCCCACCTCGCTTTCATAATGATTGCGCATATCGATCACCACTGCATTGGGGTCACCCATTGCTTCATTCCACTCCTTTGCAGTAAGGTGCGTGCCAACATCTGTAACGTCGAAAGCGTCGTCATTCAATCCATCTGCAACAATTTTATTTTTGATCCGGACGATCAGTTTATAAAAAGATTTCCCGTCATCCTCCACTGCAATCTTAAACGGAACCTGAGAGAATTGCGGAATGGTATCAATCAGCGTCCTGAATTTTTCAAAATTGAAATCAGGAACGGAAAGCTGAGCATTGATCCCTTCCCTTGCAATATAAATCCTGCCGAATACATTGAGTTCCTGAAAACGGGTATAAAGCTCAGCCCTGAGAAGAACAATATTTTCAAGGATCACATATCTGTAAAAAGACAATGTTACGCGCCTGAAGGCCTCCTCATGGAGTTTCTTTTTAAGTACCTTCTTGTCGTATATATTATGCAGTTGCATGCAATGCAAAAATAGTTTTTTGAGAGGTACGAGGCAAACTTTAAACTTTCCTGAATTCTCTAAATAGGCCAACAAATTCTATTTTTACCGACCATGACACGCCTGCTTTTACTTTACAGGGATAGTTTTTCGAATTTACAGCGCAATGCCTGGATACTTGCGCTGGCCATGTTCATCAACAGGAGCGGAAGTATGGTGCTGCTTTTCACATCTCTATATTTCACCAGGGAATTGCATTTCGGAATTGCTGAAACCGGTTTCATCATGAGTTTCTACGGATTCGGAAGTGTTTTAGGCTCGTATTCAGGGGGGTGGCTCACAGACAGGAAGAACTTTTTTGACATCATGCTTTTGTCTCTTTTTTGCAGCGGAACAATCCTCATGCTCATGCTTTTTGTTTCAGGGAAATTTTGGCTTTGCGCAGTCATATTCTCGTATGCATTCTTTGCTGACATGTTTCGCCCGGCACATTCAGCTGCAATTTCTTCATACAGTACTCCTGAAAACCTTACGCGATCGGTATCGCTGGCCAGGCTTGCAATCAACCTGGGTTTCTCAGTAGGCCCGGCGATAGGAGGAGTTATTGCAATGTATCTTGGCTACAAGTGGCTTTTTGTAATAGATGCCACTACCTCTTTTGCTGCAGGCGTAATGCTCGCTTTTTACCTGCCAAAGCACAAGGCAGAAAAGAACAGACATGAAAATGCCGTCCTGAAAGACAGTACTACATCTGCATACAGAGATAAAAAATATTTGTTTTTTATTTTTCTTGTTGCCCTATATGGCATCTGTTTCTTTCAGCTCTTTGCGAGCATACCGCAGTTCTTCAGCAGGGAATGTAATTACAACGAGGCCACCATTGGTTTGCTGCTGGCCCTCAACGGTTTTTTAGTGGTAATTATCGAAATGCCCCTGATTGCACATCTTGAAAAAAAGAAAAAAATATTCAGGTACGTCATCGCAGGTACACTCTGCATTCCTGTATCATTCTTCATACTCCAAAACGGAAACGCATTGATCGTATGGGCATTGGTTTATACGATAATCATTACACTATCTGAAATATTTGCAATGCCTTTCATGATGAACCATGCATTGTCTTCATCTCCAAAAGAACGAAAAGGACAATACATGGCATTGTATTCCATTGGTTATGGCATCGCAAATATCCTTGCGCCTTCTTTGGGATTAGGGATTGCCGGGAAATATGGTTTCAATAATATGTTCTATTTTTTTATTGGAGTAAGCATACTGACAGCCCTGGGATTTGGAATGCTGGGCAGAAAAGAGAAAAAAATAATTGTCAGGTAATGCAGAAAAATTGAATCGTTCAAAATAGTCACTTTCTTCTTCCCCAATAACCCGGAGACCATTTATATCCTTCAGGCATATCTACCCAACGTCCGGGGATCCACACTGCTTGCCGTTTGGGTTTTATCCATCTTCCTTCTTTCCATTTATATTCCTTCAAGCGCGGATTCCAAACCCACTCAGGCTCAATCCATACCAGACCACGTCCATGCATTACCGGCCGCGCAACAATAGCTGCAGGTGTATGGGGTTTAATTTTTACCACCACTTGGGCCTGAATTGATTGGGTATTCAAAAGAATATTAACAATCAGCGAAATAATAAAGAGAATACTTTTTTTCATAAAATGGACAATTTACCTTTCCCATTCAACTAATAGGAAGTGCTTTGGTTTAATGAAAAAGAATCGGGATTTTTGAAGATAAACTAAAGATCACTCTTTTCGGCGGTTCTTCCACCACACAAAAGCACCTACTCCACCGATGAGATAGGGAATTGACAAAAGATAAAGAATACCACTGTTAAGACTTTTTCCCCGTTTCATTTCCTTCTGCTGCGCTACCTGATCCTGTTGCTCATAGTTGGTCTGGGCAATGCGCCTGCACATTGCACACTGAGCGTTCGATTCAAAAACGGCCACGGATGAAAACAGAAGAATTAAAAATATGACCTTTCTCATTTTCAGAAATTGTAATAGGGTGAAATCATCAGGTAAACAATAACGCCGCTAATTGTAACATATAACCAAACCGGAAATGACCAACGTACAATCTTACGGTGAAGCGCTACCTGATTTGTTAAACCGCGGTACAAAGATAATAAAACAAGAGGTAAAACAATGGCAGCAAGAATGATATGGGTAATGAGAATCCCGAAATAAGCCATCCTCAGGTTGCCAGCTGCCGCTTTTTCAATTGCATCTACCAATCCATCATGGTTTAGGTCGCCGTATTTTGTTTCTACCCCAAATGAATGAAACAGCACATAGCTTAATAGGAATATGGTGGATAAAGCTACTGCTGCAATATTCAACCTCTTGTGAATTTCCACTTTTTTCCGGCGGATGAAATAGAAACTGATTAAAAGGATCAATGTACATGTCCCGTTCAAAAATGCATTCAGTTTCGGCAGGTATTTTACAAAAGGAGGAACTACTTCCGCTTTGGGCAACTGAGACAGTAACAACACCAGCAAAAAAACAATTACTGAAACAGTTGCAATAAGCCGCAGGTATAATTTATCACGGCCACTATTAATTTCAGGTAAAGCGTTCATTAGCCCGCTTCTTTTTCTTTGTACTCCTGTAAAAGCACTTCGACCTCATCACAAAGCCTTTTCACTTCTGCTTGGTCCAGTCCGTCGTAAATGCCCCTGATCCGTTTTTCCTTGTCGATGAGCATCAGATCCTGCGAATGAAAAAAGTCTTCTGCCGTTTTTCCTCCTGCTGCCGGCACTAAAAAGCCATCACGCGCAATCGAATAGATGGAATCCTTATTGCCTGTCAGGAACCACCACTGGCTGTTGTCAGCCTCCCTTTCTTTGGCATAAGCAGACAAAGCTTCCACAGAATCCTTTTCGGGATCGACCGTGAATGAGAGGAATTTAATGCGTTGATCAAGCCTGAATTTTTCCGCAACGCCTTTAATGTTATAATTCATTTTTGGGCAGATCTTCGGACAGGTTGCAAAGAAAAAACTCGCCACAAAGATTTTCCCTTCAAGGTCTTTTTCAGTGATCACCTTTCCCTCCTGGTTAACAAAAGAAAAAGGAGGAATGGTGTGGTAAATCGTATCTCCATTAGCAACCGGTTCCTTCGGACCATAGATCTCCAGTTTGTTGAAATGATTTTTACCCTGGATTAATAACAGATAAAATATGCTGGAACCAAAAAGGATAATCAAGATGAGTATCCTTTTCAAATTTTGAGTCTTCATCAAATTAGTAATTGACCAGGCCGATGGCTATTCCTTCGTAGATGGCAATAAAAATGAGGTAAACAATCAAGACGAAAGGAAGCAGAATACTGAATTTCAGTGCCGACTCTTCGAACTTCATGTGCATGAAATAAAAGATGATGAAATATGCCTTTACAATGGTCAGCGTGATGAAGGTATAT
>JAPLDB010000131.1:0-5302 GCA_026391975.1 Bacteroidota bacterium | reverse complement strand
TAACCAAAACACCCTCCAAATTATCTTGGTAGTTAATCCTGAGTGTGCCTTTTCCGCACTCTTGTGAGAAATTCGCTCGTGGTGAATATCGGGGGAGATGAAATCTTCTGACATGGTGAATTAGATTTGAGATATGAGAAATGAGTTGTGAGACAAATCCTTGAAAACGAATTTAATTAAACGAGATAGAAGAATGTAAATACGAATACCCATACAAGGTCAACGAAATGCCAGTAAAGACCAACCTTTTCGACCAGCTCGTAATCTTTTTTCTTATCAAGAGCCCCTTTGGAAACAAGGACAAATACAATGAAGTTGATCACAACTCCGCTGAATACGTGAAATCCGTGAAAACCTGTAATGAAGAAAAAGAAATTTCCGAACAAAGGAGTCGGACCGTACTCGCTCTCATAAAGGTTAGCACCATGTATATTCTTTGTTGCAGTTGCTTTCAATTGTTCGGCTTCTGCACCCTCTATTTTTGTTCCATCATGGAAGAGAAGCACACCGGGTTCCAGGTTATCCGTACGGGCAAAACGACCATCAGCAAGGACGAAAGCACCTTCTTCTGATCCCTCGATAAAGTGATACCACTCCCAGGCCTGTGAACCAACGAACATCAGTCCACCAACAATGGTAAGTCCCAGCCATAGCTGTACGCTCTTTCGTTTAAAGGAATGTCCGGCATCTACAGCAAGCACCATGGTTACAGAACTCATGATGAGGATGAATGTCATCAATCCCACATAAGCCAGTGGAACATGCCCATGAATGAACGGAAAGTGCGTAAAAACTTCTCCCGGATAAGGCCAGATATGAGTCCAGCGGTGTCGAAGTGCCCCATAGGCGATCAGCAAACTTGAAAATGTAAATGCATCCGATACAAGGAAGATCCACATGTATAATTTTCCCCACCGTACATTGAATGGAGAATACCCTCCACCCCACGGTTTTGTTTCAAAATTTTCTGTAGTTGCAATTGACATTGTTGTGTATTTATCTGTCAGTTTTGATATTCAGATGGCGAATCTGCATAAAATTTTTCTTTCAAAATAATTTTTTTCAAAATCTTTTTAACGGATATACAACAGGAAAAAGAAGAGGTAAATCCACAGAGCGTCAAGGAAATGCCAGTAAATGGAGCAAACAATCACCCCATTGTAATCTGTAGCTGAATATTTGCCGGTGAGCGATTTGATCAACACAACGAATAATGCAAGGATCCCACCCAGTAAATGAGCCACGTGTAATCCTGTAATTACATACAAAAAGGACGCAGCTACATTACCTATACTGGCTGCCTGCGCAACGGTTTCATTCCCTGCCGGCACGTAAGTAAAGTCAGATTTGATGTCTTTTACCGTCCCAACAAAATAGATCCCCTGAGAGATTAAATCCTTCCAGGCAAGGTATTGAGAAACCACAAATCCGATCCCAAGAACAAAGGTTATCAGTGTTGCAATTTTCAAACCTGAAAGATTGTTTTTTCTAATGGAAATAACTCCCCACTGCATACTGATGCTGCTGATGACAATGATTACCGTACTTAATACAAAGAGCGGCGGGAGG
This sequence comes from Bacteroidota bacterium, assembly GCA_026391975.1. Lineage (GTDB taxonomy): Bacteria > Bacteroidota > Bacteroidia > AKYH767-A > 2013-40CM-41-45 > JAPLDB01. The sequence goes on along the minus strand of JAPLDB010000131.1, from coordinate 3,733 downwards.
GCGAACTGAACCCATTTACCTTCACCCTGACGAACCATGTAAGCACTGGTAAGGCCTGCAAAAAGCATGAGGATGCTGATCATGCCAAACCACAATAAGGTCCGCTTGGCTTTCTTGTTTATCTCCAGTTTTTCCAGAGCAGAAACTTCAGATGCTGAAATATTATTTACCATATTAATTGTTGATGATCAGCTTAATAATTTATCAATCATCAGCACCAGTTGAACAACGGGAAGGTAGATGAAAGAAGCATACATCAGTTTTTTAGCGGATTTAATCTCAAGGTCCTTGTAAAGACGAAATGACGGAATGGCAAAGAAAATTCCTGTGGCAGCGACGATCATCGAGCTCCAGACAGAAAACATTCCGAAAAAGTGCAATAACAGGGCTAATGGAACAAGGCTGAGCGTATAGGCCATTGTTTGAAATGCAGTATTGCGGTCGCGGCCTCCGGGGGACGGGAGCATTTTGAAACCGGCCTTTTTGTAATCATCATCCATGACCCATGCAATGGCCCAGAAATGAGGGAATTGCCAAATGAACTGAAGGAAATAAAGCAATAGAGCCTCCATACCAATCTCATTGCGTGCAGCAACATAGCCAAGCAAGGGAGGAAATGCGCCTGGAATAGCGCCAATGAATACGGAGAATGGCGTAATTCTCTTGGACGGGGTATACATTAAAGTGTAAAGCAGCAGGGATAAAGCGCTCAACAAACCACACAGTGGATTCATAAATATCCACAGGATAAGGATCCCTGAAGCCCCCATTAAAACTGCTGCAATCATTGCTTCTCCAACGCTCATTCTACCGGCAGGAAGTGGTCTGTTCTTGGTGCGATCCATCAATTTATCCAGATCCCGTTCAATAATCTGATTAAAGGCATTTGAAGAACCCGTCACGAGAAAACCACCCAGGACAAGCCAGCACAGTTGCCCAAAATGAAAGTCCCCTTTGTTTCCGATCACAAATCCAATGGCAGCAGAAAAAACCACCAATGAGGACAACCGCATTTTGGTAAGCAGGTTGTAGTCCCTGATTCGTGCAGACAGGTCAAAAGCCTTAGGTTCAGAAAGTGATTTCTCGGTTAACAAATTGCAGGAAAATTGGGATTGCAAGTTTACACAAACTCAGCCAACAAGCAAAAGTGTAAATGAAGTCAGGAGACAGATAAAGCCAGCTTGCGTTCTTCCTGCATAACAGGAACCAATGTTTTTTCAGGGATTTCAACACCGGTTACATTGGCAATAAACTGGTCAATTTTCATATTGATCATTTCACGAATATACTTTCTTTCTATCTGATCACGGTTCTCTTCAGCAATTTCGGAACCCAGTACCTTGAGTTTAAGAATTGCATCTTTCAACCCTTTTTCGTCATTTGATCCCAGTATAAAGGTTTGACTGAACTGTTTAAGTAATCTGGCAGCTTCTCCTTCCCCACAATAAATAATTGGCAGGCCTGTACTCAGGTATTCAAAAAGTTTTGATGGAATTGCACTGCTGTAATTTTCATCAAGCCTGGCAAATAAAACAGAGGTATGCTGGTAATACGGCAACACATTTTCCCAGTTCAGTTTGCCGGTGAAATAAATATTATCAACTCTCTTTTTCTTAACTTGTTTCTTAAACAATTCATAGTCATTTCCATTCCCAATCATTACAAGCCTGATGCCGTCTATCTTTTCAACAACCCGGAGTAATGAGTGCAGGTTCTGGCCATTGCCAATGTTTCCGACATAAGTAATTGTAAATGGCGTTACATCAGGTTTGTATTCAAGGTTGATCAGTGTTTCAAACTTTTCCTTGCTGATACCATTGCTTAGAATGCTGATTCTCTCCTTGTCAACCTTGGTATTTTCGGATATCCATTTTCTCTCAGAGCTATTAGTAACCGTAATCCAGTCGAACTTCGGCAGAAAGAATTTTATCATGCGGGTAAATAGAAACCTGAATCCACGGTGCACGATAAAATTAGCAGGAATGTACCTCCAGGTAAGGTCTCGCACATCAGCGATCTTTTCTGAATTACCTCCAAATAAAATCACAGCAGGAATCAAAAACATAAACGTGCTTGTAACAATCGTTACATCAGCAACTGTTCTTTTTGCAAGTCTTACTAATTTAAAAGAATACCAAATCTCATAAAATGTTCTGAAAAATAAACTTGCCTTTTTGTATTTCGGAAGATCTAAATAATGAATTGTAACACGTTACGATTCACTAATTGTTTTCGATGCTGCAGGTTTGCCGATCTCAGTCAGCGCAAAAACATTGACAGTATGATGTACAGCCAAAGCATCAACAAGTGCATCCATGCGGTGGGATGCAGCGGTGATTTCAGGAGAAAAATGAGAAGTAACGACGTTGATCGTTGCCATAATTATTTTCCTGAATTATTACTGTTGTGAAAAGTAAATGTTGTTATCAAATCGGTAGTAAATGAAATTGTTATTCTGTTGCAACTCTCAGGCTTATTGAATTCAGTTGATGCAAATGCCTCATCAATACTTATTTTCCGATCACCCGTAAACTCTATGGAGGCAATATCAGAATTCAATTTTGATTTTGCCTGAGCAATTTCAGCATTTTTATTAACATACAAAAATGATTTTGTATCCTCCAGAATTTCTCCCGAAATGCTGTCGCGGACTATTAGGGAATTTTCAAAAAACTCAAACCTTCTTTTATGTTTTATGGAACCATCAAAGAACCGGATGGATGATTCAATATAAATTGCACCTTGATTTACACCAAGCATTTTCACCCGTTTACCAACCCTGAAAGAGCCCCACAAGTTGCTCTGGCTCATGGTTCCGGCCGTAACGGTATTGTGGGCCAGGGTAGAACGCTCATACTGCCGGGTGAAGTTATTCTCATAGGTGCTGATTCCGGTGTCAATGATGAATGGCTTGTTGCGACCGTAAAGAATAAAGCTCAAGGAATCAGCATGTCCATGTCCGGCATTGGCCAATGGTTCAAGACCACCTAAATAGATCAGACATTCATATGTTGCCGTTTTGTGTTTTCTAAAACCACTTTCCTTTAATTCAATTTTTTGCGATGAAATACCCAACCGATTTGCATAACTACAGATCGCATCACATGACGGGGCAATGCCATTCGCAGAATCGTTGACCACAGGCATATCGCCGTTTTCAAATTGCATTTCTTTCATCCAACCAAGCATTTTCGAAGCCACAGATGAAAGTTTGCTTTCTAAAGCTTTTTCATCAGGTTTGTAAAGACTTAGCATTTCCTTGGATTCAAGAACACGGTTTAACATCAACATATGGTACATCGGACACAGTTCAAAGTGCGCTCCGTCAGGCAGAATTTGTTTATCAATTTCCTTTTCCAGTATGCGCTTACCTTGTTGATAGAATTTCTCATTCCCGAAAAATATGCCGGCGAATAATAATGCAAATGCATTCTCCAATAAATGATTGTTCTGCAGGTGCCATTCTGTTGAATGAAAAAGCTTTTTTGTCTGGCTCAACAGCGAACCGTAAAGTGCTGTGTCAGTAACCTGATGAAATGAAAAGAACTTAATCCAGTTGATGACCCTCAGGGATGCAGTATAGGGATCAAATGCAGATGGATGCCGGTACAGGTATTTTGAAAAATCAGCAATTAACTTCAACCCTTTTTCCTTCTCCAACTGATCTTGCTTTAGAAATTCAAATGCCTGCAGTTGATATGTCCATAATTTACCGTACTCAGAAAAACCCCAG
>JAPLDB010000174.1 GCA_026391975.1 Bacteroidota bacterium | reverse complement strand
GAGTCGATTTAAGTGCTTCTCTATTTCTTTTTGTTGAAGAAAATCATATTTAAACATGATTTCCGTCATGTTACCAGAGTGGCATTCGGTGCAACCTTTGGTCACGAAAAAGTCAGAATATGAAATTATTTAAAAATCAATTAAAAATTTTCAGTTGCTTATCCTTTCTATTGATTTCCGGTGGAGTGGTGAAAGCACAAAAAGAAACAATGGAACAGCACAAACGGAGATGGGATACCCCAGCCTGGACTGATACCATTAAAAATCCACTTGCACATGTCGCTGCAGCAGCAGACAGCGGAAAAGTAACATACCTGAAAATATGTTCTGTATGTCATGGCAATGGAGGAAAAGGTGATGGCGTTGCTGCCGCCGGTCTTGCGATCAAACCCGCGAATCATACTGGTCCAAATGTTCAGTTGCAAACTGATGGGTCATTATTTTATGAATTATCCAATGGTCACGCACCAATGCCTGCTTACAAAACAATATTGACAGAGAAGCAGAGATGGCAGCTCATATGCTTCATACGAACATTAAAACCCAAGACGAAAGAGAAATAAATATTAATCATTATTAAACAACCACTTATGAAAAAACCAATCACATTATTAGCAACAGGGTTGTTGCTGATGCTATCAAATGGCTATTCGCAGGGTACTGCGTCGCCTGATGAAAAGGAAACAGCGCCAAAGGCAATCTCAGATGCCCCGGGCAATACAAAGTTTTTGTTAACCGGAGCTGCCTGGGCTGATTTTTATTACGATAAGGATCAGGAGGTGAAATACAATTTCAATTCCTATGGATTTGCACCTGTATTTCTCTGGAAGCTATCTGACAAATTGTTTTTTGAAGGTGAAATGGAAATTTCAGATGGTAATTTTGAACTTGAATTTGCGAAGCTGTCTTATTCCCTGAATAAATACATGACATTTGGAGTGGGAAGAATGCTCACGCCATTTGGTGCATTTGGCGAACGTTGGGAGCCGGCTTTTGTACAACGTTTTCCAAATTCACATCTGAAAGGGGATGATCAATATATTCCCGGGGAGAATCACCTTGATTGGGGAGCGATTCTGGGTATTGACCTCAGAGGTGGTATTCCATTGGGAAGTTCAAAGATGAATTACGCTTTGTATGTTTCCAATGGTCCAAGTCTGGATAATACCACAGGAATGATTGACTACGAAAACCTGAATGACAATAACTCGAACAAAGGAGTTGGCGGCAGAATCGGATTTCTTCCTTTGTCTAATTCATCTTTGGAGATCGGATTTTCCGGTGAAACTGGTATTGCCGGCAATCAGGAGGATTCAGTTTACGTGATGAATGGCGAATACAGAGATTATTCCAAAGTGAAAGCAACAGCAATTGCAGTTGACCTGAACTACGCAAAAGCAATTCCATCTATCAAATCGATCATTGGTATCAGGGGGCAGTTTAATTCTCTTTCTGTTGACAAAGCCGATTATGCAATGGATGATTCTACATTTTATCCGGCTTTTGACAATACTTTCAAAAATTATTTTGTTCAGTTTTCATTCCGTCCGGGAATGTCTGATAACGCCTTTTTGAAAAACGTTGAACTGTTATTCAGATACAATTCATTAGAAGCACCTGCCGATGCACCATGGGGGCCAAAAGATAAGAATGGAAAAGGCGGCGCTGTAACCAGGACCGACATTGGACTCAGCTACTGGTTGAGCTGGCGCACAGGAATTCGTCTCGCTTACGAAAGCACCACACTCCCTGATGACGAAAAATCCAATCAGTTGTTGGTTCGTTTTGTAATGGGATTCTAAAAGGCAATTAATCAAACAAAAGAAAAAAACAAATTATGAAAAAGATAAAAATCATTTTCTTGTCTCTTGTCATTGGTACAGGAGCAATAATGCTGATCGAAGGTTGTGCTGCAACTCAGGCAATTGCTGATAAAAGTGGCGCTGCACTTTGGGGAGAGAATTGCATCAGGTGTCACAATACACCATCACCGGCTGACTTCAGCGATGCGCAGTGGGAAACCATTGGCATGCATATGAGATTACGCGCCAGTCTTACAAAAGATGAAACAAGTAAAATTGTTGCATTTCTTCAAACCGGAAATTAGATTCGGGAAGTACTCTTAAGTTATCTATTAACATTGTTCGCGGCTTATCTGTATATAATCAGGTAAGCCGCGTTTCGTTTGATCTATTGTAGTTTCAAAGGAATAATATAAGCGTACAAAAATCAAAGGTTGTTTGTATGTGTGCTATGTTTACTTTTCTCAACAATAGCTAAATGTGCCGCTAAATCTTCTGTGCTCATTTTTTTGAGAAGTTTTCTTTCACGGTATTTAAAAAAGACATAGAGTGCCGGATATATCAGCGTGAAAATAAGTCCGGTTGCAAATACATTTTCATCAGGAACTATGACGAGCAACAATAAGCAGGCAATGCCGAAACTCAGGATGAGAATGTTTTTATACACCTGTGTTCGCAGGTGAAATTGCTCTATGTGACTGAGTTTCAATTTTTCTTTCTGTTTTGATACATGCAGGTAGAGAAACATATAGGTTAGGTAAACTGCAATGAGCCCCCCGCTGTAAATTGCCATCAGCTGTCTTAATTCAAAGAAGGATGCAATCCGGTTTACCTTTTCCCCATTCTCCATTAGATGATTGCCTGCAGTGAGGAGCGTAAAAAGAAACTTCAAAGGATAAACATAGAATAAGACTGTAAAAAGTAATGCGGCGTTGAGTGCCATGCTGGTAAGGTCTCTTAATCCGAAGTGACGGAAATACAAATACTGCTGGTGCCAGATAAGGAATATGAACATGAAGCAGATTGCAAAGCCCAGCATTCCTCTCATGGACTGAAGTAGTTCGTGAAAAGTAACGGGAACTTCCAGTGAAACAACCACCAGGGTAATGGCAAATGCAAAAACTGCATCACTTAAAGCTTCGATTCTCAATAGCTCATGGTTGCGCCATTTGAAATAGCTGCCCCTTCCGGTGAATGGTTTTATTACTTTATCTCTGAGCATCAGGGATATTGGATTTAGGTTAACAAGGAAAGCATAATTACATATCAAAGATCAATGCTTTCTCTGATTCAATAAACGTAGTTTTGCACCATGAATATAAATAAGACTATGGAAATTGGAGTGGATAGTTTTGCCGCCATGATGAGCGGTAACGGAACTTTGCCAATGAATGACTCAGTTGCTTTAGCTCAGTTACTTGAAAGAATTGAATTAGCCGATACATCTGGTCATGATATATTTGGAATAGGGGAGCATCACCGCAAAGGCTTCCTTGATTCTGCGCCCAGCCTTATTCTTGCCGCAGCAGCATCACGAACAACGAATATCAGACTTACAAGTGCTGTTACGGTGCTTAGCGCTGCCGACCCTGTAAGGGTATTTCAAAATTTTGCAACACTTGATTTAATTTCCAATGGCAGGGCCGAAATGGTTGCCGGGCGCGGTTCATTCATTGAAGCATTTCCGCTTTTTGGATTACGCCTTGAAGATTACGACGAGTTGTTCTCTGAAAAGCTCGAACTGCTTTTGAAAATCCGCGACAAAGAATTTGTAACATGGTCAGGGAAGTTCCGCCCTGCATTGAATAACCTGCCGGTGTATCCAAGGCCTGTTCAGGAATCTCTGCCAATCTGGATAGGCGTTGGTGGCACACCGGAATCGTTCATTCGCGCTGGAACGCTTGGATTGCCTCTGATGGTAGCTATCATTGGAGGAGAAACACATCACTTCGCTCCGCTTGTGAATCTGTACCGCGAAGCTGGAAAAAGAGCCGGATTTAAGGCGGAGCAATTAAAAGTGGGTGTCCACTCATTGGGATACGTTGCTAATAGCACGCAGGAAGCGCTGGATGATTTTTATCCCGGTTATGCTGCTTCTATGACCAGGATTGGCAAGGAGCGGGGATGGCCTCCGATGACACGCGGACGTTTCGAGGCACAGATTGGTCCGAGGGGAGCGTTGGTAGTTGGTGGTCCGGAAGACGTTGCAGAAAAAATTCTCCGTCATTCAGAAGCACTGGGTGGAATTTCACGGTTTACTTTCCAAATGGATACGGCAGAGGTGCCGCATGAAAAATTGATGCAGGCGATAGAACTGATCGGGAAGCGAATTAAGCCACTGGTTAATCAATAACTTTGCATCAATGGATGACCAGCAATCAAAACCGCCGCGTAGGGTTCGTTACAAGGGCACACACCCGAAAACGTTTAAGGAAAAGTACAAGGAACTTAATCCTGACAAGTATGCTGCCGACATAGAAAAGGTTATGCAGAAAGGAAATACACCTGCCGGCATGCACCGATCTATTTGTGTGAATGAAATACTGGAATGTTTGCAAGTTAAACCGGGGCAGACCGGGCTGGATGCAACACTTGGCTACGGAGGACATAGTCTGGAATTATTAAAACGACTGGCTCCTGACGGAAAACTGTATGCAACGGATGTAGATCCATTCGAATTGCCGCGCACGCGTGAACGCCTTGAAGCATTGGGTTATGGCGATGATGTTTTGGAAATTCACGAAATGAATTTTTCCGGCATCGACCAACTTGCTGAAGAAGTTGGAGGGTTTGATTTTGTGCTGGCAGACCTCGGTGTTTCCTCCATGCAGATTGACAATCCTGACAGAGGATTTTCGCTAAAAATAGATGGACCGCTGGATTTGCGTTTAAATCCTTCTGCTGGAAAATCAGCAACACAGCTTTTAAAAAACATTTCCCAGGAAAAACTGGAAGCTCTCCTGAAGGAAAATTCTGATGAACCTTATGCAGATAAAATCGCTGAAGCAATTGTGTCTTTTATTAAAAAAGGAAATGCAATTGAAACGACAGCGCAACTGAAACACATCATAAGAGAAATATTGCAATTTCTTCCCGCGGATACAAAGACTGAGATTATCAAGAAAAGCAGTCAGCGGTGCTTTCAGGCTTTGCGCATTCATGTGAATGATGAGTTTGGTGTGCTTGAAAAATTTCTTGCAAGACTTCCCGATGCATTGAAATCCGGAGGACGCGTGGCCATTTTGTCTTTTCATTCCGGAGAAGACAGACGTGTAAAGAAAGCGTTTCAATTATTTTACAGGGAAGACATTTTCAGCGAAGTAGCCCCGGATCCAATCCGGCCGACAGTTGAGGAAATAAGCGGTAATCCGCGCGCCAGATCAGCGAAACTGAGGTGGGCTGTCAAAGCCTGATTTTTCTATTATTTTCCGGCTCAGGGATTTAGAATCAAACAAAGGGAAAATATTCTTTATGTTTGTATTGTAAAACAACAACAATGAAAAATATTTATTCACTTTGCCTGCTTGTTCTTTTTTCTTTTTCAACGCCGGCACAAACCACCACCACCTTCACCATCAATGCGAATGATGAAGATGCTACAATAGATGATTACAATTCCGGCGGGAATTATCCCGGTGAAATTGACATGGTAAGCCGTGCATGGACGATTAGCAGCGTACCGGTTGTATGGCGAAGCGTTTTTAAATTTGATTTGTCCTGCATCCCATCCAATGCCATCATTCAAAATGCTTCGCTATCGCTTTATTATGCCACGCAAAACAGTTATGGAAACCAGCAGCATGAATCTCTGACAAATTCTGACGAGAGTGTTGTGCAGCGCATTACTTCTGCATGGACTGAAAATACAGTAACCTGGAATAACCAGCCATCCACTACATCTGCTGATCAGCTCATATTGCCGCAAAGCACAAGCGGTACGCAAGACTACCTGAATATGAATGTGACTGCGATGGTGCAGCAGATGGTTGGCTCAGTCAACAACGGATTTTTGATGAAGCTCACGAATGAAGCCTATTATGCCAACTTGATTTTTGCTTCCGGTGACAACCCCGATTCTTCAAAGCATCCGCAACTTGTAGTAACGTATACAGTTCCGGGTATCAGTTGTGTAACACTTCGAATGGACCAGGGGAGCCAGGATGCAACAGTAGATGATTACAATGCCGGCGGAAATTATCCGAATGAAATAGATATGGTAAGCCGTGCATGGACCATCAGCAGTGTACCTGTTGTATGGAGAAGTCTGTTCAAGTTCGATTTCCCGTGTTCGATGGCGGGAGCAACTGTTCAGAGCGCCCATCTTTCGCTTTATTATGCTGCACAGAATAGTTACGGGAATCAGCAACATGAATCGCTCACCAATTCTGATGAGAGCGTTGTGCAGCGCATTACTTCAACTTGGACTGCAAATACCGTAACCTGGAACAATCAACCATCAACAACCAATGCCGATCAGGTAATTCTGCCCCAAAGTACCAGTGGCACGGAGGACTATACAAACTATGATGTTACAGGTATGGTGCAACAAATGGTGAATTCAAACAACAATGGTTTTCTCATCAAGCTTACCAATGAGGCATATTATGCCAACCTTATTTTTGCCTCCGGCGACAATCCCGATACTTCGAAGCATGCCAAACTGGAAATATGCTATTCCATTCCTTCCGGTGTAAATGAAATAAAGTCTGAAGATGGATTGCTGGTTTATCCTGTTCCGTCGTGTGGTTTATTTACAATTGAAAATAAAAATCGATCAGAGGAGAAAGTAGAGATTGTAAATGTGCTCGGTGAATCAGTATACCCTTCTTTCATGTTGGGCGCTCATCAAATGAAAACAATTAATGATAAACTTAAAGCCGGAATTTATTTTATCATTGTGGAAAATGCAACAGGCAGGCAGGTTAAGAAGCTGATCTGTCAGTAGTTTTTATCCCTTGCTCACATAACAACCGATCACTATGTTTCCCTTGACAAATCAAATAAAATTGCCAAAATAATTAGGAGAACAGAAAACAGCAGCTTAATGCTCCTGGCCCGTGAATCCCTCAGAGGCAAATGGGGACAAGCCATTGGAACCTATCTTGTTTACAGTTTGATCATGGGTTCGTTCGGTGCATGGCCAAAGGAAGGCGGACTGATTGGTTTGCTGATTGCCGGACCGATGATGCTCGGCGCAGCAATCTATTCACTTGCCATTTCACGTGGTGAGGAAGCAAGGCTTGAAATGATCTTTGACGGATTTAAGAATTTTGGAAATGCACTTGGTGCATACCTCTTGATGATCCTGTATATTATTCTCTGGCTCCTGCTACTTATTGTTCCGGGGATCATTGCCGCGCTTTCTTATTCAATGGTGTTTTACATCTTCGCGGATGACAGATCCATAAAGCCCGGAGAACTCCTTCGGGCAAGCAAAAAGATGATGGACGGCTACAAAGAAAAGCTTTTTTATCTCTGGTTAAGATTTTTACTTCTTGCGTTGCTTTGTATTCTTACACTGGGGATCGGATTCCTCTGGCTGATTCCGTATGTGCATGTAACAATGGCGAAGTTTTATGAGGATATTAAATCAGGAGCCCACTGATTCCTTCAACGGGAAGGGTACTTGATTCTTAT
>JAPLDB010000053.1 GCA_026391975.1 Bacteroidota bacterium | reverse complement strand
AGGATTCCACAGAAATATTTTTGCTTGCGAGTCGATGGGGATATTCCGCGGAATGAGGACGGCTACGTTGAACGCATTCCACTCATTTGCCTTTCCCGACGAATCAGGCAGGTATTCTCCTTTCCAGAAAATTGCTGAATCGCCGCGTGAAATGGAAATAACCAACTGGCTCTTTGCTTCAGGATTTGTGACCCGGATCAACCCATTTACAGTAATCCTGAAATTCTTCTTCCTCAGGTCTTCGGGAATCGCAATTTCAATTCCGGAACTATATTGATTTAATTCATCTGTCCTTGAAAAGTGATTCTTTGTGGAATCATCACCTGAAGTGATGGTGTTTTGATTCATCCATCCGGCATTCAGGATTGAATCTTCAAAGTTGTTAAAGTAGCGGTGAACAATTCCCTCATTCATTTGCCCGAAGCAGAATGAACTAAAATGTAAAATAATAATAAAGCCTAAATAACCGGTCTTCATTCGTAAATTCGCAAGCATTCGCTATTTGGAGATTCGTATCGTTTCGCTATTCGTACAATAAGTTGTTTGTACAAATGTGATCTTCTTTTTCCGGTTTCACAAATTTTCAATTTAACCTCGTAGAGTCCATTAATCATTTCTATTTTTACGCCTTTCTCAATAAGTATGTCAATTATCTCAATACAAAATGTTGTCAAGCAATATGCCGGTCACCGGGCGCTCGACAATGTAAGCATGGAAATTCCACAGGGAAGTGTATTCGGTTTACTCGGCCCGAACGGAGCTGGTAAAACTTCCTTGATCCGCATTATCACACAGATCACTGCTCCCGATAGCGGAGCGGTTTTATTTGAGGGTAGCGCTTTACACCAGCAGCACATTGAACAGATGGGCTATCTCCCTGAAGAACGTGGCCTGTATAAGAAAATGGAAGTGGGTGAACAGGCGCTTTACCTGGCAATGCTTAAGGGCATGAGTCGCGCTGATGCCATGAAGAAGCTGAAATACTGGTTTGAAAAGTTTGAGATTCAGGCTTGGTGGAAGAAGAAGATTGAAGAGCTGAGCAAAGGCATGCAGCAAAAGGTTCAGTTCATTGTTACAATATTACATGAACCTAAATTTTTAATTCTTGATGAGCCGTTCACAGGATTCGACCCCATCAATGCTGAATTGATCAAAAATGAATTGCTGGCACTGAAGGAAAAGGGTACAACCATAGCCTTATCCACACACAGGATGGAATCTGTGGAGGAATTGTGTACGCACATTGCACTCCTGAACCGCTCCAAGAAAATACTGGAAGGATCAGTAAAGGATATCCGTAAACAATACAAAAGCAACATTTTTGAGATCCACTTTACAGGCGGAAATAAAATCGGGTTCACGCATGCCCTTTGGACAGGCTTTGAATTACTTGACCTGAAGGAAGATGCAGATCACAACATTGCAAAGGTTAAGATGGTTGGCAATCATTCACCCAATGACCTGTTATCTGTATTGCTTCCGAATGTTCAGATAATAAGTTTCCGTGAAGTCATTCCAACCATGAATGATATTTTTATCCAGGAGGTTGGAGAAAACCAGGAAACCATCGCAGCATAACAAAACCGAATTTTCTCATATCTCAATACTCACTACTCTTACCTCACTACTAATATCTTTCCCTCTCCCCATGAACAAAGTAGGACTCATCATCAAACGTGAATACGTTACCCGGGTACGCAAAAAGTCATTCATCATCATGACAATCCTTGGGCCATTGCTTTTTGCAGGCATTTTTGCCAGCGTGTTTTTGTTGAACCGTGTGGATTCTGAAAAGCATACGATAGTCGTTGTTGACAAGAGTCATCTATTTGAAGGCAAATTCAAGAGCGACACAAAACTGACATTTGTTTATCAAAACGAAAACGTTGATTCTCTTCGGGCCAAAAGCAAAGACCTTGGTTATTTTGGCGTGCTCTTTATTCCTGCAAGCGATAAAATTGAATCTCTGGAAAAGGGCGTTGTACTTTATTCTGAAGCACAACCGGGGTTTGACATCATTGAAAGAATAAAATTTACAATTGAGAAGGATATCAAGAATGCAAAAATGGTGGCAGCGGGAGTGGACGACAAGAAACTTGATATGATCAAAACCGACGTTGAAATTCAAACCCGCGACCTTGAAAACAAAGAGACGAGTACAGGATTAACCACAGGCATCGGTTTCGGCAGTGGGTTACTCATCTATATGTTCATATTTATTTATGGTGCAATGGTAATGAGGGGAGTGATGGAAGAGAAAATGAGCCGCATTGTGGAAGTCATTATTTCTTCAGTGAAGCCGTTTCAGTTGATGCTTGGCAAGATTGTCGGAGTAGCTTTGGTGGGATTAACACAGTTCTTGTTGTGGGTGGTGCTTAGTATTGCTGCTGTTTCCATAGTGTCGGCGGCTTTTCTTGGCGATAAAACTGAGAAGGAAAAAATTGAAGCAATGCAGCAAATGAGGCCGGGCATGAATCAGATGAATCAACTGAATGCAGCACAACAGGATCAGATCATGTCGCCCAAGGAAAAACTTAGCGATGCACTGGCTTCCATCAATTTCGTTGTAATCATCAGTGCATTTGTGTTTTATTTTTTGGGAGGATATTTATTATACAGTGCTTTGTTTGCCGCAATTGGTTCTGCCGTGGACTCGGAAACTGAAACGCAGCAGTTCATGCTCCCGGTCACCATACCACTTATACTTGCTTACGTGGTCTCCGCAACTGTGATGACCAACCCCAATGGCAGTGTTGCCTTCTGGTTTTCAATGATCCCGTTTACTTCTCCGGTAGTAATGATGATGCGAATTCCATTTGGAGTGCCCTACTGGGAAGTGGGCCTGTCCATGCTGTTTCTTATTGCAGGATTTATTTTTACCACATGGCTTGCATCGAAGATCTACCGTATCGGAATATTGATGTATGGCAAAAAAGTGAGTTATGCAGAATTATGGAAGTGGATCCGTTATCATAATTAGTTGTAAGTAATCTGGAAATGAAATCATTTTTTGCTGATGATTCAAGGCTTTTCCCTTTTAACTTTTGACTTCTAACTTTTAACTTTATTCCTTCCAATCTAATGAAGCTCGCTATTCTTGATCTCGGCACAAACACTTTTCATTTACTTATTGTTGAGGTGAACAGAGATAGGACCTTTAAAAAGATCTTTAAGTCGAAAATAGTTGTGAAGCTTGGAGAAGGCGCCATTCAGGAAAAATACATAGCTGATGTTCCTTTCGCAAGGGGCTTGAATGCTTTGAATCATTATGCCGGAATAATAGAAAAACACAAAGCCGATAAGATCTATGCTTTTGCAACTTCAGGGATAAGAAGTGCAAAAAACGGAAAAGAGTTTGTTCGATTTGTAAAAGAGGAAACAGGAATTAAAATTGATGTTATTACCGGCAACAGAGAGGCCGAGCTGATATGCTATGGTGTTCGGGGCTGTGTGAGCATGGGGGATGAGAAGCACCTGATCATGGACATCGGCGGTGGAAGCACGGAGTTCATCATTGCCAATGACAAAAAGATCTTCTGGAAGCAAAGTTTTGACATTGGTGCTTCCCGTTTGCTTGAATCATTTAAACCCTCCAATCCAATCATCAATGCAGAAGTTAAGAGACTCGAAAAGTTTCTGATTGATGTGATAAAGCCGCTGGAAAAAGCCTTGAAAAGATTTCCCGTCAAGACGCTGATTGGGTCTTCGGGTTCCTTTGATACACTTGCAGAAATGTCTGGATGGAAATTTCACAGGAGAGATGTTCTCAAGAATATAACTACGTTGAACTTTAATCTTGATGAATTCCAAAAACTTCACTCATTATTATTGAAGTCAACAATTCAGCAAAGAATGAAGATGAAAGGTTTGATAAAAATGCGGGTTGACATGATTGTGATTGCCAGCATCTGCACAAACCTGATCCTTAATAGGTATAAACTGGAAAAAATGATTTTATCCAAATATGCCCTCAAGGAAGGTGCATTGTGGCAGATCATTTCAACGTTTTCAAAAACAGGGCATCGAAAATTGCAGCGTATTGCATCGCATTCGTAATTTGTATATTCGTGCCAATTAGTAATTAGTAAATACAATGCCGAAGATATTGATCATTGATGATGAACGTGCCATCCGCAGCACACTGAAAGAGATTCTCGCTTATGAGAAGTTTGATGTGGATGAAGCTGTTGATGGTGCCGAAGGTGTGAAAAAAGCTGAAACGGGTGATTATGACCTGATCCTTTGTGATATCAAAATGCCGAAAATGGACGGCATGGAAGTGCTGAATAAATTGATGCAGATCAATCCCGATATTCCTGTGGTGATGATCAGCGGACATGGTACTATTGACAATGCTGTGGATGCTATCAGGAAAGGGGCATATGATTTTATCAGCAAGCCTCCGGATCTGAACCGGCTCCTTGTGACCGTCAGAAATGCCCTTGACCGAACTTCGCTTGTGCAGGAGACTAAAACGCTCAAAAAGAAAATTGCCAAAGCACATGACATGATCGGCGAAGACCCATCTATCAGGAAAATTAAAGAGATGATCGAACGTGTTGCTCCTACCGATGCCCGTGTGCTTATCACCGGAAGTAACGGTACTGGAAAAGAACTCGTAGCCCGCTGGATCCATGAAAAAAGCAATCGCTCCGCTTCGGCATTAATTGAAGTGAATTGTGCCGCCATCCCATCAGAGCTTATTGAAAGTGAATTATTTGGTCATGAAAAAGGTGCGTTTACGTCGGCAATCAAACAACGCATTGGAAAATTTGAACAGGCAAGTGGAGGAACGCTTTTCCTTGATGAGATCGGTGATATGAGCCTGAGCGCCCAGGCAAAGGTACTCAGGGCGCTTCAGGAGAATAAGATCACAAGGGTAGGAGGAGAGAAGGAGATCGTTGTTACTCCACGTGTTATTGCTGCCACTAATAAGGATTTGAAAAAAGAAATCGAAAAAGGAAATTTTCGCGAGGATCTTTATCACCGCTTAAGTGTGATCGTAATTGAAGTGCCTTCATTGAATGAACGTAATTCTGATATTCCCTTGCTGGCAGATCATTTCATCAAAGAGATCTGCAATGATTATGGTATGCCGGTGAAGACTTTTGCTCCGGAAGCAATCAAAGAACTTCAGAAAATAAACTGGACAGGAAACATCCGTGAATTACGCAATGTCGTTGAAAGACTTGTCATTCTTTCAGATAAAAAAATTACAGATAAAGACGTAAAATCTTTTGCATCCAAATAAACACCTATCAGTAATATTATATGGCTCAAAAAATTAAAAACATTAAAAGATACAATCGTTATTTCAAAACATTTAATTTTTCAAACACACAGGAGATTGCAGAGGAAGAGCATCTTGAATCCAATGTGGAACTGAATGAAAACGGAGATACATTGCTGGAGGAAAAATATGCAGCAGACGGTGAACTGGAGGAAAGAAATTCATATGTATATAATTCAAAAGGAAAATTACTGGAGCATGCATTGCTTTATGCTGCAGAGGATGCAACTGAAAAAAGGGTATTAACTCGTGATGATGAAGGGAAGCTCCTGGTTGAGACCAAGTATTATGGTGGTGATTCAGGGGAACACATGGAATACATCTATAGCGACAAGGGCGAACCGGTGGAACGAAAGAACTTTGATGAAGAAGGAAATTTTATTTCAAAGGATGTTTTCGGATATGATGAAAAGGGCGGACTTTCAAGTCAGGTTTCATTTGATGAAAAAGAGAAAATTATTTCAAGGACAACTTTTTCTTCTGCCGATGATAGAACAATAGAGCAATGCGAGTTTGAAGGTAACGACAAACTGGTGAGCCGAACTGTTGCCAAATACAACGAAGCCGGAAAGGAAATATCTTCTGTGCAGACAACCCCTGATGGAAAATTGATTTCAGGGATTACTACCACTTTCGATGAGAAAGGAAATATTCTAGAACGGCAGTACAAAGATTTTTATTCCAAAACCGTGCGCTATCAGTACGATGATCAAAACCGCTGCATCATGCAGGAGCTCTTTGATGGGAATGGCATGCTTTTAAGAAAGAACCTGTATGAATATGATGCTGATGGAAACCTTTCACGCGAGCAAACCTATGAAATGGATACCAGTCGGGGTGGAAGGGATAAGCACTTTGAGACAAGGTATGAGTATGAGTTTTTTAGTTGAATCACTATTGATAATTTACCACTATGAGTATTGAGGAACTTTACGAAGTATATAAAAAGCACCCTAATGTTTGTACCGACACAAGGAGCATCAGTAAGGGATGTATTTTCTATGCACTGAAGGGTGAAAAATTTAACGGCAATTCCTTTGCAGAAGATGCATTGGGTAAGGGTGCTTCTTTTGTCGTGATTGATGAGCCCGGCTATAAAAAGGATGACCGGTTCATTCTGGTTGAGGATGTATTAGTCTGTTTACAGCACCTTGCTAACTATCACCGGAGACAGCTGAAATGCCCCGTGATCGCAATAACAGGAAGCAACGGAAAAACGACCACAAAAGAACTGATCAATCGTGTCCTTGAAAAAAAATTTAAAACGCATTGTACAAAGGGAAACTTTAACAATCATATCGGAGTGCCGTTGACGCTGCTCTCCGCTTCTTCGGATTGTGAGATGCTTGTGGTTGAAATGGGCGCTAATCACCAGCACGAAATTGCAATGCTCTCAGCAATAGCAATGCCGGACTTTGGAATTATTAGCAACGTGGGCAAGGCGCACCTGGAAGGCTTTGGCGGCTTTGAAGGAGTAAAGAAAGGCAAGGGAGAGCTTTATAAATTTCTGGCGGAGCATCATGGAAGCATTTTTATAAACGTAGACAATCCACATCTCGTGCAAATGGCAAAGGAGAGAAATGTGAAACACAGGATTGTTTATGGTACTGGCGATGCATTTGATTGCAGCGGCAAATTGGTTGCCTCTGTTCCATTCCTTAAGGTAGAATGGAAGGCCGGGGGAAGCAAAGGAACCATTGACTCAAAGTTGATTGGTGAATACAACTTCGAGAATATTCTGGCGGCTGTTTGCATCGGCATCCATTTTGGAGTCAGAGCGGAAGATGTTTGTAACGCCATAGAAAATTATACTCCTGATAACTCACGCTCGCAGTTCATTGTCCGCGGTTCTAATACCATAATCCTGGATGCATACAATGCCAACCCATCAAGCATGGAAGCAGCGCTGAAAAATTTTGCTGTGATGGAAGGACGCAATAAAATTGTTTTTCTCGGGGAGATGGCAGAGCTTGGAGAAGAAAGTGAACAGGAGCACAAACGAATTATTGAACTCTTAAGGGGATATCGATTTGATAAAGTAGTTTTAGTTGGAGAGAATTTTTCCAGAATTGAATCGGATTTTGCTGCTGATTATTTTCCAATATCAACTGCGGCGGCAGACTGGATGAAAAATCAGAAAATTACCGAAGCGACTATACTGATAAAAGGTTCACGTAGCAGCAAGATGGAAGCAGTTCTTGAAGGACTATAAGATTCTCAGGCAGTTTTTGCTTTTCTCCATTTGGAAAACCATGATCGATTTTTATGGTCTTCATCATAATATCCATATCCTCCATATCCATAGCCATAACCATAGCCGTAACCATACCTGCGGTGAGTTCCTGTATCATTCAGTAGTATGCACAGGTTTTCGACTTTTCCCTGGGCATAAAGGTCATTGATTGTTTTTACGTAATCTTTTCTTGAATAATTTTCCCGCAGGATAAACATGTTGATGTCTGCAAGATTCATCATCATCATTGCATCACTCACAATGCCGACAGGAGGGGTGTCAATGATTACAAAGTCGTACATTCCTTTCAATGTGTTGAGGAGCTGAACAGTTTCTTTTTTTGCAAGCAATTCGGCGGGATTTGGCGGAACCGGTCCGCTGCTGATGATATCAAGATTTTCTACCGGCGTTTTCTGAATTACTTCATTAAGTGTGACCGCGCCAATGAGGTAATTACTTACTCCTTTATCATTCTTTACGCCAAGGTCACCTACCAGTTGTGGCTTTCTCAAATCCATACCTACAATGATTACCTTGTAATGCTGGAGAGCAAGTACGGACGCAAGGTTGAGCGTGCTGAAAGATTTTCCTTCGCCACCGACATTTGAAGTAATAAGTACCACCTTTTTTGTTTCACTCAGCCCGAAATACATCAGGTTGGCACGGATGCTTCTGAATGCTTCTGCAATTGAACTCTTGGGTTTATTGGCGACGGCCATCCTGTTTCCTGTGGTCATGTGACCAACAATACCAATGATCGGAATTTTAGTCAGACGTTCAATGTCTTCCCTGCTACTGATGGTGTTTTGAATAAAGCCCTGAAGCAGGATTATGAAAAGCGGAACCAATAACGCAAGCAAAAAGATTACAATCGCTACCGCTTTTTTGTTTGGAACCACTGGCTTCTCATTGATGCTGGCGAGGTCAAGTACTTTGTTGTCACTCACAGCTGTTGCTTTTGCAATTCCGGTTTCGGCTTTTTTCTGCAGCAGGTACAAGTAAATATTTTCATTCACGCTGAAGTTCCGCTGGATTCCCAGAAGCTCGCGTTCTATGCGTGGAACTTTCTTGATCAGCGCTTCGCTTTCAGCCAGCTCTTTTGTGATACCCTGTAATCCGACCTTTACACGATTGCGGATGGACTGAATATTTTCTATCAGAGAGTTTTTTGTTGCAGCGATTTGTTCATCGATTTCCTTAACAGCGGGGTTCGCATCACTGGTTCCGAAGCGCAATGATTTTCTCTTGTTTTGCAAAAGTTGCAAATCGGAAATTAAATTGATAAGCAACGGATCAGGCGTTCCCAGTGAGCTTGGTGCCAATTGGGCGAGATCCTTATTTTTAGTTACGTAATCATACAGGTAATCCATCGAGCTAAGATCCATTTGCGATTTAATCCTGTCTGCATCAATGTTAGTCAGGCGTTCAAGGTATGATTGAGATTCCTGGCTGAGGTTTACAGTTCCCTTTTCTTCTTTGAAGTTCTGCAAGTCCTGCTCTATACCACCAAGTGTCTTACTGATGTCAGCCAGCTGCTCATCTACGAACTTGAGCGTGAGGCCTGCAACCGCTGCCTTGTCTCTTACATCACGATTGATATATACTTCGCCGATCTTATTAAGGAAGTCAACGGCGCGCTCTTTATTGTTATCCTGAACACTTAGTGTAACAATGGTGGCATCTTTGTTAAGCGGATTAACTTTTAATTTTTCATCTTTGTAATAATTGATCAGCGAATTAATGGAGTTGATCTTAAAGTAGAACTTCTTGTCAGAAATATTGGAAAATTCAGGCTCAATTTTTTCAATGCTAAAACTGAAGTTCGGTGTCCGTATCTCTTCACCAAAAAGATGAGGCTTGTCATATTTAAAATCTACAAGGATATTGTTGTCAATTTCCGTTTCAAGGTTAAACCTTCCTGAATCCAGAATGGTAAGCTCAAAATATTCACCGTAAACACCATTCGTAACAGAAACTGATTTTACAGAGAAAGGATTGTTTTTATACAACGGCTGTTTGAAAAATGTGCCCTCGCTATAATAACTGATTTCAAGATTCAATTCGTTAATCGTTTCTTCAAGCACAGAGCGTGATTGAAGAATACCCATTTCAGTGGCAATGTTTTTCTGATTTCCAAAAACATCGCCTGCAATGAAATCCTCAATATTTTTTGATGAATTTTTTGAATCTTTTACAAGCACGCTGCTGCTTGCTTCGTAAATAGGCAACGTAAACCTGATATAGAAGAATGCGGCAATGCCAAATACCAGGAGAGAGACAATAAAGTAATGCCATTTTCTGCGCACATTTTGAAATAGCTGCCGCAGGTCTATTTCGTCGTCGTTCTTTTTTACATTGATGGACTCGCTCTTCATTTATTATTGGTGATGATAAATGTGAATACCAGGACGGCTGTTGTAATAATTGACGTAAAAACAGTTACAGTAGGACTTACATTCTGAAATGCGCGCTTGCGTGTAGGCTCTACATAAATGATATCATCGGGATGCAGGAAATAGGTTTCAGCTGAAAGCACATTAGAAGTAGTCAGGTCAAGGATAAACTGTTTGGATTCATTGTTCTCTTCCCGGATAAGCTTCACATTGGTGCGATTTCCAAAGCCTGTTAAATCTCCCGCAAGACCAAGCACCTCAGGAAGTGTTGCGCGTTCGTTAAAGATACTATAGGTGCCCGGCTTGTTTACTTCTCCCAGCACAGTTACCTTAAAGTTGAGCTTTCGGATTGTTACGATTGGATCTTCCATGTAAACCTTAAACTTTGATTCAATGAGATCACCGGCTTCCTGTAAGGTAAGTCCTTTAATTTGGACACTTCCAATCAATGGAATTTTTACATCTCCGTTTTCGGTAACAACATAACCTCTCTCATAAGGAGATCTTGAGTCATTAATGGGTTTTTCTCCCGGTTGTGCCAGAAACGGAAAAGCATCTGAGTTAATCGTAAATACATAAATTGATAAGATATCACCCGGATAAATTTTCAATTTGTATGAGCCTTCTTTCAATGAGGGTACCTGTCCATGAAAATAAACAAGCTTTTTCTGCGGCGTACAGGAGGCAATAATGCCAATTAATGCAATGATTGCTAAGGTGCGTAGAGAGGTCTTCATTTCTTCCTTAAGGGCTTGGGCTGACTAAGCAAGGATGGACCTTGAGATGACAATTTTTTGAACTTCTGAAGTTCCCTCGTAAATCTGGGTGATTTTTGCATCGCGCATCAAACGCTCAACATGAAATTCTTTTACAAACCCATATCCACCATGTATCTGAACTGCTTCAACCGTAGTTTCCATTGCAACGCGAGAAGAAAAAAGTTTTGCCATAGATGACGCAAGGCCGTAATCGAGATGCTGGTCTTTCAGCCATGCGGCTTTTAGGCAGAGTAACCTGGCTGCATCAATTTCTGTAGCCATGTCGGCGAGCTTGAATTGAATGGCCTGGTGCTGACTGATAGTCTTTCCGAATGCCTTACGCTCCTTTGAATAAGCCAGCGCCAGCTCATATGCGCCGGATGCAATGCCAAGAGCCTGTGATGCTATTCCAATCCGCCCTCCGGTGAGCGTTTTCATAGCAAACTTAAACCCAAATCCATCTTCCCCTATACGGTTTGCTTTCGGGACTTTTACATCACTAAACATCAGAGAATGCGTATCGCTGCCCCTGATTCCAAGCTTATTTTCTTTAGGCCCGACCGTAAATCCGGGCATGCCTTTTTCTAAAATGAATGCATTGATTCCTTTTGATTTTTTTTCAGGATAGGTCTGTGCCATTACAAGATAATAAGTGGCTGTACTTCCGTTGGTGATCCAGTTTTTTGTTCCATTCAACACGTAATGATCACCTGCATCTATTGCAGTAGTATGTTGTGAGGTTGCATCGCTTCCTGCTTCTGGTTCGCTCAGACAAAAAGCACCAATGACTTCCCCCTTTGCAAGAGGAACGAGGTATTTTTGCTTTTGTTCTTCAGAACCGAAGTTTTCAAGACCCCAGCAAACGAGTGAATTATTTACACTCATTACTACACTTGCTGAAGCATCTACTTTTGAGATTTCCTCCATGGCAAGAACGTAACTGATCGTATCCATTCCACTACCGCCGTATTTCTGACTCACCATCATTCCAAGAAAACCTAGCTCACCCAGTTGTTTAATCTGTGCTGCAGGAAATTTCTGGTGTTCATCCCGCTCGATCACGCCGGGTTTCAACTCATTTTGCGCAAAATCACGCGCAGCTTTTTGAATCATTAAGTGCTCTTCGCTCAGCTCAAACTGCATTTTGACGATTTATTTAGGTGCGCAAAGATACACGAATCAGCCAACCATAAAAATGTGAAGGCATTGTATTCAACTGTGTTCATGCAGGCTCAAAATTTGGTCTGCCAATGGGCTTTTTGGTGAGTTCTAAGCGCTTGGGATTGCCAGTTTTTTAGAAAAAAATGCGCTGCCTTTAAATCAATGAGACTATGATTTTGCGATCCGCCACAGGCGGAGAAGCGAAATCATTTAGTCGTTCCGATAGCCATCGGAATGATCCCGTCTTGCCTTAGGCGAGACGGGATCCCAGGTTTTATTCCTCGCCGCTTGCGGCGTGTACGTGTTCTAGATCAGGTTTTCAATACCACGTCGGCTTGCCGTGAGGTTGTTTATTGAAAAATATTTGCATAATAGATTCAAAATAACAATGCGGCCTAAAATGAAGTGTTTATTTCCCTGCTAAATTATTGTTGAATTGGAATTCCCAACCTGAAAAAAAATGACAAAAAATCCGGTTTGCTTTTTTGTTGCCCCGGAAAGTGGCAGATCAGGACGCCCCTGCGATTGAGAGCTTGCTGCTATGCTCCTCAAAACCTTTAATCGTCAGGTACTTTCGCTTATTATTGATCAGGTATCCGACTGAAACTTTTCCTTTTACACTAGGGCTGATTTCTTCGTATCCAATATTTTTTGTTTCACGTTCTGCTTCCAGGTAAAGTGTTTCTTTTTCAGAAAAGTACTTTGTTAAAACATTGCTTTCCTTCTTTATAACTTTTACTCTGAATAGCCGGTTGTCAATCCATAATTCATCGAGCTTCAGCTCTTCCGAAGTTTTCTTTGTCAGAACCTGGATCCTGTATGTGGTCAGGTCTTCTTTGCCTGAAACACCCCAGTTTCGGCGTGTCGCATTTATTACTTTAAAATGCCGGTATTTAAAGTGATAGTAAATGTAAGCGCAAATGAAGGCTATCGTCATAAGTAAGGAAAGATATGAAATCTGAAATTGCATTAGGGAGGAACAAAAGCAGAAACCTTACACAATTCTTTCTGTGCATTCAGGTCACAAGGGAAAAGGAAAATTTTATTGTTTTGATCTGCCGCTAAGTTGCAGGTTATTCCTGGTAATCATAGTCAGTGGCATCTCCCGGAACCTGTTTCAACAGGATCCAGTTGCCTTTATCGTCCTTCTTTTCAATAACATAATGGTCAATTCCCATTTCCCACCCGTTGTATTTTGTCCAGTTCAGGTGTACAGAGCGGTCCTCAAACATTTCTCCTTTTAAAATAATGGTTGATGTATTTCCGCTCAGATCTTCAGCAATATCACAGGTATTGATCACAAGGATCTTATAGTAGTAATGATTGTTTTGTACGTCTACATCACGATCGATATAGTCTGTTTGCTGAGGAGGCAGTGATTTAATAAATGAGAAGTTGCCATTGTCTGTTGACCGATACAAATCAAACTGAACAACCTTTTCAGGATGTACTTCCGGTAGTTTCCATTCTGTGAGTACAAAATCATTTTCTTCCACCGTTGACCGCACAACATCAACAATCTGATTGGCAAGTATGTTCAGTGGAATTGTCTGCGAAGTATCGCTGTTGGAAATATATGGATTCCCGCACAGGTCGGTTGCAGTGATCCTGTATGCATATTCATGAGGGCATTCAAATGTAGAGTCAAGGTAAGAAAGTGAATCTGCCGGAACGGTAACAAGGTAATTCCAAGATTCTCCCGGGCGACAACGATAGACCATATAGCTGCTCACAGGACAACCACCATAGGCATTCCACCTTACATCAATGCCGGTTCCGTTAACTGCCCTTTGTGAAGCAACATTGATTGTGGAATGTGCTGTCAGCTGGTCAAGTGGAATCGTATTTCCGCAAATATCGAGCGTTTGAAGTTTGTATGAATATACATTCGGCAAGGTATTCAGTCCGCTGTCTGTGAAATGCGGGTTAATGGAGAAATTGGTATTGTTAATATTGAGTTCCGAATAAATACTCTGGTATAGCCCTGAGTTGTTATTCAAGCGGTACAAAATATATCCGCCCAGGTCTATGGCTGTATTATTTTCCCATGTGATTTCAACCGTTGTGTTCGAAGTTACCGATACACTTAAAATATTCGAAATGTTTGGCGGCAGCGTATCAAACACATGGATCATTGCAGGGAAGTTGATACTGTCACTGCACCCATTGTTATTTGTTACGCTCAGGTTTACCGAATAATATCCCGGGTTATTAAATAGCATATCAGGATTCTGATCTGTCGAAGTCAATCCATTTCCAAAATCCCAGAGGTAACTTGCTCCTTGTGTCCAGGCCGTAGAGCTTGAGAAGTGCACAAATAAAGGCGCACATCCCTGGCTGCTGCTCACCGTAAATGTTGGGGCTGGTGTGGCAAGAACCTGTACAGGAGTTGTAAGACCTGCGGTATCCCTACAACCAAATTGATTTGTACTCACCAGTTGAACCCCATAATTTCCCGGAACGGTATAGGTATGAGATGCATTTGTAGACGTTGAAACCGATCCATCGCCGAAGATCCAAAGCGAACTGTCTGCTCCTGTAGAAGCATTCACAAAATTGGTTGCGTAAGGCATGCAACCGGAAGTGTTTGGCATCGTGAAAGAGGAAGCCGGAACAGGATGAACAATCACCTTTTGAGGATATTCATAATAAGAAGAGCATCCTGCTGTATCATGTGTAACAAGTGTTACAGTAAATGTTCCGGTATCAAGATATGTATTGGCTGAATTGGTTGATACAAGTGAATTTCCATCGCCGAAATTCCAGTTCCAGTCAACCGCATCCACCGACTGATCTGTAAAATCTACATGGAATGGTACACACCCTACTGTAGCAGTTGCAGTAAATTTTGTTACCGGTCCAAGCACCCTTACATATTGTGGTATGGTAAGCGTGTCAACACAACCTACATTCGTTGAAGCAATAAGTGTAACTGTATAAATTCCGGGGTTGTTATAGATGTGTGTTGGATTTGCATTTGTTGAAGTGCTGCTGTCTCCGAAATCCCACAAATAGGAATCGGTATCAATTGACGAATCTGTAAACTGTACAATAGATGGAGCACATGAATACAAATCGGGAGATGAGAATCTCGCAATCGGTTCCCTTACATGAATTCCTGCGGGCATGAACATCGTATCTGTACAATGGTTATATGTTGCACCTGCATCCACGATTAGCATCACATTATAATTACCTGGTTGTGTATAAATATGATCAGGTTCAAAAAGTGTTGATGTTGTGCCATCCCCGAAATCCCAGTGATAAGATGTCGCCATAACTGAACTGTTATTGAAATGTACAGTTAACGGATTACAGCCTGAGTCAATATCAGCAACGAAGTTTGCATTTAAAGGAGAAAAGGGAACACTTCTGGCTGTATCGCGACAGCCATTAATATCTGTGATTGCAAGCCACATATAGTCCAGTGGAATGGTATCATATACATAAAAAGGATTTTGTAAATCAGAAGTATCCAAGGTTCCGAAATGCCAATCCCATGATACAGCATTCGCACTTAAGTCTGTAAATGCTACTGTCATTGGGAGGCAGATTCCGTCAGGGATAAAACTGAAATCAGCATATGCTGTATCCACACGAACGGCCTGAGGAATAGCGTAGGTACTTATGCAACTTCCACGATAAACAGTTAATGACACATCATAGATTCCTGCCTGGTCATAATAATGTACAGGAGTTTCAACTGTGGAATTATTTCCGTCACCAAAGTCCCAGAAATATCCATCGGCATTCAAAGATAAATTGTTAAAATAGATTGTAATATCATCGCATTTATGTCCTGTCCCGGGCACAGTAAAGTTTGCCAAAGGCAGATTTACAGAAATTGCCGGGAATACAGTGAATGTTTGTGCACACCCTGAATTATCAGTTACGGTCAATGTTGCAGTAAAATTTCCTTCTGTAACATACACATGCCCTGGATTTGGCAGCGTTGAAGTTGTGCCATCCCCAAAGTCCCATAAATAGGAAGGGTAATTTTGAAGGCTGGTTGCAAAGTGAACTGTGTCCAGGCCACACATTTCTGTTTCACTTGCAATTATCGGTGATACGAAATTTGCGAAAATGCTGGTTGAGAGTGAACTTGTACAACCCGCCGTATCTGTCACAGTTAAAGAAACAACATAATTGGGAAGCCCTGTAGTATAGGTATGGACAGGGTTCTGAGCAGTTGAAGTTGTTCCGTCACCGAGGTTCCAAAGCCATGTGCTTGCATTTGTTGAAGAATCAATGAGTGTTATTTCGGTGCTCTGACAGGAAGTGTTTTGCTGAAAATTAAAATGGGCACTTGGTCCGGATACCTGAACAATGCTGTCCATTTGAAATACTGATACAAGTCCGAGTGTATCCCATGTTGTCAATGTCACATCATAGATGCCTGGATTGTAGTATGTGTGGTTTGGAAATTGTTGATTGCTTGAATCACCATCTCCGAAATTCCAAGACCAGGCTACAGACCCATTCACAATTTTCGAAAATGCAACATTCAGAGGAGCACATCCAAATTGTACTTCCGGTACTCCTGGATTGCCGGTTGGAACCGGTGTGGTATCAGGAATTCCGAAATTGAAAGGAGGGGGTGCATAAAATAATGTGCACAAGCCATTGGTGATGGTCAATGTCACGTTGTAGGCGCCTCCTACATTGTAAAGGTGCTGAGGGTCTTCCTGCGTTGAAGCGCCGCCATCACCGAAGTCCCATATCCATCCGGTTGCTCCCACCGAGTTGGCAAAGAAATCAACGATCATGGGAAATGTTGTACCGTTTGGCACTCCGTAAAAGTTCGCTCCGAATGGCTCAAAGTAAACACTGTTGCTTTGCATTGTCGTATATGTACAACCATCTGCAGTAGTAATAGTGAGGGAAACACTGTGGAATCCCCCGACGGCAAAAGTATGTTGCGGGTTTTGTAGAGTGGAAAATGTCCCGTCTCCAAAATTCCAAAGCCATGAGACTGCATTGTATGAGGAATCCTGAAACGTTGATATATATGGCGGGCAAGGAGTTTCTGAATGTGTGAATGCGGCATATCCACCTGTTACAATAAAAGTGCTGAAATTGCTGATGAGTTGCTGGCAACCGCCACCAGCCGATGTTGTAGTAAGTGCTACAATATATGTTCCGGGGGTAATGTAAGTATGAACAGGGTTTTGAAGTGTTGACGTTGTTCCATCACCAAAGTCCCAGAGCCAACCTATGGACCCAACTGAAGCATCAGTAAATTGTGCGGTAAGCGGTGCGCAACTTGTAGTGGGGGGTGGTGGAATATAACCTGCTGCAGGATTTACCGTCTGGACATAAGCTTGTTTTGTAAGCGTGTTAGAGCAACCTGAAGAATCTGTTACCGCAAGAGTTACTGTAAAGGAACCGGAAGTAGTATAAGTATGTGAAGGCAACTGTTGTGTTGACGTGGTCCCATCACCAAAATCCCAGAAATAGGTTAGTTGATTTCCGGTTGAGAAATTTGTAAAGTTTACATTCAAAGGAGGACAACCAACCCTTGGATTGGCAGCAAACAATGCCTTTGCACTTGATACCGAAACAAGACCCATTTTAATTTCACCTACTGTACAGCCTGTCGGCCCCCAGCATCTCAATAAAACATTAAATGTTCCATTACCTGTATAAGTATGACTTGCATTGACACTCGTGGAATAAGTTCCGTCACCAAAGTTCCATCTGCATGAGTCATAATTGGTGGAGAGGTTGGTAAAGTTGACCGTAAGCGGCGAGCATCCAACTGTTGCTGAATAGCTGAAATCTACATCAGGAACTGCGCCCACAACAATGTAATTTGCTTTGGTAACACTGTCTGAACAGCCATTTGTAGTTGTTACAATAAATGTTACGGAATAATTTCCCGAATTCACATAACTATGTGTGGGGTCTAACTGGGTTGAAGAAGTTCCATCGCCAAAATACCAAAGAGCAGATGAAGCATTGGCTGTTTGATTATGGAAATGTGCTACGAAGGGTGCACATCCTGTATCATTTGTAGCATAGAAACTTGCAAGGTTTGAAGCCCCAACATTAATATCGATTGCCTGATTACTGGTATTGGTACACCCGTGGCTATCTGTTGCCGTCAGTGTAACGATATATTGTCCTGCTGAATTGTATGTGTGTGATGGATTTGCTGAAGCGCTCGTTTGCCCATCTCCCAAATTCCAGAGATATGAGGTTAATCCAGGCGTACTGCAAGTGAAAGTATAAACTGTTGACAGGTCGCAACTTGATGTGTAATTGCTCGTGATAATAATGGTCGGATCAGGATATACAGTAATGTACTGGTTTTGTATTTTCTGATCAGTACATCCGAAAGAATTTGTAACAATGAGGGTTACCGTGAATGTTCCACCCAATGAATAAGTATGTACCGGGCTAAACTGAGTTGAAGTGGTTCCATCCCCAAAATCCCATAAGTAACTGGATCCACCTGTAGAAGTATTTACAAATGAAAACGAATTGTTGTCTAAGCAAGAGGTTGTTGTTGTTGCAGTAAATGCAGCATTGGGCTTGGGAACAACTGTTATGTAATTCACATATCTCGCTGTGTCAGTAACTCCGTTTCCGTCAGTTGCAATCAGCGTAACAGTATATGAACCGGTATTGATGTATAAATTACTTGGGTTTAAAAGCGTGGATGTGTTTCCGTTTCCAAGCATCCAGTAATATGATACAGCTCCTGTTGAAGTATTTGTGAATTGGACACTTAAAGGAGAACAGCCACTGGTTTGGTTCGCAGTAAAAGAAGCATTCAGTGCTGCCTGAACTCTTTCCTGGAACAGGATTAAGAGAAGAAGCAGTACTGATAATATCTTCGTTTTAGTTGGCATGTATCTCATCCTTTGTGGTTCCGTAAAGGACTCACGTATCCCGTAAGTTGTTTTTTTCGACTGGTTAATAGATCAGATGAATTACTTCACCATGACCATACGACTGCCTTTATCAATAAATAATGGATTCTCAGGAGTGCTTACCTCTTGCGGATCAGCCTGGGCTACCAGGTTACCATCATTGTTGATTTGCTTTACTCTGTAATGTACAGTCCCGGTATTCGGTTTTGTATCAACCCAGCTGTAAAGGAGTTCAATCGGCGACCCGATACCTTCTTTTAATCCAACGGGCTCATATTCCAGACCGTCTTGTGAACGTTCAATTACATATATGCAATCAATCGAATTGGATTTTGCTATCCAGTTCAGATAAATTTTCCCTGAATTATATACCACTGTTTGTTTGGTAAATTCAAGTTTGCCCGGCTCGCCTGAAATGGCAGCAGTTTGAGCAAAAGTGCTGACTGTTGCAAAAACAAGGAAGAAGAGTACCACCAACTCAAGTGCGTACACAAAAAGTTTGTTGGATGCAGTTTTCATTTTTAAGGATTGATAAATGTTTGTTTGTTGAATGCTTGTAAAGGGTGCTTTCATTTTTATAGTATTTGTTTATTGGAAATTTATACCTTTTAAGGGGTCTGTTGTTTATGCAACCCCCCCATTGTCTTACATCTGTAAGGTTTTTCATGTTTGTTGCAGGGAATTCGGCGTGATCAGGTTAACTTTTATAAAATTCCTTACAAAAATCAGGGTGCACTGAAAAGTTACAATCACAATAAGAAAAATACCGCGTTTGATCTCAATGTATTTTTATTACAAAAAAGTGAAGATGTGTGAATCTTACCGCAAGACCATCGCGTTAAAAACCCAAATCGGATTGCAAATTCAAAATCTAAAAATAGTCTTACGGATATGGAAACATTAAACAAAACAATTAAGAAACTTACCGAGCATGATTACCAGCAATTATTATCTGCTGTGGTCGGCCGGAAAAACAACAAGCCTTATTCTGTGCTTGAAGCAGCGCGCCATCATGATTATGACGAAAACAAAATGATGGAGGTACTGTCAGTCAATCCAAGTACCTACTATACTTTAAAGAGCAGGCTCAATGAAAAAATTGCTGCTTACCTGGCAAAGAACATGGATAATCCAATCAATGCCTTAAAAGAAAAAGTGGCCATGGTGCCTGCAATGCTGTTTGGTAACGACAGGGAAGTTTCTATCCGTGCTCTTAAAAATCTTGAAAAGCAATTAATTGAATACGACCTGTCAAATGAACTTATTACTGTTTATAAAGCGCTGGCACGGTTGAGTATGCATAACGGAGATTATGATTTTTATGAAAGAGAGTACAATCGGCACGTAGCATATTCTCTTGCTGTAGTTAAGGCGGAAGATCTGTTTTTTGAATTCACAAAGCGCGCAGGACTATACCAGCTTACCAGGGAACAAAGCGACCTGGATGCATTGCAGACTACACTGAGGGAACTTACAAACATCTCCGAACTTTACCACGGACATCGCCTGTTTGTCATTTATAACATCGTTCATATTTACTACCTCTGTATTAATACACAACGAAAGGAAAACCTGCAGGCGCTTGAAATTGAGATTGACAACATTCTTCAGCAAATCAGAAAGCACTTCGAGACTTATGAAATGGACACTTTCTATCAGAGCATTCGTTTCATAGTTGATTTTTTATATTTCGAATATTATACCCGCACCGGAAATATGGTTCGCGCAGAACATCATTACCAGTTGATCAATCGCCAGGTGCCGGATATTTCATTTAAACCGGTTTTCAGTTTTTATGTGATGCAATACCTCAATGCAAGTGTGGAACGATTCCTTGCAGGTGGAGATATTTCGGGACTAACTGGTATTAGTAATGAACTTGAAACCAATTTTGATACGGAAAACAATGATCCTTATCCTTTTATTCACTTTCAACGATACCTTGCCATCAGTAAATTTTATACCGGAGATTATTCAGGTGCGGCAAAGTGTATCAATAGCCTGAGGAACGACATCAGCATGAAGAAATTTTTCCATACAGATGTTGAATGTAAACTTTTTCAGGCGCTGAATTATTGCATGATCGGAGAAGATGGTTTGTGCAATCAGTTGCTGCAAAGCGTAAAGCGCCAGGTGTCAGAAGATGAAGCAAATTACGAATCAGCAAATATGTTTATTCGTATGATCAAGACTGCACTCAAGCCTGACGAATTCAGAAGAAAAGTTAGCAAGCTGAATGATACATGGCATGCATTTTCCAATGGAAATACAGGAACACGAAGGATAATGTCATTCCTAAAGCTGGATGAATCTGCCTTGAGAAGAATGGCCAATCCAATCAAGGATTAATTTTTCACAATATTTTTTGATTGCCAATAATAAAGCCCTCCTGATTCAATCAGGAGGGCTTTATCTTATTTTTTTACAATCTTAGTTTCCTGAAATTACAAGTTGCTTGGTAATCACTGATTTTTCTGACTTCAGCACCACTGAGTAAAATCCTTTTGGAAATGAACGCAGGTCTAACATACTGGTTCCTGCTACCGCATTTTGTTCAAGCACAACGTGGCCAACTAAATCCACAACTGTAATTTTAGTTGATTCTTTTAATCCTCTTAAACTTACCAAACCATTTGAAGGATTTGGATATAATGAGATCGCAGAAGAATTTATAGGCTGGATTGAATTTGGACCTGAATAGGTAATGTTGACATCATCAATCTTTAACGAAGTTGAAGAATCCTGCTGGGTTACATGCCAGCCGATATAGTAATTTCCTGAAGTTCCATTCGCAAGATAAATTGAACTGCTGCTAATAGCCCAGTTGAAATTACTCACCAGCATGGTTGGCACCAGGGTTGAAACAACAGTGGCAGGGTCCTGATCAGTACAAAGGATCACTTCCATATTGGCCTGGTATGCTGGAGAGAAAGTTCTGTAAAAGAAATCCAGCTGATATACATTCGCAGCATCAAGTCCAAGACAAGTGGAAAAATAATAATCGTTGGCCTGATTGCTCGGCAATTCATGCGCATAGTTTGCACAAACAGATCCTGTATGCGGCAAAACATTCGAAAGATCCCAGGTTACAACATCAGCGTCAACATCAAGCGCTGTCCATCCGTTTTGACTTTCTGTTGGTTCGAAACCCTGAGTATATGGAGTAGACTGATCAACCACATGCGGTCCGCCATAAAGATCGACAGAAAACTGATCGTTTGCATTGTCTCCGTCGCCTGTTACAGTAGTATAAGCAAGAATATTATGCGCACCCGGTGCCGAAAGGTCTGCTGTTGCTGTGAAAGTATATGTCATTGTGCCATTCGCAGCTATTGTGTCTGTGATGGTTTCAGTATTTGGAGTGCCGTTGTCCGCAACGAAGGTTACGTCGAATGCTGAAAGGGCGGCATTTGAAAAATTCTTGATTTCAATCGTAACCGGTTCAGTACTTGAAAGCAATGCACACGAAGAAACAGGAGCAGTAATATTTGTTACCCCTCCATCTGTTGCTGCGATCTCATAGAGTGCAACATCATCTACCATCCAGAAGTATTCAAACTCTCCGATCCATTCGAACTGAATGTAAACAGTTGCCTGACCTGCTGCATAAGCAGTAATATCAATATCCAGCGCAAACGGATTGGCAGTTGTCTGATCAGTGCCAAGTCCAGCCTCCGCATGATGAATATCTGTCCATGTAGAGCCATCATTACTAACCCAAACAATACCCTGACTAACATTGAACTGGGCAAAATATTCATTAAAAGTAAGATGCACGTTCGCTTTTCCCGAACAATCAATGGCGCCAGTAATAATCGAAGCATCTTCTCCTCCTGATGCTGCTGCTGAGTCACTGTCAAAGATCATGTATCCGTTGGCAGAAGTTGTACCTGCAGGATGCATGTAATTATCAAACGGGAACCCATTCTTTTCTTTGCACCTGTGGTTGTATACCTCCAGAGAACATTCGCAGGGGATCCATTGTCAATATTTTGCCAGGTACCCGGCAGACCGGCGGCGAAATCTTCGGAATAAAACGGAACAGTAAGAGTTGAGTTTGGATTTACATGTCTTGTCGTTCCATTTAATTTCTTCCCGGAAGAATTTGCTGCCATCGCCGAGGAGATGAATAGCAAACACACAAAAATTTGAGTAGTGATTTTTTTCATAGGTTAAAGAGTTTGTATTAAGGGTTTCAAATGTAGAATATATAAATGACGGTGCAAAATGAAATTAACCCCCAGAGATTCGCTAAGCCTTAACTGGTAAGTGTTTCCGCATATTGTTCAAGCGGTGGACAGGCACAAATTAAGTTTCTGTCACCATATGCATTATCCACCCGACCGACCGTAGCCCAGAATTTCTTCTCCCTGATATACGGAAGCGCAAAAGCAGCCTTGGAACGCGGATATGAATGATTCCACTCGTCTTTGGTTATTTCATTCAAGGTGTGAGGGGCATTTTTGAGAACATTGTCTTTTTTGTCGGAAATTCCTTTTTCGATTTCTGAAATCTCTTCACGAATAGATATCATGGCATCACAAAAACGGTCAAGCTCTGCTTTCGATTCACTCTCTGTCGGTTCTATCATGATCGTTCCGGGAACCGGAAATGACATGGTGGGCGCATGGAATCCATAATCCATCAATCGTTTTGCAATGTCCTCTACTTCCACACCTGCTGCAAGCTTGAATGGACGGCAATCCAGGATCATTTCATGTGCGCACCGGCCTTTTGCCCCCTGATATAAAACGGGATAATGGCCTTCAAGTCTTGATTTAATATAGTTTGCATTCAGGATTGCATATTTCGTTGAATCGGTCACTCCATCTGCACCTAACATTTTAATATATGCATAACTGATCAGAAGAATGCTTGCACTTCCCCATGGAGCTGCACTTACTGAATGTGTCCCTTTCTCTCCGCCTGTTTTTACCAGTGGATGTGTTGGAAGAAATGGAGAGAGGTGTGATGCGACACAAATAGGTCCCATTCCGGGTCCTCCTCCGCCATGCGGAATAGCAAAGGTCTTATGAAGATTAAGGTGACATACATCTGCGCCGATACTTGCAGGATTGGTCAAGCCTACCTGTGCATTCATGTTGGCGCCGTCCATATATACCTGCCCCCCGCAATCATGTATTATTTTGGTGACTTCTGAAATTCCCTCTTCAAAAACACCGTGTGTCGACGGATAGGTTACCATTAAGCAGGAAAGGTCTGCTTTGTATTGTTCTGCTTTTGAACGAAGGTCTGCAATGTCAATGTTGCCGAGTTCATCGGTTTTTGTAACCACTACTTTCATGCCTGCCATCACGGCACTGGCCGGGTTGGTTCCATGCGCACTCTGTGGTATCAGTACGACGTTACGGTGTTTGTCTCCTCGGCTTAGGTGATATTCACGAATGACCATAAGTCCCGCATATTCTCCCTGTGCACCTGAGTTTGGTTGCAATGAAGTCGCAGCAAAACCGGTGATAACTGATAGATAATTTTCAAGTTCTTTAATAATTGTTGCATAACCTTCTGTCTGCTCCACAGGAGCAAAAGGATGAATATTACTCCAGTGACTCCAGCTTAGTGGAACCATTTCGCTCGTTGCATTTAACTTCATGGTACAACTGCCAAGGGGTATCATGGAAAAATTAAGTGAAAGGTCCTTGTTCTCTAAGGAAGTGATGTACCTGAGCATTTCCGTTTCACTGTGATGCAAACTGAAGATGGGATGTGTAAGTACTTCGGAAGTCCTTTTGATTGATCCGGAAATAACTTCCTGCACAGCAGGTTTTAGTTTTAAAAATTCTTCTTTCGTGAACTTCTTTTTTGACTCAACGGCAAATAAATTCACAAGCATGAACAAGTCATTCTCATCTGCGGATTCGTCAATGCTGATCGCTACGCTGTTGTTGCCAACCAAACGCAGGTTGATCTGATTGTCCGCTGCTGCGCGAATGATCTTCCTTGCATCGCTTAGTTCTATATGCAGCGTGTCAAAATAAGTTTTGTTCAACTGCCGGTAGCCAAGTTGTGAAAGTGCTGATTCAATCCATCTTGCATTGCCATGAATGGTTTCTGCGATGTTCATTATTCCTTTCGGACCGTGATAAACCCCATACATGCCTGCCATTACAGCAAGAAGTACTTGTGCCGTGCATATATTAGAAGTGGCTTTGTCCCGACGGATGTGCTGTTCACGGGTTTGCAATGCCATGCGCAATGCACGGTTTCCATGAACGTCAACACTCACACCAATGATGCGTCCCGGCATTTCACGCTTGTAAGTTTCCTTAGCAGCAAAAAATGCGGCATGGGGTCCTCCATAACCGAGCGGTACACCAAAGCGCTGTGAATTTCCAAAAACAATGTCTGCACCCCATTCACCCGGAGGGGTAAGCATTACAAGGGCCATCAGGTCACTTGCTACTGCAACCTGGATCCCAAGAGAATGTGCATCTTCAGTGAATTTTCTGTAATCATGCACCTGACCATTGGCACCAGGATACTGAATGATGGCACCGAAAAATGATTCTCCAAGTTTTACATTTTTATAATCTCCTATAACGAGTTCGATTCCCAGTGGCGCAGATCGGGTTGTGAGCACATCAATGGTTTGCGGGAAACATTCATCACTCACAAATAATTTGTTGGCGCCCCGTTGTTCCTGTTCACGGTTGCGTGAAGCAAAGAATACATGCATGGCTTCAGCCGCTGCTGTGGCCTCATCCAATAGTGATGCATTGGCAATCTGCATTCCTGTAAGGTCAATCACCATTGTCTGGTAATTCAGCAAAGCCTCCAGTCTTCCCTGTGAAATCTCCGCCTGATATGGAGTATAAGCAGTATACCAGCCCGGATTCTCCAGAATATTCCGTTGAATAACACCGGGAATAATTGACTCATAATAGCCAAGACCTATATAGTTTTTGAATACTTTGTTTTTTGAAGCTGTATTTTGTAATTCTTTCAGAAACTCATATTCGCCCTGAGCTTCAGGAAGTGCGAGCTTGTTTTTAAGACGGATAGAAGAAGGAACCGTTTCGTCAATTAACTGGTCCAGTGTGGATGCGCCTGTTTCTTTCAGCATCAGAGCTAGATCATTCTCAGAGATTCCGATGTGTCGGCTGGCAAAGGTATTTCGTAGCATTTGCAGGTGTTTAAAAAGGAATGCGAAAGTAGGTAAATTGGTTGATTTGGAAGCTTACATTTTGAGAAATGCCATGTTGTGGCGTCGCTGTTTCCGATGTCTTTCCCGGGTTCTTGTTTCTATTACGCACAATAAAATATGACTTTCAGCGTTGTCACTTATTCAACCTTAAAATCGACCCAAAAAATGAAAACAATTTACTTGCTTCGCAACACGTTTGCTATCGTTTTGATTTTTGTTTTCGGCACTTCCTATGCCCAGGTAATAACATTTGAAAAGACATTTGGCGGCACACGCCAGGATTATGGCCATTCACTGGCCCGCACTGCTGATGGAGGGTATATTCTTGCCGGACAAACTTTCAGCTTTGGAGACACTACCAGTGATACCTATCTGGTGAAAACTGATGCAGATGGTGGCCAGCAATGGATGAAAACCATGGGCAGTGATACGCTTGATGGCGCCAACTCCATAATTCAAACCAGCGACGGTGGGTATTTTATAACAAACCATACTGAAGGATATGGTGCAGGTGATTGCGATGCATGGATGTGCAAAACAGATGCGACGGGAAATGTCCTTTGGAACCAAACCTACGGCTGTCCGGATGATGACATCGGACTGGATGCAATGGAAACTTCAGACCATTTTCTTGTTACTGTTGGAGTTGCTCGTACAGTTGATCCATCCGGAGATGCATTCCTTGCCAAGTACTCCCTTGCCGGAGATGTGATATGGATAAAAAATTATGGTGGCCCGGGCGGACAGGACGGCTGGCGCATCACACAGGCGACTGATGGCGGATATGTTGTTGCGGGGAATACCATTGAAAATGCAAATGGCCCGGTTGATATTTTTGTTTTTAAGACTGATGCTGATGGAACCCTGCTTTGGTCACGAAATTACGGGGGGTCTGGTGAAGAGCATGCCTTTGGATTGTGCCGCTCATCCGATGGCGGATATATCATTTGCGGCAGCAGTACAAGTTTCGGTGGCGGTGATGAAGACCTTTATTTATTGAAGATTGACGAAAATGGAATACAGCAGTGGAGTCGCAACTACGGCGGACCATTGCAGGATGCTGCAACCGGAATTGTACCTGCAAGTGATGGTGGCTATGCTTTGACAGGATTTACAAAGAGCTTTGGATTTCCGCTCGAAGCGATCGTAATTAAAACCGATTCATTCGGAAATCAGCAGTGGATGAAAACTTATGGTGATGCAACATGGCAGAAAGAATGCAACTGGATCGTAGCCTGCCCTGATGGCGGTTATGCAATGATTGGTTCAAAACAGCAAACCGGCAGCACAAACGCAGATATGTATTTCGTAAAGACGGATAGTCAGGGAAATACTTCCCTAAATGTTCCATACATCGAAGACATTTCCCAGAAATTCATCGTTTATCCCAATCCTGCTGTAAACAGCATTAGCCTTTCTTTCGATAACCTCGTCTCCAATCCCATTGTCCGGATTTACAATTGCTTTGGTAAATTGGTTTTTGAAGGAATGAATGAGAAAAAGGTAAATATTGCATCGTTTTCTGAAGGAGTTTACTTCATTACCCTTCGTCAGGATGACAAAATGTATTCTCAGCGGTTTATTAAGATGTAAGATGGTCCTTTTAGATGTACCTTCTGCTTTTTTCCACTACTTTTGTCGGAATAAATGAAACGGTTTTCGATTTTTTTCATCTTTCTTTTTGGTTGTTTGGCGGCGCAGGCACAAGACTCAGCTGCAGTTGCCAATGATGTCACAATACTTTTCAGAAAGGAAAACAGCTTTGGGCTAACAGCGCACAGTGGTGGCTTCGGCATTATCTACCGCAATGCAAGACATGTTTCCGTTTGGCGAAAGCGCGTTATTGAAGCGGAGTTTGTCAGCATGCGCCATCCAAAACAAACCAAGGTTGTGAATGAGCAAACTTCAGGCGATGCAAAGCCTTTTTTTTATGGGAAATTAAATTACGTCTACATGCTCAGGTTTGGTTATGGAATGCAGAAAGTAATTTTCGGTAAAGCGGAAAAAAGCGGTGTGGAGGTCCGGTATAACCTATTCGCAGGTGTGTCTCTTGGAATTACCAAGCCTGTCTATAACGACGTACTTGTTGATACTGAAGACCCGAATATTAAAACCGTTTCCACAAAAAAATACAATCCATTGGATGAGCATCAGCAAAATGTTTCAGATTTTTATGGACCAGGGGGCTATTTCCAGGGATTTGATCAATTGACACTTTATCCCGGCGCTTATGGAAAATTCTCTTTGAGTTTCGAATATTCAACCGTTCATCAAAAGGTGGCAATCATCGAAACAGGAGTTGTGGCTGATGGCTTCCTGAAAACGATACCGATTATGGCATACACAAAAAACAATCCATACTATGTGAATCTTTTTGTATCGCTGCTTTGGGGTGGGAAGAAAAATTAGTTGAATGGTTAATTAAGTTGATTTGTTGACCAGGCAAACCCAAAAAATGTTTTGGATGTTATAAATTACTTAATGATCAACCAGCATCTTGGCAGTTACAAATTAGCTCTATCAACCAATTAACCAATCAACATTTTCGAAGTTTGGAACCGCAAACACCAATAAAAAAACCTTCCTGGTTAAAAGTTAAACTCCCCACCGGAGAAAACTATACACGCGTCCGCAATCTGGTTGATGATCATAAGCTCCATACAATTTGTCAAAGTGGCAATTGCCCTAACATGGGTGAGTGTTGGGGTGCAGGTACTGCAACATTTATGATCCTTGGAAACATATGCACCCGTTCATGTGGATTTTGTTCTGTTGCAACAGGAAGACCTGAAGCCGTTGATCCTTTTGAACCGCTGCGCGTGGCTAAGAGCATTCAGACAATGGGGATTAAACACGGAGTAATTACCTGCGTTGACCGTGATGATCTTGAAGACGGTGGTGCGGAAATTTGGGTGCAAACCATCAGAAAGATCCGTGAACTGAGTCCGGGAACAACAATGGAAACATTGATCGGAGACTTTGCAGGTAAGTGGAACAACCTTCAACTCGTGCTCGACGAAAAACCTGACGTACTTTCACACAATCTGGAGACTGTAAGACGATTAACAAAGCAAGTGCGTGTGCAAGCAAAATATGACCGCAGCCTTGAAGTTTTAAAACGCGCAAGTGAAAGCCTTCAACGTGTAAAATCCGGAATGATGCTTGGCCTTGGAGAAACGAAGGAGGAAGTTCTTGAATCCATGAACGACCTACGTGCAAATGGAGTAAATATTCTCACGCTCGGCCAATACCTTCAGCCAACGAAAGAACATTTACCTGTTGCCGAATTCATCACGCCGGAAACTTTTGCAGAATACAAAGTAGCAGGATTGGAAATGGGTTTCCGTTATGTTGAAAGCGGACCGCTGGTTAGATCCAGTTACCATGCAGAGAAGCATATTTTCTGAAGAAATTTTTCTCTATTTTTGAATTATGAAGGCAATCGGCTATGCTTTTTTGGTATGCAGTGTCTTTCTTGTTTCTGCTTGCAAAAAAACAACACCAACAGTTGATGTAAACTTTCATGGAAGGGTTACTTATCAGTGTGACTCAAGTCCTGTAATGGGAATGGTGGTTGATATTATCGGCTACTTTCATGGCAATCCTAATTATAATGATTATTTAGGTTCGCCAACTACTGATGACAATGGAAATTATTATTTGCGAGGAAGCGTTGATAAGAATGCCGATGTCATGTATTATTCGGTGGAAACGACAAGCAAGATGAATCCCAAACCAGCTTATTTTTT
>JAPLDB010000216.1 GCA_026391975.1 Bacteroidota bacterium | reverse complement strand
GTCCTTTTCAGATAAGCATTCATCTTCTTCCCGGACGCTTCGTCCGGCTGAATCACTTCAGGAAAATCAATATGATAGCCTGCCTTATCCATGTCATCCAGATGACCTGAGGCATGACTGAATTGACTTGTTTCCTTTCTGAAATGAGTTCCCGATCCATCGATTCCAATGTTTATGGTAAATGACTTTGATGGAAATAAAGCAATGCCATTGCTTAAAAATATGGTCGCATACCAGGCAACGTCCCAACCTGATACAAGGCCCTTTTGGTGCTCTTTCAGCAATCCTAAAAAATCATAGCTTTCGTTTAGGTTAAACTTGCGAGCCATGTTATTTTTCTCAACTTGATCAACCAGGTAGTCTATATCCTTTATATATTTATTCCAGGCACGGGCCCATGTGGCCCAACCCCACCCAACTCCCGTACAAAGAAAAAACGGGTCTGCCTTTCCGACATTGACCGGAAACCAATAACCTGATATGGCCATTACTTTTTCCTGCATTTCATATTTTAACAAAGCATCATTCATGAACCTCAAAAAATATTTCGAGGTAAGAATGTCATCTTCAACAACAATTACCTTGGAATGCAGATTTACGATTTCTGAAATACCCTCAATGATTGAATTATTAACACCCTTATTTTTAGGTTCCAATCTCACAATAACTTCCTTGCACCATTGCTCTGACCGCACAACTTTTCTAACTTCATTAACTTTCTCCAATTGGGTATCAGTTGCGCTATCCTTTGCACCATCGCAAAAAATATACAACGTGCTTTCATTAGCCAATTCATTATTTCTCAATTTCTCGAGAACCCGTCTCGTATGTTCCGGGCGATTGTAAACAAAAAGTGCTATTGGTGCATTCATCTGCCGGACAATCTCTTAAGTATGTAGCTTGCGCATGCCATTATCATTACACTGAAATAATACTTCCGCGAATCTTCACGCAAATTTCTGTATTGGGCATTGAAGCACGAATAAGTATTC
This sequence comes from Bacteroidota bacterium, assembly GCA_026391975.1. GTDB lineage: Bacteria > Bacteroidota > Bacteroidia > AKYH767-A > 2013-40CM-41-45 > JAPLDB01. The sequence goes on along the minus strand of JAPLDB010000216.1, from coordinate 1,341 downwards.
TTTTTGATGAGTTCATTGCAAGTATTTTACTTATATTGATTCAGGACACAAACCATTTGTAATTCTTGCCTCGTGGAAAATTCAGGAAATAGTCAGTTCCGTCTTTCTCAACAGGGCCTTTGATCAAACTCCTTATACCTCCAATTCGGAATAATCCCTGTTTCAGTTTTTTCCTAACTGGAAGCGACTGTCCTGTCACCTTTTTATACATTTCTTCCAATTTTCCGGTATCCATTTTCCGGTTAATCAGGTATTCAAATGCGTCTGCGATGAATACAACAGCAATTCTTTTCTTTTCTGATATGTCAATGCTGACTCTTGGATTGAAAACCAGATCCGTAAACATTTGTGCTCTACCAGTCATAAATTTTGACTGATCAGCACTCCGCTGCTGAGGATGAAATGTTGCACAGCTCCATGTTTGGGAACCGTAGTATATTTTTTTTTCTCCCATCGGATCATAGGCTGCCAGCCGAATCCATGTATCTGTGTCAGCGACCATGTCAACATTTAAGCTCAGTAAGCCTATTTCCCTGATGCGCTTAACTGAAAAAAAAGTACTGCTTTGACCGAATGTTCTTTTCAATTTATAAATATCCATAGGATCAATGAAGCCTTCCTCTTGCTTCCCTTCCTGAACCAGGAGTTCATTGAATTGATCGTCAACCCGATTAAATGGCGCAGACAAAAGGTAAAGCTCAGGATACCTCTCCAGATAATTCACTGCCTCTGTAAAAACATGAGGCCCGGAAAAAAAATCATCCGAATTCTGAATAATTGCATAATCGCCTTTACACCTAAGCAATGCTTTATTCACCGCATCCGAAAACCCTTTATCCTTTTCACTTTGAAATGAAATCCTCTTATCCGTTTCCAAAAATGGCTTCACTGCTTCATAAGTCTGGTCTCTGGACCCTCCATCCTGAATAATGATCTCCCAGTGTTGATATTCCTGATGCACTATGCTAAGCAGTGTATTTGCAATAAATGCACCCTGGTTAAAACTGGGTACGATGATTGAAAGTAGTGGACTGTTCACAAGAGGTTGCTTTAATTTCTCAGAAATACGAAATCTGAATTCATCTGAATTTCTTCAATTGTCAGCTGTCTTGACTACAACATAATATCCGCTGAACTGTGAATAGAATGTGAAACAGTTTTTTCTTTTGTCGAAGCACTCATGCACCGCAAGTCTGTTTCCAAGAAGAGCAGGGTGTCCATAATCTTCAAATACGATCATACCACCTACGTTCAGTTGCTTGTCAAATAAATGATCCACGAGGAATCTAGTAGCTCTGTAAGAATCGCAATCCATGTATATAAAACTGAATTTGGTTTCAG
>JAPLDB010000026.1 GCA_026391975.1 Bacteroidota bacterium | reverse complement strand
ATTAGTCTCTCCATCTCCACAAATACATACAGGCATAAGTTCTATACGGTGACCAGCTTTCCGAAATAACAAGCATTTTCTTTTTTAACTTGGGAGTTTCATTTATTTTCAGCTGATATAAATTTTTTATTGCCATTTGAATACCGAGATCATCCACCGCAAAAACATCTTCCCTTCCAAGAGCAAACATCATGATCATCTCTGCTGTCCAGCGCCCAACGCCTTTAATTTCTGTCAGGTAGTCGATCAATTCTTCATTGTTCATTTTATTCAGGCGTTTCAAATCCAATCCCTTTTCAATGGCGAAGCGGGCTACATTTTGTACATAAGTAACTTTTGAATTGCTCAACCCGATGGCACGGAGTTGTTCATGTTTTAATTCAAGGACCTGCTCAGGCGTTGGTTCCACCCCGAACAAATCAAGGAAGCGGTTGTAAATTACCTCTGCAACTTTTGTAGACAATTGCTGCGATGTAATGGACTTAATCAGGTGGATAAAAATGTTCTTGCGCTTCTTCAGCTCGATGCGGCCGGATTTGGCTATGGCTTTTTTAAGAAGTTTGTCTTTGGAGAGGTGTTTTACGTGCGTCATGACTGGCGTTATACTTGATCAAGCAAAGCTATTGAAACTCCACCAAAATCCTCTATTTCTTCTTTTTCTTTTTAATGGTATGCTTGAATTTGAGGACAGCGAAATTTAATTCAACAGAAGTTTCACTCTCATCAATATTTAAATCGTCTGACAGAATTTCAGATATTATCTCACCGCTTCGCCTGAGTACGTTTTGTTTCTTTTGCTCATCATGTATCTCCGACAATTCTGGGTGGCTTTCGGACCTTTCAATATTGTCGCAAGCATATAAAGTCCTTTTTCGGTGAATGCCTTTGGCAGTTGAGGGGAGAATTTGAGTTTTGATAGGTGGTAAAAATTTTTGACCACCTCGTTTTTCTCCTCATTTGAAATAGGGAACAAATATCCTTCAGGAAATTTGTCCGGGTTATTTTTAACCGCCTGATTTATTTCTTTAGTGGTTACTCCATAAAGCAGTGCAACATCACTGTCAAGAATAACTTTTTGCTCCCTCAGGGTGATTATTTTCTTTTCAACTTTTTCAAAAAGAATGGTGTTGGAGTTTGCCATTTTTCAAAAATACTGTGACGGTTCGTTTTATGCATCCGGTATACTAAGGATGATATTTTGGCATAAAAATAAATTAACAAGATCGCTTCATCATTGGTAAATTTTAAATAAAATTACAGGTCGCTCCTACGGAGCTGAAAAACTAAACGAGAATCTCATTCTACAAACAGACCGCTCCGCTGGAGCTGCATAGAAGCTATTCAGTGAAATATTCGGAGCTCCATAGGAGCGACCGGTTTGTAGAAAACATTGATTCAGTTAATAAGAGCTCCGTAGGAGCGGCCTGTTCATTCGATTCGGTTAAATAGATATTTTAAATTATATTCAATTCAAATTCCCTGAAGCAGACCCGGATATTCTTCCCGAAATTTTGAAATGCGGGATGCTAAATTACAGGCCGCTCCGATGGAGCTCAAACACGGCACGAAAATCCCGGTCTACAAACAGGTCGCTCCGCTGGAGCTAAAAATAGGGATATACGATTCTATTCGCGGAATATTTCATTTCACCAACTCCCCGTTCAACCGCATCAGTTCCGTTTCAGAGATCTTGGCGGCGTACTGGGTCTGGACCAATCTCAATTCTGCATTCTGAAAGCTGAGCTGGGCATTTTTCAGTTCGAGTGAATTGGATAAGCCGGTGCGGAACCGCTCGAATGCCACTTCCAGGTTCTCCTTTGCAAGCAGGATGTTTTCTTCTTCGAGAACAAGTATGCTGACATTGTTTGAAAAATCACGCAATGCCTTTTCGAGCGCTTCAGAAACCTGTAGTTGTTTATCCTTAATTCTGAAATCAGAACTTTCATACAACAGTTTTGCATTCTTCACCTGCCTGTTGACGTTGAAACCATTAAATAAATTCCAGCTTAAAGAAAGACCGTAATTAAATCCATTGCTTTGATTCAGCAACAAAAAACCTGCTTCGCTTTTTGTCTTTGCGTAATTGTAGCCCCCCGAAAAACCAATGGCGGGTGACCGCAGTGATTTCATTTCTTTCAATTCCAGTAATGAGATTTTCCGATCCTGTTGCGCAGAGAGAATTGAAAAATTATTCTGTTGCACTGAATTACGGATCGTTTCCGTAGAGGGATGATAAGATATGACGATAGAATCGCTCACTGTAAAATCGGTTCCCGGTTTACGTGAAAGCAGGTAGTTCAGGTTGTCTTTGTGCTCTTCCAGTGTTGCAAGCTGCCGCATTCGGATAGAAAGCTGCTCATTCAGATCCACTTTTGCCTGCAGAAAATCCAATCTGGATCCTGAACCCACCTCGAGACGCGTTTGTGCAATCGCTACACGCTCGCTGTCAATACTGATGATGATGTTAGTTGCTTCAATCAGTTTTTGCTGCTGAACCACATTAAAATAAGAAGCAATTACCTGTTGAACCGTATTTTCAATTAATATCTTATATAGGATCTCTCCCCGTGCCGCAATCTCTTCGAACTTGCTTTTGGCAATAAACATTTTCAACCCGTCAAAAAGTGTCCAGTTCAGCATCGCACCGGCAACGGTTGCTGTTGAGCCCACATTACTCTTGTCAACCACCCGCCCGTCAGTATAATTTTGCTTCAGGTTATTTTCTGTATGGGTGATCTGCCCACCAACTACAACAGACGGAAGCATTCCGGCATGACCAATTGTATTGTCATTATTGTTTATTGCAGCATCATTCTTTGCAACAAGTATTGAATAATTGTTTTTCAATGCAGTTGAGACGGCATCCTGCAATGAAAGCTTTTCCTGTGCAAAACACTGAGTCGAAATAAAAAAAATAAACCACAGAGGCACACGGAGAAAACACAGAGGGTAAAAGGCAAGTATGTCCCTATGAATCGTTTTGCATCTAATACACTTCTCTGCTTTAATAATTCCCATCACTATATTATTGAGCAATATTTTTCTTTTCACGTGATAAATATGAATAAACGGCTGGTATCACATAAAGAGTCAATATCAAAGAAAACATCAAACCTCCGATCACTACGATACCCATTGACACCCGGCTTTTAGAACCCGCACCCAGCGCCAGTGCAATCGGCAGCGCACCAAGCATCGTGGCAATGCTTGTCATTAGTATCGGACGAAGTCGCATGACAGCTGCTTCATGGATGGCTTCCAGTTTATTTTTTCCCTGTTCCTTTAATTGGTTGGCAAATTCCACCATCATGATTCCATTTTTTGTAACAAGCCCGATGAGCATGATCATTCCGATCTGCGAAAAAATATTCAGTGTCTGGTTGAAATACCAGAGCGAGAACAATGCACCGGACAATGCCAGCGGTACGGTAAGCATGATGGTTACAGGGTCAATAAAACTTTCAAACTGTGCTGCAAGCACAAGGTAAATGAGCACGAGTGCAAGAATAAAGGCAAACAAAATATTCGAAGAGCTTTCAGCAAAATCACGGGAGGAACCGGTGAGCGCTGTAGAGAATGAATCATCCAGCATTTTTTTGGAAATTTTTTCCATCTCTGCAATGCCGTCACCGATGGTTCTTCCGGGAGCAAGTCCGGCTGAAACAGTGGCGCTCATGTAGCGGTTGTAATGGTAAAGTTGCGGCGGACTGCTCACTTCTTCCACTTTCACAACGTTGTCAAGCTGCACCAGCTCGCCTGACTTGTTTCGCACATAAATGGATTTCAGGTCGAGCGTCTCATCCCTGTTGGCCCGGTCAAACTGTCCGATGACCTGGTACTGTTTTCCGTTCATCGGGAAATAACCGAATCGTTGTCCGCTGAGCGATAGCTGCAATGTTTGCGCAATATCCATCACGCTGACTTCAAGAACCCTTGCCCTGTCGCGGTCAATGGTAATCTGCAATTCAGGCCGGTTAAACTTCAGGTTCACATCCGAGCCCTGGAATACTGAATCCTTATTCACTTCCTGCATAAATTTCGGCAAGACTTCCTTCAGCTTTTCAAAATTGGGTGCCTGAATAACAAATTGTACAGGCAGCGTTCCCCTTGGACCACCACCTGCTGAAATTGATTGCTCCTGGATAAAAAATGTTCTTGCTTCCGGTAACTGGCGAACGGCCGCAGAAACTTTTTCAACGATCTGTTGCTGAGATCTTGTCCGTTCATCAGGATCCGTCACCATCACCCGGCCAAATCCACTGTTCACTGCACCGGAACCTGAGAAGTTTGGCGCTGTTATCGTAAGGATAATTTTTTTCTCAGGAACAGAATCATTGAGCATGGTGCTAAGCTTGTCCATGTAATGATCCATTGATTCAAAAGATGTTCCTTCCGGTGAAGTTGAAATGATGCGAAACCAACTTCTGTCTTCGAGCGGCGAAAGTTCACTTTGCAATAATGAGCCGATGCCGAAAATCAGGACAACCGATGCAACTAAAATCCCCCATCCGATCCACCTTCTTTTCATAAAATTTCCGAGTGAAGAGCGATAGCTGCTCATCATGCGTTCAAAGAAGGGTTCTGTCATTTCATAAAAGCGGCTGTGCTTCCTGTTTGTCCTCAGCAAACGTGCATTCAACATGGGTGTAAGCGTGAGTGAAACAAAAGCAGAAATTAATACGGCTCCTGCCAGCACAACACCGAATTCGCGGAACAACCTCCCGACAAATCCCTCAAGGAATATCACTGGCATGAAGACCGCAGCAAGGGTAATCGAAGTAGAAACCACAACGAAAAATATTTCCTTCGTTCCTTCATGGGCGGCTTGCGTGGGGTTCATTCCCTTCTCCACTTTTTTGAAAATATTTTCAGTGACTACAATTCCATCATCAACAACGAGGCCGGTTGCAAGTACGATTGCCAATAAGGTGAGTACATTGATTGAAAACCCAAAAAGGTACATGATAAAAAATGCACCGATGAGTGAAACAGGAATATCAATGAGCGGACGAAGAGCGATAATCCAGTCTCGGAAAAACAGATAAATAATCAGGATCACCAGGATGATGGCAATGAGCAATGTTTCTTTTACTTCGCTGATGGACCTTTTCACGAACTTGGTATTGTCAAGTGCCATACCTAGCTTGTAATCCTTTGGAAGTTCTTTCTGTATCTGCTCCACCCGTTTGTGAAATTCATCAGCAATGTCAATGTAATTGGCACCTGGTTGAGGAACTACGCCGCATCCAACCATGGGCACGCCGTTATTTTTGAGGTTAGTCTCTTCTACTTCAGGACCGAGCACGGCATATCCTATGTCGCGGAGCCGAACAGTTTTGTCCCTTGTATTGGCTAATATCAGGTTATTGAAATCGTCTTCCTTCACCAACCGCCCTGCGGTTTTCACAATCAGCTCAGTCGTATTCCCCTCAATCTTTCCTGTGGGCAACTCCACATTTTCACGGTCAAGGGCATTCTTTACATCCAACGGTGTCAGTCGGAAAGCAGCCATCCTTGACGGATCCAACCACAACCTCATGGCATATTTTTTCTGTCCCCAGATCTGAATCGTACTTACACCGGGGATTGTTTGCAATCGTTCCGTTATTACATTTTCAGCATAGTCACTCACCTCAAGCTGACTTCTCGTATCGCTCTGAAGTGTGAGAGACAAAATGGCATCTGAATTGGCGTCACTCTTTGTCACTATCGGAAGCCCATCAATATCCTGCGGAAGCAGCCTCACTGCCTGCGAAACTTTGTCGCGTACATCATTTGCGGCGGCTTCAAGGTCGGCATCGAGATTAAATTCAACAGTGATAGCACTTGAACCAAGGTTACTGGCAGATGAAATGGTGCGCACACCTGCGATGCCATTGATTGCTTTTTCCAGCGGCTCGGTAATTTGTGATTCAACTACATCTGCATTTGCACCGGTATAATTAGTACGCACTGTAATAACGGGCGGATCAATGGAAGGAAATTCGCGAACGCCCAGGAAAGTATAGCCAATACCTCCAAATAAGATAATGATGAGCGACATCACGATCGCTAATACTGGCCGGTTAATACTGATGGATGATAAATTCATATCACAATGCGCGATGCATTTTCGATAGCTATCAGCTGCCAAAGACTTGCCGACAGAGCGGTGGAATTGAATCGTGAATTACACATTGTATTACTTAACAGAAGTCAGTTTAACAGCAACGCCCGGTTTCAGCGACATCATGCCCGTGGTAATTACAGTATCATTCTCTGACAGCCCGCTCGTTATTTGTAACGTTGAATCATTTCTCATTCCTGATTCAACTTTCATAGGTTCTGCCTTTCCATCCCTGTACACAAACACCTGCTTCCCTTTCAAAACGGGAATGATGGCTTCTGTTGGTATCATTAATACATTATTCTGTTCCCCCAGATGCAATGTAATACTTGTAAAGGCACCCGGCAGGAGGGCTGAATTTGAATTCGGACATAAGGCACGAATATGTATTGTACGAGTAGCTTCATCCACCTTCGGTTCGATGGCATAAATCTTTCCTTTGCTCTCCTTTCCGGCAGATCCTGCTAAAAAAGAAACCACATCACCATTTTTTACCATTGAAGCATATTTTTCAGGGATGGAAAAGTCAATTTTCAATGGATCTGTCTGCTGAAGCGAGGCGATGCGAGTTTGCGGTGATACGAAACTCCCCTCACTCACAGTCTTCAGCCCAATAATCCCATTAAATGGAGCCCTGATCTCCGTCTTGGCGATCTGGGCCATCAATACATCACGTTCTGCGTTTAACACTTCAGCGGCATTCTTCAACCCATCAAATTCCTCCTGGCTGATCCCCTTCATCTCAAGCAGTTTTTCATTGCGTTTGATACGGTCTTCAGCAAGTTTCTTCTCGATGTCGGTTTTATGCAGCTGTGCCTGCAAATCGGCGTCATTAATTTTGATCAGCAGTTCACCTTTATTCACACGGCTACCTTCCTTAAAGAAAATCTGGATGAGTTTTCCTGATACCTCGGGATGAAGATCCACTTCCTCATTTGCCTGCAAACTTCCTGTTGCAAAAATTTCCTGGTTAACCCCGGAAGTCCTTACAATAAAAGCCGATACAGGCACTACGGGTGCAGTACCACCCGGCTTTGGCGCATTGAGCTGCGGATAGGGAATGAAAAAAAACTTGATCAGAAGAAGTGCCGCAATAACGATAGCGATAAAAAGCAGTGTCCTGAAACCTTTCATGGGATGAATTAAGAAGGGCGGCAAAGTTATGATTTGAATCCGCAAATCAGAAGTCCTCCTTAAAGGTACCTGAAAAGAGAGGTAAATCTATCTAAACCAGGAAATGATCCCGAATGTAAGAGTAAATAACAGTATCCGATTTTCAAATTTTTGTGAAGTGCAATTCTTCATTGGAAGAACCGCTATCATCTTTCATTTGAATCTCAGTACTCGTCTGAGAAGTGATCAGCCAGCCTCTATCCAGGTCAGTAAGGGGTGTACTGCTCCCGATGGACATGTGAAATTCATTCACATTGCTGTCATCGATCCTCCATGTACCTGAGGTCATGCCAGAGGTGTCGGTTGCAGTCATAGTGCCGATGCTACTAAAGGCAAAAGTATAGCCATTGAAATTTGAAGTATGGTCATTGCTGCCTTCATGGTAATAACTCACACGCCAGTTACCTGATGTAATGATTCCGGCAATTGATGAACTGGTTGTGCTTGCAGGGCTGTTATCTTCTTTTTTGCATGAGGAAGCCGCAATGATCAGGATTGCCAATGCGATGAGATGAATTTTGTTTTTCATTATATTTGGAATTAGAAATTGACCTTAATCAGGAATTCGGGTGCAAAGTAGCCTCACCGGTTGCCAGATAAAAAAAAGAATAGCTGAACGGGGAGAATGGGGGGATAGACCGGAAAAAATGGGGGCTAAAAAGGAGGCAAAAGGCGGAGTCGCCCTACAATGCCAACAACAGGAATGTTATTGATATAAAGACATCTGTTAATCCGGCTTGAAACAAGAAACCCGTGCTTCACTTGATTTACTAAACCGATTCAATTATTCTTACCGCCCTTCCAGGATATAGTGACAGCAGCAGAATAAATGACGTCTAGTCCCGGAAACCTTCTGTCATAAAATGGTTTGCCAAGAAATAAAGAGTCATCCGGAAACTCCATGATGTCGTTTCCATATTCTCCATTGAACGCTTTCAACACTTCATTCCCGCTGATAACAATGGCAAAAGAAGGGAAACCAACTACACCTTTGTAATTGATTGTATCAAGCATTATTCCTTGAGCCAGAAAAATAGCAATGTCCGTGGAACGTGAGTTGATGCTGTCTCGGGCAAAACAAACTGCTCCCCATTCATGCGGATGCACCACGGGCTCGTCTTTGATTGTTGCATCGCGCCAGGCATAATTAGCAGTGGTGTTGTTGCTGATTCCAAACTGGACAATTTTTCCGCCCGGGTAGCTTCGGGTAGGACCAACACGGTAGATCACTGTATTATGATACCAATTGTTTTTTGCAAGCATGAAAAACCGGTCGCATGCAAGGGGTGACCAGCCTCGGTGAGCCATGACTGAAAAATTTCCTTTCGTTGTTTTGAATTCTACAATGAAACTATCAGGAGAAATCGACAGGAGGTCGAGCTGTGTTGGCAAGGGCTGTGAGAACAGACTTTGCGCAAGTAAAATGCAGAAAAGTAAAAGGATATGGCGCGGCATAGTTTTATTTCAATTGTAATCCAACCAGGCGAAAAGCGTTAGGTCTTCCAATAAATGAATGCGCCTTTTACGCGAAACTTTTAAGAACGCCCCCGGTTACTTTTGATCTTCTCCTCCTCCACCACCGCCGAAACCGCTACCCTCACCTTGCTTGAGGTCGTCATTTTTAATCTTCTTCTTACGCTTGGAACCAAAATCCATTTGTCCGAAGCGATAGTCAAAATTGATGCGTATACCGGGAAAGAAAATTTTATTGTCTGTTGTAGAAGAGAAATCCGCTCCCTTGTATTTGCTCATGAAATGTATATAAGGCGTTGCGAAATTGTCAAGCCCAAATCCAATGCCTCCTTTTTTGTTTTTAAACTCGCGTCGCCCGCTCACATTGTAATAATAAAACGAAGTCTGGTACCCCTGTACAGAATAACTCGGGCCATTAAAAGTTCCAAAAGCCTGGAGCTTCCAGCGGTCATTGATCTTAAGTGTGCTGAAGACATTAATGTTGTAATTAATGGCAGAATTTTTCGCGGGAAGTCCCGGACGATTGCTTTTTACTTCATAGTAAAAAACATTGGTATTGATCGAAACCGATAAACTGCGGTGGCGAAGGTTAGCGCTGACACTGCCCCCATCGGAATAATTTTTACCAATATTATCATACGTAGTTTCATAAACAGAACCGTTAAGAACACTATACTGTTCAATGGAATTATTTGTAAAACGATGAAAAGCTACGATGTTGAACGAGCCGAAATCTTTGAAAAAAGAATATCCCAGTTCAAACGCATGACTGGTCTCAGCATTAAGTGCCGGGTTACCATAAGAAACATTGTATGGGTCACTGGTATTCTTGTACGGGTTCAGCAGATCCATGGACGGCCGTTGAATGCGTTGTGTATAGCTCAATTTGATCTGGTATTTTCCCTGCTCCATGAATGAGAACGTGGCATTCGGTATCACGTTGTTGTAGCTGCCGGTAAATTCAGTACTGTCAGAATCCTGATCGCCCTTTAATTCCGTTTGTTCAAACCGCACACCCATTTTGAAGCCGAACTTTTTCAGGCTGAATGAACCCACGGTATAAGCTGCATAAACGTTCTGGTCATAATTGAATGCAGATGAAATATTGGTTTCAGGAAATGATCGTGTCGTTTTGGAATCGCTTGTCACATTTCTAACCAGGGCCTTCGCGCCGGCTTCCAGTGTGAATTTTTTAGAAAAGGGATTTGTAAAATCTGTCTGAAGCGTTGTTTCCCTGTTCACGTTTTCATTCTTGCCTGACTCAAAAGAGCTTCCGGTTACCGGCAAAAAAAAGTTCCGCTCGACATCATAATCTGTTATTGAAGTGTTGTTGGAATGCTGCAGGGAAACTGTCCAGTCTTTGTCAAGGTTGTCAAATACACGCTTGTACTCAAGCAGGGCGTCGTATCCCAGTGCATTATTATTCAGTTTGCTGGATGCATCAAACTGATTTTCACCATTGATGAAATTAGAGTTATCTGATTTTATGGGCTGGTAAAAACTATAATATTCAAGGGCCGTGCTGAGCGTATTCTTACTGGTTACGTCGATGTCAGTAGTCCATTTGATGAAAGGTCCCATTCCGATGAGACTGTTCTTGCCTTCCTGTTTCAGTGTAAGGGCATTGGCAGTATCTGTGCTGATCCGCGTTGTGGTGATGTCGCCCTTTCCGTGGTAGCCGGAACCACCCACACTAAGTCCGGTTCCCAAACGACCATTTCTGTAATTGATATCTCCATAGAGGTTGCTGGAGCGTGTACCTGCTCCAATGTTGACCGACCCGTTAGTCCCCGCCATACTTTTACGCTTCGTAATAATGTTGATAATACCTCCTGTTCCTTCAGCGTCATATTTTGCAGAAGGACTTGTGATGACTTCCACTCTTTCGATTTCATCAGCAGGAATTAATTTCATTGCAATATCTAATGACCCTGCCAATATGGAGGACGGCTTGTTGTTGATCAGGATCTTTACATTTTGCGTACCCTGAAGCATTACCTTTCCATCAAGATCAACGGTAACCATCGGGACCTTGCGCAGCACATCACTGGCATTGCCGCCTTTTGATGTGAGGTCCTTGCTGGCATTGTAAACAAGCTTGTCGATTTTTGTTTCGATCAGGGATTTTTCTCCTTCTACAGTCGCCTCTTTCAGCACTTTGTTTTTCGGAGACAATAAAACTATTCCAATACCCACCGATGATTTTTTTTCTGTCACCTCCAGCGAATCGATCGACTGTGTTTCAAATCCGAGAAAGGAGACTTCTATTCTGTACATGCCCGGTTTCAAATCTTTAAATTTGAAAGATCCCTGCTCACCGGTTACTGTTCCATCCATCGGCATTTCAACTCCCGAATGATAAAGTCCAATATTTGCAAATTCAATAGGCTGCCGGGTATCATTTTCGATGATCTTCCCTGATATTTTTCCATCCCAGATGCGGGTGGTTCCGGGCGTTGTCCTGCTCACGCCGAGCTCCTGAGCCATCGATGTGGAAATTAAAATCAGTTGGAGGAAGATGAGGAGAGGAAGTGATTTCATGAGAGTAAGGTTCAATCAATCCCGCAAAGCGGAACTTTAAAGGCGGACGAAAATACAAACTTAAATCAAGAAGATGCAAGGTCTTCCACCTGGAAACAAAACCTGGTTCAGCAGCTTAATTATTCCGTGAACTTTGGATATTCTTTTGTCAAAATGAATGACCCCGCATAAAGCCGGGAAGAACTCTTTAGATTA
>JAPLDB010000185.1 GCA_026391975.1 Bacteroidota bacterium | reverse complement strand
CGAAAGTTTTTCTTGTGTAGCCTAAAGCAGGATGGCTGAATAAAAAAAATGCCGCAGATTCGCAGATTAAAACCCAACCCTTGTATCCCGAGAAAAGAGAGAAAGGGGACTGTAGAAAGTTACATTTTTGATTTTTAGCAATCACGCAGATCGTTCGGGGCGCATACAATTTCAATTCATTTTCAGAACTGAATAACCTATCCATGTAGCAAGTATTCCTAAAAAAACACTTGCAGCAATGTAAGCAGATGCATTGAAGATCTCTCCAGCGCGGATGAGCCCAAAAGTCTCGTTAGAGAACGCAGAGAATGTGGTGAAGCCACCCAGTATTCCTGTTGCTAGAAACAGGCGCCATTCGGGATTGAGGTTGGCTCTTTCGCTGAAACCGAAAACAATTCCGATTAGAAAGCATCCGATGATGTTTACACTTAAAGTGGCAAATGGAAAAGTAGAGACGATCCTGGATTGTATGAATTGAGAAAGAAGGTACCTGCTAATTCCTCCGATGAAACTACCGGTACCGATGGCGAGAATGATTTTCATTTATGAAACAAATATACTGTTGGATTCACGTTAGAATTAATTCAAATTGAAAGTATTTGAACAAAATAATCCTTCTTCTATTTATTCACCAGAGCCAAACATTCAAATTGTCTGAAATTACCCGGAGACAATTATCTTCCTGAAATAATAATTCTTCTCATTAAAGAGTTTTAAATAATAAATTCCATCGTGAACATCAAGACCGATTGTGGAATGTAAAAGATCACCCCGCAGAATAACTCTTCCTAAAACATCAGTCATTTCATATTTCCAATGAATCTGTTTCTCCTGCTCCCGCGTAAAAGAAATATTCAGTTTGCCTGATGCAGGATTGGGATATATTATAGGTTCGAAAGACGATGAAATGTCATTTGTCTTGTCGGTTCCGGTTGAAGCAATGCTATCATTTGGGTTATAGATATTTGTTGCCTGATAATAAACAAGGATGGCGCTTTCATTTTGTGGCGTTGCATTTCCCCACGGACAAACATTTACAACAGGAATATTATTTCCGACAGGTATTCCGGATGTATCTGCTTTCTGTCTGCCAACACAAATTACGCCTCGTCCGGTTTTATACACGCCAAATATTTCAGTATTGTCTCCGCCGGCTTGTGTAAGCGTATCCCAGGCGCCCACTATAAGGGAACTGTATTTCGGGACGTGAAACTGAGAATCATATACGCGCACAAAACTATTCCAGCAGCTCAGCCCTCCATTGTTTGGTTTCACCATTTTCTGATAGGCATTTGCCGTGGTGATTGTTCTGCGGCCAACAGCCAGAATACATACATCACCATTGCTGGAAACCTTCATGTTGTTCTTTGCCATTCTAGTAGTATTCACATTCGGCCATCCGCTGTTGGGGTTTGGCCATCCGTCAAGGTTTGGATCGGGATGAGGGCTTCCCAGAGATCCGGTGCCTTCTGCCAGTTCTGCCATGTATGTTGAGTTAGAAAGCGTGCCGTTTGTAAGACTGAATTTACCAAGCCAGGAGATGTGGATGTTTCCGCTGCTTCCGGTAAAATTATTTTGAAAACCGGATGCATTGGTGTCAGTCGCAAGTGTATTTCCTTCCCAGAAATTCTCAGTGTTGTTTCCATGGCACCTGGCCCCTACAACTAGCTTGTCATTAGAATAATCGATGGCCAGCGCATCTACATACTGGTCCGGACTTGAATTGACAGTATCTCCGGCTGGCGTTATTTCATGGTACAAACGGCTCCACCAGAGCAGCATACCGGAAGAATCCATGGCAATAACGGCGGGTTCAAAATCCGGCTGGCCGCCATTGGGCAAAACACTTTTGAAATTCATTCCGATATACATGTTATTGTTTCGTCTGTCAATAGAAATACATTCACCGCCATAAACAGGAGTTGGCGATGCTGAATAACCGGTATAGCCGGGACTTACGGCTGTAGGGTTTGCAGGATCACACGGACCGTCAAATAAAATATCTACAGGCCACTTTCCTTTTTTGGTTCCGCCATTTTCATCTGCAAGCGAAGCATTGTAATCATTGGCTGTCCATGAACGCAGGTCGCATCGTCCCCAGATCTTTAATACGATTCCGCTGAAAGAAACCGAATCAATACTTCCCAATGGATTTGCAGAAGCAGGTGTTCCTTTCCATTCAGTTCCGTTGGTCAACCAGTGGGTGCGCCAGTTATTCACTACTGTGCGCTGTCCGAGTTGGTCGAGACAATAAATGGCACTCCAGTCATATCCGTAAGCTTCTCCGGAGATGTAAAACACTTTTCCGTCATTTGTTACATCCCATGGATGATAGTCTTTTGGCCCTGACTTCGCCCATACTACATTGAACCATTCAAGCGCTGACGGCACTCCGTTTATAAAATTGTTATCCAGTTTTGCGATGATGTATCCGCCATTGTTCGGATCGGTATCAGAAGTATTGCAACTGATATACAAATCTCCTGTAGGTGAATACGGAAGTGAATTCGTTTTCATGAACCTTATGTCTTCAACTGCACCTTGTGGAAAATGCACTACCTGCAGTATGGTTTGCAGATCAGCAGACAGATGCAATAAAAATCCATAGCGGTTTGATCCAAGTGAGTTTGGGATTGAGCCGGTATAAGTAAGCTGTATATCCTGCACGCCGCCACCGATCCAATTCAGATTATCGGCATAACCACAAACCAGAAATGTACCATCTGTAATTTGCATAACGTCATAGAATGTCTCTTTGCCGTTGTTGCCTGCATAGGTAACGATGTTTGATTGAGCATGTGCGGTATTCAACGCTACAATAAAAAAAATGAGAGAAATTGCTTGTTTCATGTTTTTTCCTACGATAAATATAAATAAACCAGGCCCTTAAAAAGTAAACCTGTCTGGTCGACATACAAAGCTATTTTTGCAAATATAATAAAAGCACCATTCCTTGGTAACGATTTTTGATTAAAGGAAGATAGAAATTATTATTAAAAAATTGTCTGAGATTTATTTTATTTGTGATTGCTATAATATCAGATATATATGTCTCATGCAGACCCTTATACCAAACCCTAAAATAATTATCTGCAAAGTTTTTTATGTCAAAAGCAAAACTCAAAACCACAAAAACAAAAGTAAGCGTTGATGGTTTCCTGAATGCTATAAAGGATGAACAGAAACGCAAAGATTGCTTCTTGATTTCAGAGACGATGCAGCATGCAACCGGCGAAGAACCGAAGATGTGGGGAAGTGCAATCATCGGCTTTGGAGATGTGACTTTGAAATATGAAAGCGGGCGTGAGCTGGATTGGTTTAAGATTGGTTTCTCCCCACGCAAGCAAAACCTCGTGCTTTATGGACTTGGAGTTGCAGGAGACCAGCAAGTATTATTGAAGAAACTGGGAAAGTACACAACAGGAAAAGGCTGTCTTTATATCAATAAACTTGAAGATGTTGAT
>JAPLDB010000007.1 GCA_026391975.1 Bacteroidota bacterium | reverse complement strand
GTTATATTTTGCAAACCCATGCCTGAAGATCTTTCGCTTAGCAATTTAGGGTTTATATTATTCACCACAATGATATTGGAACTTTCTATAAAAATCCCGATTTCCATTGGTGATTCCTTGGATACTGCATTGTGTTTGATTGCATTCTCTACTAATAACTGTAGGGTAAGAGGAGGAATCTGGGTTGCAGACAAGGTATTGTCGTCGATTTTAATGTTCAGACTTAGATGTTGCCCGTATCTTTTTTTCTGAAGAAAGAAATAATTATTCAGCAAGTTGATCTCCTCCCGCAACGGGATCAGATTTTTGTCGCGGTAAGCCACGATGCTTCTGAAAAATTCCGAGAGTTTCTCAACATAACTCACAGCTGTTTTCTGATCTTCCTCGATAATGGCAATAAGGGTGTTGAAGCTATTGAACAAAAAGTGCGGATTCACCTGACTCTTCAGCATTTCAAATTGAAACTCAATTGCTTCTTTTTTAAGTCTGTCAATATTCCGGATTCTCCTGTCGCGATACCTGATAAATAGATAAAGAAGAAATGCAATTGAAAGCGACGAGATTATCTGAAACCAGTTGGTTTTCCAAAATGGTGCCCGAATATCAAACCTGAAACTGGCTTCAGATGCATTGCTGAAGTCACTGTTGAGTGAAGAGCGAACATTAAAAGTATATGTTCCGGGAGATAGTTTTGGGAAGGTTATTTCCCTGTCTGTAGTATTGATCCATTCATCATTGAATCCATCCAGCTTGTACTGGTATTGCACGAGCGTAGGATCAGCGTACCATAGCCCGGTAAAATCAAATGAAATATTATTTTGATCACTTGCAAAAGAGTGAATGCTGTCGCCAACTTCTTTCTGAAATACAGAAATATTATCAATAAATGTTTTTGGGAAAGGCTGTGCCGCCAATTCATCCGGAGAGAGTTGAAGAATAAATTTTTCAGTTCCAATGTAGACTACGCCGTCTGTGTTTACGGAAGCTGAATTGAGGTCAGGGTTCATATTTGATAGCTCCCTGTTGTTTCTTAGATAAGTAAAACGGATTTCCTTCTTGTTCAGTATGTCTATTCCATTCTTATGTGTAAGGATCAGATTTCCTGAATGGTCGAAGATCATCGAAGAAATGTTTGCATCACTCAATCCATCATTTATTGAAAAATTCTGGAAATGCTTTCCGTTGAATTTGAATAGTCCATTGTCTTGTGTATTGAACCAGATGTTTCCGGAACCATCTTCTGCAATTGAATAAACAGTATGGGCATTGAATTCTGTCGACGATACGTTTTTTAGTAGCCGTCCGTCATACATATAAGCACCATCTCCGTCTGTTCCAAACCAGGTGCGATTTTCTTTATCGGTATAAATGCAGTAGACATAGCAATTACGCAATGAGTCAGTAACAATGTTGTCGGCAAACTTTATTTCCGGTGAACCCTTTACATTATTTTTAAGGTTTATTAAAATTGTCCCTTCGAAACCACCAATCCATACATCATCGGCTTTTCCGGAGATTGTCAGAATGCTGCCATTGGTTAGTGCAGGATTCTCAGTTATCTTTTTTACAGCCCCGGTACTGATTTGTAGTCGGAATATTCCTGCTCCCATGGTTCCTATCCAAAGAAACCCATAAGGATCTTCATAGAGTGTTACAATGTCAATTAGTTTTTCCGGCGGGGTGAGCGTGAATTTTTGACGATGTATATTGCCTGATGTGTCAGTCCACATCTTGATAAGACCCTGATCAGGGGAAAACCAACAATTACCATGAGAGTCGAAGAGGGTTGCATGGACAAAGGAGATTTTTTCATTCTGCAGTGACTCGATCAGGCGAATTTTTTTTCCGGGTGATTTTAGGATTCCATCATTGCAGGCAAGCAACACATTTCCTTCGTTGTCAGATACAAGATCGTTGATAGCGGAGTGTTGAAAAAGATTCCCTTTTTTTAAATTGAATCTCATTTTTCCATCGGCAGTATCGGCTATGACCAAACCATGATCATTGGTTGCAATCCAGTATTCATCACCTACTGAAATCACTTTATTCACCATGCCATAAGACCAATTCCTGCTGACTTCAGGTATCAATAAGTTTTTCCACTCCTGATCAATGATACAAATTCCCTTGTCCTGAGTTCCGGCGATAATATTATTTTTGTTTTCCAGAAAGCCGGTAATGATGTTGTCCGGCAAACCCGGGACGGGGGATATATTCCGTACACTCTTCTTTCCATTATTAAAAGTACATTCATTTAGCCCCTGGTCACTGGCAGCAATGATGATATCAGTGTTATTTAAGGAATGAAGAGCATGGACATAATTATCATTCAGCCCGTCATCTGAATTAATATTGTAAAGGTGTTTTCCTGAAACGATATATATTCCTTCCCCATTGGTAGAGATCCAAAGGGAGCCGCTTGTTGTTTCTTCGAATGCGCTGATTGACACTTTCGGTAATCCTTCTTCCGGTTTAAAAGCGGCGAATTTTCTTTTGAAGTAAGAGGCAATTGCGCCGTTCCTAAAACCCACCCATATTTTTCCATCCATGGTTTGAAACAATGTGCTTACCGATTCATCCTTCAGTGTATCTGCACATATGATTTTGCTGAAACGAATTCCATCAAAACGAAAAAGGCCATGGTCGGTTCCGAAGTATAACCAGCCATCCTTGTCCTTCAGTATTTTGGAGATCCTGACATCGCTATTCCTGAATGTAAAAGGAACTTCTTCAAAAATAGGAGCCTGACATTTCGAAACATCAGGAATACATAGAAGCGCTGCATTTAAAGAAATCAGGAAGTAAACGGCAGGAAAAATATTCTTGAATTTCATCGACGGGAAAGGTCAGCTTTGACATTTATTATTATTTCTGTAGCAATTTTTTCATGCACGACCCTGGGGATCCTGATATTGTGATCGGAGAGTTGAACAGTAAAAGTTGATTCAATATGTACTTGATTTCCCTGAATGGTTAAATCGCATTTGATGATGCGTTCCTGTTCAACGCCATGAATTTTTAATATCCCTTTTGCACGGATAGTTGATTTTCCGTTTTTATTAAAATCAACAGGTTCAATTATCTTTCCGGAAAATGAAGCCTCCGGAAATTGGTCAGTCTCTAAATAATTTTCATTAAAATGTATTTGCTGGAGCCCGCTGTTAAAGCCTTCGAATGATCTTAACAATACGCGGAAAGCAAAAGTGCGTTTGTCTTCATCAACCTTTCCCAAAAGTTCGTTAGAAGTTGCTTTGATCAGTTCAAGGGAAGCTTCAGACCGGAAGGAAATGGTTCCACTGGTAGTACTCATGTTTTTACTTTGTGAGTGCAAAGTTGTTGTGACGGGAAATAACAACAGCAGAAAAAATAGTCTTGTGTACATCTACGTCAATCGGGTCTCGAAAATACGGCATATTTTAAAAACACAGACTGACTTAATCGATGTAATCACACTTTGATATACAGTATTAGAAATTCCACCATACTTCAGCAGGGTAACTTTTGCCGAGAATTACCTCTTGACCGATTAATGGTGTGGTCACTTTTACATTTAGTTCCCCTGCTTTTTTGATCAACCTTTGAATTGGCTCATTCCATGGGTGCAGAGACAAAGTGAACTTGCCCCAGTGAACAGGAAGTAAGACATTGGCATTCAGGTCAATACTTGCCTGAACTGTTTCCTCAGGCATCATATGTATATTTTTCCAGCCAGGGTTGTATTGGCCGCTTTCGAGAATTGCTATGTCAAACGGACCATATTTTTGCCCTATTTCTTTGAAATGTGTGTCGTAACCTGAATCACCTCCCAGGTATAAATTATGATCTGATGTTTTAAGTATGAATGAACTCCAGAGCGTTTTTCCCCTCCTGATTCCCCTGCCCGAGAAGTGGCGCGCAGGAGCTGCGGTAAGCATCATGCCGGGAAATATCTCCGCTGACTGCCACCATTCAAATTCTGTGATGATGTTTTTATCGATCCCCCAATATTCAAGATGTGATGCCACCCCTAAACTCACACAGAACTTTTTGGTAATGCTCTTCAGTTTTAGGATGCTATTGTAGTCAAGGTGGTCGTAATGATCATGTGTCAGTAAGATCACATCGAGATCAGGAAAATCTGTTTCCTTAAAAACATCAGTTCCTTTGTATCCTTTCACCATGAATGAAAACGGGGAAGCGCTACCACTGAAAACGGGATCGACGAGAATATTTTTTCCGTTGATATTTAACAGGTATGAAGAGTGCCCGAACCATACAATGGTAGGAGAGAGGCCGTTCAATTCTTTAAGATTTGTTTTGATGCTTGGAATTGGTAGGGACGGTTCAGTAGTTTTCGGTTTTCTGTAATAGTCTTTGAGTATTTTCCCGAATGAGTGGCCTTCAGCCATTACACTTGTGACGCTTTGGTTTTGAAATGCGCCCACTTTATAATTGGTGTTTGCTTTAATGCGTTCCAGTCTTTTTCCTGTGGGTAGCTTGCCGAATACTTTTGACATTCCTGAAGTGTGAAGTTAGTGAAGTAATAAATGGGTAGACGAGCTTGTGAGGTGGATATTTTGAGTCTTTCCTAATATGTAAATTTAGCTGTGGAATTGCAGGCGTGGGGAGTACGGTCGGACGAGTTTCAGTTGTTCGTCGTTCGCAATGTCAACTATTATGATCCCGTACCCACTGCAATCTCCTCTTTCGAAAATTTCTGTTTTATCCATTTTGGAAGGAGAATGACGCCGATAAAAATATATGGGTAGTAGCTGATTAACCTCCATAGCAATCCGAGTGAAGCGCTCAGGCCGAAAGGTATAAACTCGCTGAGGTACTTGTTGAACATGAATTCCGCAAAGCCGCTGCCGCCGGGTGTGGGAGTAAACAATATGATGATCCCCATTACCACCTGTTTTCCGAAAATGATAAAATTTTCCGCAGGCGCATTTGTGAATGCCAATACCAGGCAGTTCACCAGCGAATACCTGGCCGTCCAGGATATGAATGTGCCTCCAAAGGATTCTATCCAGAAACGGCGGCTTTTGTTTTTTAATCCTTTGCTGGCAATGATGAGTTGGTCGCCTGTTTCCCTGGCATCGTGGCGCCAGCGGTTAAGAAGAGGCAGCGAAAATATTTTGATCAATGCCCATTTCACAAACCGCGGATTAATAAATAGTCCGTAGGCAACAAAGATTTTATAGGCGAGGATAATGAAATAGACTGTCCAGAAGGTGACGAGAAACCCGCTTCCTCCACCCTCGACAATTCGGGTACTCAGGTTGAGGGATGAAAAAAGTTTTTCCTTGCCGATGACGAAGTAAACAAATGGAGCAACCAGCGCCAGGAACACGCCATCCTGAAAAGAAGAAAGCGTAATGGCAGTGATGCTGCGGCCGGTATTTATTTTTTCGCGGGTGAGAATAAAGATGGCGAAGAAATATCCGCTTCCCAGCATGGTTGGAACAATAGACGAACAAAATTCCCAGAGCATAATGACGATGAATGAACGCCACCACCCTATTTCATGATCCGTAAGTGCACGAATGCGAAGCATGTATGCCAGATCGCGTACGACCATGGCCATGAGTGCCATGAAAATCCAGAAAGAGGAATTCCATGTCCATTTGATATTTTCAAAGGCTTGTCTGTCGAAATTTTGTACAAACAAAAAAGTTACTGTACCGAGTCCAATAAGAATCGGTAACAGGATGCGTGAGGGACGAAAAGTGCGTAATAGTTTCCTGCTATCGAGCTCCATACATCAGAATATTAATTCCTAATTCTCCGAATCAGGCAAAGTAATGGGCTGTTTGTTTTCGGTGAGCCAGAAATTATTAAAACCCATGCCGATCGTCGCTGTGATGATTTGTTCCTGAAGCAGTTCAAGGATGGCTAGAAAAGTGAATATGACGTGTATTTTATTTTCGCAGGTAAAGAGGAGATCAGTAAATGAAGTTTTTTCTTTTGACGATATAAAATTACGGACGAATGATTTTTGTTCACTGATTGTATAAGGATACTGCACTACCTTATGTCGTACCTTATTTTTTTCGTCATCAAAACGTTTTACTACTTTCTGGAATGCATTCAAAAGATGGAACAGCGTAAGGTTCATCAGTTCCTCGGCATGGGCGTTTTCCATTGCAATGTTGGCCAGTTCGCGCTGTACATTTCCGCGTTCTGACTTGCGGGAGCGGTCATCTTCCAGTGTTTTAAAATCTTCGCATGCCTCTTTATATTGCTTGTAAAGGAGGAGCCGCTGAACGAGGTCTTCGCGCGGATCAATTTCTTTACCCTGCTCATCGAACTCAGGACGGGGCAGCAACATTTTGGCCTTGATGCGCATCAGGGTTGCAGCGACGAGGATAAATTCGCTTGCCACTTCTATGTTCAACTCACTCATCTGATGAAGGTAGTCGAGGAAATCGTTGGTGATCTTTGAAACGTGGATATTCTGAACGTCAATTTCATCGCGTTCAATAAAAAACAGCAGGAGGTCGAAAGGACCTTCAAACTGGGGCAGTTTAATTTCGAATTGTTTTTCCATTGAAAATGGGAAATAAGTTCTCAAACCTACATGATTTTTTCGAAAAAACGGTGCAGGAATTGAAAATATTGTATGTAAGGAAGTTCCATAGGATAGAAATGATACTGACATTGATATTAGATTCTCTAATGAGGTCAGGCAGCCAATGCAATACCTGCAGAAAACAGGTTTTTTCTTAAATTTGTTTGTTACAAATTATTACATAAATTTCGAAAAATTTACACTACCATAATTACAAAAACATGAAACAGAACTTGACATCATTTCCATTATCCGGAATCAGTAATATCCGGTTATCAACTCCAGTCATCATATTCCTGTTTGTATGCAGCCTAAGCTTAAGGTCATACGCGGTGTCGCCAGGACTGGACATCAAAAGTGTATACGATCACTTGAAGGAAGGAAATACAGAAGTGTTAAAGGATACGGTGAGGATTCAAAATATTCAGTTTAAATCAGGGACCGCAACACTGCTTCCAGGGGATGCTGACTACCTTAATTATATTGCAAATTATTTGATCAGAATACCAACAGCCCAGTTGGCGTTGATCGGATACACAGATAACACTGGAGACAATAAAAAAAATCTTGAGTTATCCAGGAAGCGGGCAGCAAGTGTAAAAGACTACCTGATTGGTCGTGAAATTCCCCGCAATCAAATTCAATCGGACGGGAGAGGACCATTAAATCCTATAGCTGATAATTCTACTCTTGAGGGAAGGCAAAAAACAGACGAGTAGAACTTACCTTTTCCTCCTCCAATATTTCCACCAATTCCTCTTCCAGTACAGATTTGAATACCGGAAATTCGAAAGGCGAATCTCAAAAAACAAATGATGGTAATTCAGGATCAGGTTCTACCTCGCCTGAAGCAACAGAAATGTATCACATTAAAAAAGCAAACGGGGAAACGATTGACGCACAATTTCTGGTGTTTCGTGAAGATGGTACCATCGGATATAAAGTAAATTTTTCAGGTGATTTTAAAAAGCTTCGCGCTTCAGAAATTTCCAGCATTTCTTCCCCTAATGGCTCAGTTATGTATGACGCTGTGAAGGTGAATGAAATCAGTAAACGGGCAGAAGTGGAGTTTCCGCGCAAAGTGATCCACTGATTCCGCGCTAAAGAGGTCCACCCATTCCGCGGCAAAGTGACCCGCCTATTCCGCGGCAAATTGACCCGTCTAAATTAGAGAAGGCTCTGCTGTTTTGCAAGCTATAAAGAC
>JAPLDB010000188.1:3735-8991 GCA_026391975.1 Bacteroidota bacterium | reverse complement strand
CCTGTTACGGTCTTTTCTTTTATTGTTATTGCTCTGCGTGTCCGCTTTCGCTCAGGAAAACAATAATTATTACCGGGGAACAAGTAATCAGCTTTACTGGAAAAACAGGAAACCCTTCGAAGGATACTGGCAGCAGGACGTATATTATAACATCAAGGCTGAGGTTGATGACATGCTGGATATTATTTCCGGGAATGAACAACTTACATACTGGAATAACTCTCCTGACACACTTGAATATGTATATTTTCATCTGTTTCAAAATGCATTCCAGCCGGGATCTTATCTGGATGATCTCATGCTGGCCAATGGAGTGAATGCAAATTACAGCCGTTGGGAAAAGGACAAGAAGGGAACTGTGATTGAAAAAATGCAATCAGGTAATGTGGACCTGAGGACAGAATCTGACAATACAGTTTTGAAGGTTTACCTCCAGAAGCCACTGCTCCCTGATGATTCTGTGACTTTCACTATAGATTTCAAAAGCTATTATGGCAATGGAGGTGTTCGGAGGCGAATGCAATTATTTAGTTCCTGGGGTCACCAGCATTATAACGGTGCTCAGTGGTTTCCAAAAATTTCAGTCTATGACAGAAAATTCGGATGGACGGCTGACCAGCACCTCAACAAGGAGTTTTATGGTGATTTCGGATCCTTTGATGTAGCACTTACTTTTCCGAACATATATATTGTTGATGCCACAGGTGTACTTGATAACACGAATGACGTTTTACCTGATTCTTTGCGCAAGGCGTTAGATATCTCAAATTTTAAGGATAAGCCATTTGGTTTTCCTCCCTCACTTCCTGTGATGCCTGATGACTCGAAAAAAATATGGAAGTTTCACGCAGACAATGTTCACGACTTTGCATTTTCTGCAGACCCTACTTACAGGATTGGTGAAGCAGAAACCAAATCAGGAGTTAAATGCTATTCATTTGTTCAGGAAGCACATGCATCAGGCTGGCAAAACGCAGCTTCGTACACTGCGAAAATTATTGAGATTTATTCAACAGATATTGGCGTGTATGCCTGGCCTAAAATATCTGTTTGCGATGCCCGCGATGGAATGGAATATCCGATGATTACCATGGATGGCGGAAGTGACCCGGGTTATCGTGACTTGCTTGCACATGAGATTGCACATCAGTGGTTTTATGGAATGGTAGGGAATAATGAAACTTACCGGGCCATGTTGGATGAGGGCTTTTCACAGTTTATCGAATCAGAATGCATCAGAAAGCTGGAGGGAAATTGGGGCCTGAATCCTAAAAGCAGCAATTGGTATCAGGAGCGATTCAGAGATTCTGTTTCAGTTCCCTTTCGTCTGGTTCATTCAGGTTACATTAATGAAGCCATCAGAGGAAAAGACGGATTTATAAATACACATTCTGACCAATTCAATAGCGCACTGGGTCACGGCGGAGGCTACAGCATGGTCTATAGGAAAACGGCTTCGATGCTATACAGTCTGCAATATGTTCTTGGAGATTCACTTTTTCAATCGGCGATGCGGCATTATTTTAATCAGTGGATGTTCTGCCATCCATATCCGGAAGATTTCCGCAACAGCATCATCCGTTTCACACATACCGACCTGAACTGGTTCTTTGATCAGTGGATGGAAACAGATAAACGTACTGACTATGCAATCCGTTCTGTGAGGACAGGCAGCGGGAAAGATGACTTTGTTATTTCTTTCAGACGAAAGGAGCGGATGCAAATGCCTGTTGATTTCACAGTGTATTCAAATGACGGGATAACTTATAACTACCACATCCCGAATAGAAATTTTATCAAGGAGACAAATGCCATCATTCTGCCTAAGTGGTTTGGCTGGGATAAACTTAATCCGGTTTATGATGCAACGATTCACATTCCATCCGGCATCAACCGGATTGAAATTGATACAACATTGCGACTTGCAGACATAAACCTGCTAAACAACTCAAAGCCATTTCCATTGCGACTTAAATTTGATTCATATCTGAATAAGCCTGCAGACTGGCAGCATTATGTTGTAAAATGGAGGCCGGATGCATGGTTCAATAATTATGACGGATTGAAATTAGGCTTACACCTCTCAGGAAATTATTTCAACTATTCTCGTTTTTTTGATTTTAATTTTTACCTCAATACCGGCCTTGCCCAGCAAAAAGTGCCTGAGATAGCTAATATTAATAAAAATGATCCTGTATCAATCACATTTTCTTTTAGGACCCCGCTGGAAAAAGTATTAAAAAATTCAGCCATTCACATTGAGTCGAGGGTGCTTGACGGATTGCAACATTATAGCGGTGGAATTGACTGGAGCACTATTAGTAATCAAACGGGCATTTCTGTCTCTTATTCTTCTGACTACAGGAAGGATCTACAGTCCATCGCATATCTCCTTTATCCTGATGAATGGGGAGTTGGGAGCTACGACAACGTAATTATTGCATCACTTATACATCGGTATAAGGCGGAGGATGGAAACGGGACAATCAACCTGGATTTACGCAGCAGCAGTATTGGGAGCAACTATGATTATTCATACCTGACACTTACTGTTACAGACAATTATTATTTCAGCAAGTTTGTTTTGAGATCAAGGGCAATAGGGCAATTTGGAACGGGAACTGATTATGCAAAAGAATCTGCACTTTACCTTGCCGGAGCCAATAGTGAAGAACTGGTCGAAAATAAATTTACACGCTCCAGGGCATTTGTTCCTGAAGATTGGCTTGGTTACGGATCGTCCACCAATCATTTTCATCAAGGCGGAGGATTAAATCTTCGTGGATATGCAGGATATCTATCACCGCAGGAAGCAGCGGACGGAACTTTGCGTTTTTCTTACCGGGGAACAACAGGATGGGCATTCAGTGAGGAACTTGAATTTGCAAAGTTCTTACCTATCAAGCCAAAGTGGACACAGAACTGGCTTTCATTGAATATTTATTTATTCGGAGATGCAGGTTCCATTAATTATGATTTACCTGAAGAAAAACTCCTTATGAGTGATGTGCGGGCAGATGCAGGAATTGGAGTAACTGCAACGATTAAGAAATTTTTTTCGTTGCAATCCGTTAAGCCATTTACGATCCGTTGTGATTTCCCGCTTTGGCTAAAAAGGCCACCGGCTTCGGATGGAGATTTTGTGAAGTTAAGGTATGTCATTGGAATAGGGAGGAGTTTCTAAACATATTAGTCTAATTACCCCTCCGAATAACGAATAATATTAACGAATTTTCGAATTTCGAATTGCAAAATATCAATTACTTATTTTGAAATGGAAATTGGAAAGTATAAAACGAACTAATAATAATCCGGATGAAAAAAATAATTTTCGGTTTCCTTATTGTTACTTCAGGTGTGTTTGCGCAGCAGGCAGAAGTCCAATTCAGGCAGGCGGTTAAGCTCAAGAATGAAAGCAGGTTTGAAGAATCACTAGTAATTTTTCAACAGTTATTGAAGGCTGATTCGAGCAAAATAGAATACGTTTACAATACCAGTTTCCTTTATAGTAAACTGGGCAACAGGCAGCATGAAGAATCCGCGCGACAAAATTATTTTCTTAAAGCTGAATACCTTGCAAGGAAGGCAATTGCAATAGATCCCAATAATGCTGAAGGGCATTACACCTATGCACTTGCATTGGGAAGGATAAATGAAAACGCAAGCAGCAAACAAAAAATAGCGAATGCAAAACTTATCAAAGGAGAATGTGAAACAGGTTTGAGGCTGAATCCGAAGCACTCGGGTTTATATCATATCCTGGGCAGATGGCACCGAACAATTGCAGGATTTAATTTTGTGGAGAAAGGAATGATCAATGCTTTTTTTGGAGGTGTTCCGGAAGGGGGTTCCTATAAGGATGCCATCGATTGTTTTAGTAAAGCAGTATTACTTGAGCCCGGATATATGCTTCATAAATTTGAACTGGCGCAAACTTATTATGAACGCGGAGAAGGTGACGACAACATCCTCTGCAAGGTGTGGTGCAAAAAAGTACTTGAAATGGTGCCGGTTGATTCTGATGACAGTCTGACACTTGAAAAAACAAGGAATTTACTTGCGAAGGTGGAGTAGGTCTCTTATTGAATTACAAGTCTGGCGTTTATTGCGCGTTCTCCATTGAACATATTCAGAAAATAAATTCCCGGATCCAGTTTGCTGACATCAACCCTATAGTCAATTCCCGCATGTGTATTTAAGAACATATTTTCCATGACGGTTTTTCCCTGCACATTTAAGATCTGTATTGTCTCTTCATGCATGTCATCAATAAATTGTATATGAATAATGTCTCGTGTGGGATTTGGAAAAACCTTCACCGGTATTGCTGATGAATACGCTTCATTTATTCTTGTTGGTAAAAAGTAATAAACTTTGGCTTCAATGATGTCTACAAAATCCATCAGGTAACTACTATCACCATGGGCTTCAACATGTACTTCAATGCCACTGATAATGCTGCCTGATTGAATTCCAAAACCAAAATTTGCATAACCTTGTTTCAGCAGTGTGCTTGAATTCCATATTCTGAGCAGAAAGGCGGAGTCGCTTAGTTCGGCATCGGTCCATGAATGTCCCCAGCCATCAGTTGAATCACCCTGAATCTTGTAGGTATCGGAGGTTCCATAGGGACCAAATATATTTGAGGAAGAATAATTTATTCCATTGTCCCATGACAAATCCATAAACGGGCAGCGGCATCCTGACTGGTGCAAAACTTCCGCATAATTGTCATCGCTTCCGAAGGCATTCTGCGGATTGGTCCAGTCGTTAGGAAAATGAGTAGCAGTCGGCCTTCTCCATCCTGTATTGAGCAGTTGCGCTTGGGCTGAAGTTATTGATAAGACTACAATAAGTAAAAGCACAAAAGGTTGTTTTTTCATATGGCTTCTATTTGATTAAAATCTTAAATGCGTCGTTCAATAACGATTTCGCTGAAAGAGCAACTCAGAAAATCAATCTTCTTTCCTGTTAATTTTCATACGCACAAGTTCAATTCTATTATCCTTTACGTACATGATGGTAAATGTAAAAGGAGGTATGATGATCTCTTCGTTTGGTTTAGGAATGTTTTCGTGGTGATGGAATATAAAACCAGCCAATGTTTCAAAGCCTTCGCTTTCCGGAATATTGAGGTCGTATTTTCTATTGAGCAGATCAATTTCAAGGCGGCCTGAGAAAATGAACTCATTGTCGCTGATCTTTTTTTCTGTTGTTTCGGTAACATCATGCTCATCCTGTATTTCACCGAATATT
>JAPLDB010000188.1:0-3699 GCA_026391975.1 Bacteroidota bacterium | reverse complement strand
TTTCTTCCATCACATCTTCCATTGTAACTACTCCCGAAGTGCCTCCAAATTCATCCACAACCACTGCAATGGTTCTGTGTTGTTCAATGAAGAGCTGCAGCAATTCATTTGCAGCCATTACCTCAGGTACAATTGTTACCGGGAGCAGGACCTGAATGATATCAGCAGGCTCGCGGAACATTTCACTGCTATGAACGAAGCCGATGATATTGTCTATGTTATCACGGTAGACAAGGATGCGGGACAGTTTTGTCTCAATGAATAACTTATGCAGTGCAGCAATGGGTTCCTCCACATCAATGGAAACAAGTTCTTTGCGAGGAACCATGCATTCCCTGACGCGCACTTCAGTAAAGTCCAACGCATTCTGAAACATCTGTATGCCGGCATTCATCTCCTCTTCCTGGTTATTTTTTGTGCTGATATCTCGGATATACAGGTCAAGATCCACGCGACCGAATACAGGTTTTTCCTCAATAAACTGAACGCCAAGAATTTTTGTAAGGACAAATTTTGAAATTCCGATAGTAAATGCCACAACAGGATACAGTAGGGAAAAAATAAGCTGTATGGGAATGGCCAAAACATTAAGGATCCTGTTCGGGTCAATGCGGAACAATACTTTTGGAAGGAACTCAGCGGCTAACAATATTAATATGGTTGAAAGAAAAGTTTGAACGATGAGTACATTCACCTGTGTTTGCAAGCTGACGGGAATGATCCGTTGCAATACTTCCGGTGTGAGAATCTCTTCACTCATAGCAATTCCATAAATAACCAGTGCCACATTGTTCGCCACAAGCATGGTGGCAATGAAACGCGATGGATGCTTTACAAAATTTGAAATAATACGCGCGGTA
Source organism: Bacteroidota bacterium (assembly GCA_026391975.1). Classification (GTDB taxonomy): domain Bacteria; phylum Bacteroidota; class Bacteroidia; order AKYH767-A; family 2013-40CM-41-45; genus JAPLDB01. The sequence goes on along the minus strand of JAPLDB010000188.1, from coordinate 2,839 downwards.
AAACTTCCTTTCTTCCTGTCAAGTTCAATCCGAAGCTTGTTGGCAGAGAGGAATGCAATCTCAGTGCCTGATGACAAAGCAGAAGCAATGAGAGTAATAATGACAATGTATAGAGCGTTCAATGAAAGAAAGAAGTTTGTTGTTAAGAATTTGAAGTTTGAAGTCTTGAAACTTCAAACTTCAAACCTTAAACATCAAGGCAATTATTCAACGATTGTAAATTCGACTCTACGATTCTTCTGGCGACCGTCAGGTGTCTTGTTAGATGCAATCGGTTTGGTCATACCATAGCCTTTGGCTGTAATTCTGGAAACATCAACTCCTTTATTTGAAAGGTACTTCTTAACAGCATCAGCACGATTCTGAGAAAGTTTCAGGTTGTAAGGAGCTTTTCCGACGTTATCGGTATGGCCATCGACGAGTAATTTGAATTTCGGTTTCTTCAACATCAGTGCGCTGAGTTCATCAAGTGAATTGAATGAAACATCGCGGATGACAGATTTCCCGGTTTCAAACTCAAGGTTTTTAAAGACCTTATTGATTACCTCTTCCTCTTCTTTTGTCAGTTGAACTTTCACAGGTTCTTTCTTCTCAACTTTTTCAACAACAGGACAACCATTGTTTGAAGCCGGGCCTGCAACCTGAGGGCAAGAATCCTGCTTATCAATCAGTCCATCGCCATCTGAATCAGGGCAACCATGGTATATCATCAGACCTTTCACGTCAGGGCAGGAGTCATTTTTATCAGGTGTATGATCGCCATCTGTATCAGGACATCCATTAAATTCTGGTATACCAGGAATGGTAGCGCAAGAATCCTGCTGATCAGGAATGTTGTCACCATCTGTGTCAGGACAACCCTTGAATTGTACAAGGCCGGCGATTGTAGGACAATCATCTTCCTTATCCTGAATGCCATCATTATCGGTATCAGGGCAACCCTGGAATCTGGCTATACCTTTCACATCAGGGCAGGAATCTTCTTTATCCAGTATTCCATCTCCGTCCCTATCAGGGCAACCGAGTGTAGCCCATGTGCCACGGTCTAAGCGGCATTTATCTCTCTTGTCAGAAACTCCGTCACCATCAGAATCTTTAATACGGTTACGCGGCAGAGAAAACTTCAATCCAAGATACGCATCCATACCTCCGAGATTGCTAAGTCCAAGCAAGCTGCCAAATTTATCAGATCCGATGATGAGGCTTCCCAGGCGGAAAGCCAACCCCACACGAAAAGCAGAATACTGATACATTGAAATTGGCACAGCAGCTTCAAACCATTTAAACTCATACCGAGGGGTGATGGAGATCAGGCTTGCAGCGCCAACGGAAACATTTTGGGTTTGAATTCCCTGGATCCAAGTTGCATTAGTATAGAATCCTTTCCATACGTTATAGTCGATTTGCACGCTTAACGCATGTGGCAACCCAATTGAATAATGATCTGTCTTTAACGATTTGGTTGAATCTCCTCCAAACGAATAAGCACTAACCCGTTTGTCAAAATCTTCGGTATTAATAAAGTTGATGGTATCATATCCTGCCCATGCCGAGCCACTTGATGCGCTGAGGTCAAACTGTTTTGCATCTTTTTCGAAATCAATTTTACCGATATCGTAAACGCTTACTCCAACCTTTAGTTTATAATGGCTTTCATTCGGGTCTTCGATACGTTGTCCGTCCATTTCATAACGGGTATCTTCATAATGTGGCCGATACTCATAGGCAATTCCAAAATCAAATCCCCATCCGGTTCCATTTACAAGGTTTGAATAATGTGTATTCTTGACGTCCTCATCAAAACTGTGGCCGTATTGAACATCAAGTTTGGTTAGTGTAAACAGGGAATCATTCTGAACATTATAGTTTACACCCCTGTTTTTAACAAATGCAGAANNGTTTTTAACAAATGCAGAAGCATAGCCGAATAAGCGTTTGACAGTTATAGCGCCTTTGAGATAGTGTTTCTCTTTGTTATAAATTTCATGACCATAGCTCAGGCCGACTTCACTCCAAATCATTGAGGCAATGTCGAATTTAGAATCCGTGAAATTTATGCCCTGCAGTGGATCATATTTTAGTCCGTCTTTCTCATAGGCGAATTTGGCAATGGGAGCGCCTACTGCGTTTAATGAGGCAGCACCTCTCATTTGTGTGGTTATCCCGATCCAATGTTTTTTAATATGGAAAATCGCAGAAGGCCCTCTTAGCAAAGCATAGATGCCTGCATTGAATTGCTTGTCTGTATTTTGAAAAGAAAATTTGTCGCTATATCCACGGTTGCCTGCAAGGTCTACTATGCGCTTAAAGCCAAAGAAATTTAAGCTGTCCTTGCTCATATAGAGATAGTCATTGTCAGCGGATATACCAAGGGTTCCGATGTTGACATCAAGTTCAAGCCGGGAATCAACCATTGAACTTGGATTCAGGCTAAGGCCATTTGTTCCGGCATAGTTGCTATTGGCAATGCCAAGCATTTCCTGTGCGTTTGAAGCATAAGTTAAGAGAGTGAGGAAAAGAATAGTACAGATCTTTTTCATAGAGCCTATTTTTGGTGAGTGGTGTATTATTGGTTTTTACGTTGAATGGCACAAAGATATATGAAGAATAGAATTTGGGAGCGGACTATTAAAAAATACTGAACCGGCCCATTTTATTCTGTTTTATAACAATACAATAAGCCATCCTTGCTGCCACAAATGATGACAGTACGGTGTAACTCAGTCATAACCGGATTGATACTTCCTTTCAGTGGAAATCCTTTTTCGATTTCACCTTTCGAATTCATGATAGTGAATAGATCTTTTTCAATTGATGAAATCAGCAGGCTCATATCCCC
>JAPLDB010000079.1:10091-12152 GCA_026391975.1 Bacteroidota bacterium | reverse complement strand
CATCTCACATCTCACATCTCACATCTCACATCTCACATCTCACATCTCACATCTCACATCTCACATCTCACATCTCACATCTCACATCTCACATCTCGCATCTCACATCTCACATCTCACATCCTACTTCACCTTATTAATCTTTATCATATTCGTCCTCCCGCCTTCATAAAAAGGCATGCTTGCAAGGTTGATCACAATGTCATTCACTTCGAGGTATCCTTTCAGCTTCAACATCTCCTGCAATTCATTGATGGTTTGGTTTGCGCCGGCTTCACTCTCGTAAAAAAACCCCCTCACACCCCACACCAGGCTCAGCTGTGCTAACAAGGAAGGCCTGTCTGTGAAAATAAATATATCTGACCGCGGCCGCTGTGACGAAACTTTAAATGCAGTATATCCTGATCGCGTCATCCCAACGATGGCTTTGGCTCCTACCTGTGAAGCCATCACACATGCATTGTAACAAACGGCATCCGACAAGTATGAGCTACTCGTAACATCAGGCAATTGTTCACGATTGTATTTAAATCCTTTCTCTTCTATTGATGTGACAACGTTGCGCATATATTCAACCACCTTCACCGGGAATTTTCCGACAGATGTTTCTCCGCTCAGCATCACTGCATCTGCGCCGTCAAGAACGGAATTGGCTACGTCATTCACTTCAGCCCGTGTGGGAGAAGAATTGTTGATCATGCTTTCCATCATCTGCGTTGCAATGATCACAGGCTTTGTGGCGCGGATGCATTTTTTTACCAGCATCTTCTGGATAAGCGGAACATCCTGCATAGGCAATTCAACGCCAAGGTCACCACGTGCAACCATCAGGGCATCTGTTTCATGTATAATGTGATCAATGTCCTCAAGTGCTTCCGGCTTTTCAATTTTTGCAACTACCTTGATCTGCTTCCCTTCTTTGGCAATGATTTGACGCAAGGCTGTTATATCGCTTGCTTTACGGACAAAAGAAAGTCCGATCCAGTCCACATTCATCTTAATCGCAAAGTCCAGATCTTGAAGGTCTTTTTCAGTCAGGGATGGCAGAGATACCTTTGTGTTTGGCAAGTTCACTCCTTTGCGGGAAGAAACAATACCTCCGTTCTCTACAATGGCCTTCACTTCATCTTTATAATTTGTCTCAGATACGCGCAATTTTATTTTCCCGTCATCGATTAAAATAATTTCTCCTTCTTTCGCATCAGCAGGAAGTTGGGCATAGTTAATATATAATCTTTCAGATGTTCCAATGCACTCTTTTGTTGTAAGTGTTACCTCATTGCCGTTCTCAAGTAAAGCAGCATCATTCTCTACCATCCCGATCCTGAGCTTCGGGCCCTGAAGGTCTACCAGGATCGCTGCATGCATATGTGTGCGCTTGCTGATCTCACGGATGGCGATGATTACCTGCTCATGGTCTTCGTAATTCCCGTGAGAAAAGTTAAGCCTGCAAACATCAACACCTGCACGCATCAACTCTTCGAGAACTTCTGGAGAAGATGATGCTGGGCCTATGGTGGCAATTATTTTTGTCTTATTAAATGGTATCATGTGTGTAGTAAAAAATATTCCCTGCTCTTCAGGTTTAATGGATCAATAGGATATGCACCCAGCACGATCGGAATTTGCTTAATGGTATTCACAAGTTCGGTAATATTTTGCCGCTGAAAACTTTCTTTGATCATCAGGAAAAAATCAATCTGCTTTTGTTCTGGTATTAGAATAGAATGCTTTCCCTTATTTTCGAAAACAAAGAATAAGTCCTGCTCATCATTTTCAAATTTAAAAAATGAAAACAATGCCGGGTTCATGCGTTTGGCAATATTTACTTCGTAATCTTTTTCGCGAACAAGGTTAATCTCAAGTTTTCGGTTTAACTCATGGCAAAGGCGATAATCCTTGTGCTGGCAAATGATACCAACAAGAAGAAATTCAAACTCTTCGTCTGTGTCAAACTTCAAAATGGTTTTTGCCATAGTGCTGAAAAATCGGGAGGTCAAAGTAAGTACTAAATACGAATATCTGCGAATGTACCAATTGGAATAAACCGCTATTTACGAT
>JAPLDB010000079.1:0-10061 GCA_026391975.1 Bacteroidota bacterium | reverse complement strand
TAATCACCCTTCTGTCAATTTTTATTAGGGATTTGAATATTTGTCAATGCCATTTACCAATAATTCGTATTTCGTACTTAGTAAACTCCTAACAATTGGTATTTCGTACTTAGTAAATTCGCAAAAATTCGTATTTAGTACTCCGTAAATTAGTATCCATTCGTATTTAGTACTTTTAAAAGTCGTTTCTTTGCCAAACGCAATTACCCACCACTTTTGTGGCAAGAAGAACACAAATAGCCGAAGAATCTTTAGTGTCCATGCTCTCCGACCGCAATCAGGAAGGGATGGAGATACTCTATGACAATTATTCTTCTGCACTTTTTGGCATCATCCACAGGATTATTCAGAATGACGAAATTGCTGAAGATGTTTTACAGGAAACTTTCCTCAAAATATGGAACAATTTTGCCATGTATGACCCGGCGAAAGGGCGGCTCTTTACTTGGATGCTCAACATTGCCCGAAATATGGCCATTGATAAAGTGAGATCAAAGGAATTTACACAAAAACAGAAAAACCGGGGGCTTTCGGATTCCGTATCTCCCGTTGACTTTGAAGATCATTCTGTTTATAATCCTGAAACTATAGGTCTTAAGGAAATGGTCAGGAAACTTGAACCTGAATATAAACAGATCATCGACCTGCTCTTTTTTGGCGGCTATACTCAAAGTGAAGCTGCCGAAAAATTAAATTTGCCGCTGGGAACGGTTAAAACAAGATCACGCGCAGCCATTCAAAAGCTGAGGTATAACTTTGACAATGTGAGAACGATATAAATGGATGTAAAGGAATACATATCATCGGGTGTACTTGAGCTCTATGCAATGGGAGCGCTTTCTTCTTCAGAGATGAAGGGTGTAGAAGAAATGTGCGCTTCTAACTCAGAGGTTGCCCTGGAGTTGAAGCAGGTGCAGGATTCTTTGAATAATTACGCGAAAGCACATCAGCGCAATCCCCGCCCTGAAGTTCGTTCTGAATTGATGAACAAAATTGCATCAACCGGTGGCAAAGCAAAGGTTGTTCAGATGAGAAGCCCTCACGAACTCACTTATAAATACCTCATCGCAGCATGCATCGCCTCACTTATCATCAGCACATTTGCAAGTGTATTCTTCTACCAGAAGTGGAGTGAGGCCGAAGACCGTTACGTTGCAATGGTGAATGAAAAAAATGTAATGGCGCAAAACCTGAATGTGGTAAAGTATAATTACGACAAGATGAATCACGATATGTCTGTTATGCGTGATCCAGCAATTTCAATCATCACGTTGCGTGCCACCGACTCCACCAAATACTACATGGCACATGTGATGTGGAATAAATATACCAGGCAGACATTTATTGATGTGTCCGATTTACCCGCACCAGGACAGGATAAGCAGTATCAATTGTGGGCACTCATGGGTGGACAACCAGTTGATGCAGGCGTTTTTGATATGCCTGAAGAGGGCGGTATGCAAAAGGTAAAAGCAGTTGCTGATGCTGAAATGTGGGCTGTAACCCTCGAACCAAAGGGTGGTAGCAATGCACCTACGATGGATCAGATGGTACTGATGTCAAAGATCTGATACCTCTTTGTATACATTCAGCGTTTTCATTGCCATTCCTTCTTTTGAATAATCCTTCACGAACTTTTTTGCATTCTCAACCAGTGTTGTCCGCAAGTCTGTTTCATTGAGCATCCGCAATACCTGTTCAGACAGTTTTTGAGGATCCTGCACAGGTGCAGTTAGCCCGTTGAATTCATTCCTTACAATTTCGGGAATCCCGCCTGCCTCAGTCGTTACAATCGGAAGCCCGTATGCCATTGCATCGAGCAACGTAGAGCCCAACCCTTCTTCTTTTGATGTGTAAAGCAAGACATCCAGATCAGCAAAAACATTTTCAAGGTCATTGCGGAATCCAAGTAGAATTACATCCTTCCGAAGATTCAACTCATCAATTTTATTTTCGATCTCTGAGCGAAGTGGACCTTCGCCGCTAATCAGAAATTTAGCATTAATTTTCTGTGAAAGAATTTTAACAGTGTCAAGAAATGTAAAATAGTCCTTGTGTGGTGCAATGGCAGCTATATTACCGATGAGCCTCACGTCATGCGCAATGCCCAGCTCATTTCGTATGATTCCCCGTTTGCCTTTTCCCGCAAATCGATGCAGATCAACCCCGTCATAAATGGTGACGCACCTTTCAGGATGATTTACTGCACCGCTGACAATCTCTCTGATCTTATCCGAAACGCAAACAATTTTTTTGATCGCATGGTGATTGTACTTCCATTTAGAAAATACATTTTGCTTTAATCCAAAGTCTACCCGCCGTGATAGTACCAGGGGAATCCTGTTACCCAGAGCAGCGGCAAGCACAGCAATTCCATGACTTCTGGAAGAATGAAGATGGATAACTTCAATGGATTCGCCGGCACAATACTTCTTTAATGAATAAGCCGATTGAAGATCAAAATCATTTTTAAACCCCAATGTGATGCACGGAATTCTTTTCTCACCGCACCATTTCTCAAAAGCAGAATCTCTTCTCGCTGCAACAAGTGAATTGACACCGAGTTTTTGTAGCTCTTCAATGAGATAAGCCATTTGCTGCTCTCCGCCACGCCAGCTTTTTTCCGAACTTAAATGAAGCACTTTCATCGCATCGCAAAGAAAGAATAATTCAGCATCATCCGCTTCATCTTTTTTTCGATCTTCGTCTTTTGTTACCATATCATGCCCGACAATCTTAAAATTACACTCATACAGTCTTTCTTGCACTGGGAAGATAAGCAAGCGAACGTCAGCATGTTTGATGATAAAATTGCCGCTGTTAAAGAAGGTACCGACATCATCATTCTTCCTGAAATGTTCAGCACAGGCTTTACAATGAATGCAAAGGCTATGGCTGAACCAATGAACGGGCCTGCTGTTGAATGGATGAAGAAAAAAGCTCTTGAGAAAAATTGTGTGATCACCGGCAGCATGATCATTAGTGAAAATGGCGCATTTTACAACCGCCTGATATGGATGAATCCTGATGGATCCTTTCTTTCATACGACAAACGTCATTTATTCCGTCTTGCACATGAAGAGCAATCATATGCATCCGGAAAAAATAAGATTGTGATCGAATATAAAGGATGGAAGATCCTTCCGCTCATTTGCTTCGACCTGCGGTTTCCTGTGTGGAGCAGGAGAACAAAAAGTTCCGATTATGATTTACTGTTGTACGTTGCCAACTGGCCTGAACGCCGGATTAATGCCTGGAATCAGCTGTTGATTGCCCGCGCAATTGAGAACCAGTGCTATGTTGCAGGATTGAACAGGGTGGGAAACGATGGGAATGATATCTATCACTCAGGTGAATCTGCTGTCATCAATTGCAAAGGGGAAAATATCTCTGGTATTCCTGTGCACGAGGAATACACTGAAACAATTACCCTCAATAAGCCGGAACTGAATGATTTTCGTAAACAACTGCCTTTCATTGAGGACGGTGATGACTTCACAATTAAACTGTAGTTTCGGAACTTGTATTAAAATCCATATGAAAAAAATAATACTCCCGGTCCTTCTATTATTTTCTGTGCCGCTTTTCGCTCAAACGATTACGCACCGAATGAGTGAAATGGAGAAATCGCAGATGTCTGAATACCTGCGTACCTATCCACAAAATCAGATCACTTCAGGCATCACCACGCCTCCGGCTTCTCCTGTTCGTGCAAGCGCTGAATGGGAAGAGATTGATGCACTCATTATCACATGGACAAGTTTTACCACGATCTTGAAAGATATCGTTCGATATGCTCAGACGGAAACCCAGGTATATATTGTGTGCAGCGATTCAAATGTTGTAATCTCTTATCTAAATAGCAATGGTGTGCCGTTGACGAATGTTCATTACCTGCTGGTTCCGTTCAATTCAATTTGGTGCCGCGACTATGGCCCATGGAATATCTATACCAATGATGTGGATTCACTCGCATTGATTGACTGGATTTACAACCGCCCGCGGCCAAAAGATGATACCATGCCCTCAGGTATTATGCGCTTTACAGGCCTTCCAATGTATCAAACTACAACGGCTCCCTACAACCTTATACATACAGGTGGAAACTTTATGTGTGATGGCTTCGGAACAGGATTCTCAAGCAAGCTTACGCTCGACGAAAACCCGACACATACCGAGGCAGAAATTGACACCATCATGAAGAAATTCATGGGCATCAACAGGTATATTAAGATGGAAACACTTCCCTATGATGATATCCACCACATCGACATGCACATGAAACTCCTCGATGAGGAAACGATTTTGATGGCTGAATACCCTCAGGGTGTCGCTGACGGACCACAGATTGAAGCAAATCTGAATTATGTGCTGGCGAATTATAATTCTGTCTTCGGAACGCCTTATAAAGTGATCCGCATTCCGAGCCCGCCCGATGCCGGTGGTGATTATCCCGACAATGGCGGCGACTACCGTACATATACCAATTCTGTGTTTGTGAATAAAACAGTCATTCTTCCAACCTATTCGCAGCAGTATGATACCACTGCGATCAGGATTTACCAGGAGGCGCTTCCCGGTTATAATATCGTTGGTATCAACTGTAATTCAATTATCCCTTCTCTGGGAGCCATTCATTGTATTACAAAAGAAGTCGCTGCCCATGATCCACTTTTAATTTCTCATCAGGCACTCCATGACACGTACAATACCACAACTCCTTATCAGGTAGACGCTCTCATCAAACACCGATCATCCATTGCAAATGCTTTTCTCTATTACAGAACTGATACGCTGGTAGCTTATTCGCAGATTGCAATGACTTCTGCAGATGGTATTCACTGGACTGGATTTATTCCGCCTCAAACCGGCGGTTCAAGGGTGTATTATTATGTAGAAGCGACTTCTGTTTCGGGTAAAACGCAGGTGCGTCCGATGCCCGCCCCTGCAGGATACTGGAAATTTGATGTATTGATTAATGTTGGATTGACTGATAGCAAACTGGGTTCAGTCAGTTTCGGATCACCATTCCCAAATCCTGCAAAAAGTTTTACTTCTGTCTCGATTATTTCCCGACAATCTTTATTCGCAAGCATTGATCTAACTGATGTTACAGGCAGATTGGTTCGCTCTGTTTTTTCCGGATTCTTAAATTCCGGTGAGCAGTATCTTCCTGTAGATGTGCGAAACTTATCATCCGGGATCTATTTTCTTGAATTGAAAAGCAACGGTCTGATGCAGACGAGGAAATTAGTTGTGAGATAATAATCAGGTTACTCATGGATTTAAATTTTAGAGAAATACTCACCGTTTCTGCGATCCTGTTTGCAGTGATTGACGTGATCGGTTCTATTCCTGTTTTGCTTGAAGTGAAGAAAAAGGCAGGCAGGATTAAATCAGCCCAGGCCACTTTTGTGTCTCTGATTATCATGGTCGGTTTTTTATTCCTCGGAGAAACGATCCTGAATTTTATCGGCGTTGATGTCCATTCATTTGCCATAGCCGGTTCCCTCGTGTTGTTTTTTCTTGCCCTCGAAATGATATTGGGCATAAAATTGTATAAGGATGAGATCCCTGAAACAGCATCCATTGTTCCTGTCGCTTTTCCACTGATTGCCGGAACAGGAACCATGACAACACTTCTCTCCCTTCGCGCAGTATATGACATTCCTACCATCATCATAGGAATTGTGATTAACCTGATCCCGGTATTTCTTGTCTTAAGAAATCTTTTTCGGGTGGAGAAAATTCTTGGCCCTGCAGGAATAAGCATCCTGAGAAAAGTTTTCGGAATAATTTTACTTGCTATTGCCGTTAAACTATTCAGAACAAATGTGGGCTTTTGAAAGCTGAAACCTTGTTGGAAATATTTGGTGATCCTCGTCGTGTTTTTTGGTATTGAGAAGTTTTTATCTTTACATTTACTCAATGATTAATTGAAATTTTTTATGAGAAGACAATTACGATTCTCTTTTATTGCCATTTTATTATTTCATCTTTTATCAAACAGGATCAATGCCCAATGCAGCGGGGGTTCCAGCGGAGGGGTAATTGTACCGGGTTTGGCATGGAGCAGCGTTGGAACAGCAGCTGTTCCGGCAGGAACATATTATACATTTGCTGCAACAGCTGGTCGCACTTACTATTTTTCCTTCTGCCTTGCCGATGGCGGGAACAGTTCATTTGATACACAGATTTCACTTCTTGATAATGCCGGTGTTTATGCCGGTGGCTACAACGATGATTTTTGCGGGCTTCAGTCTTACCTTACATGGACTTGCGTTACAACTGCCAACTACCGTGTCCTGATTAACCTGTATTCCTGCCAGGCAACAGGAGCCAACCTAGGAACCCTCGTTTATAAATATTCAGCTCCCCTTACTTGCCCGGGTAACCTTGGCGGTGGCGTTACCAATGTCGCATCGCTTCCATATGCATCTGGCGCGGGAACAACCTGCGGTGCAGGTGATGATCTCACAGCCACTAACACAAGCGCTTGCGGAAGTACTTTGTATTACACCGGTGAAGACAGGGTATACATTTTTACTCCGTCAACTACTGGAACTGTTTCCATCAACCTTACATCAGCTGGAGCATTTACAGGTCTAATGCTTTACAATGGATGCCCACTTATTGGGCAAGGAGGAACTTGTGTTGACTATGCCCAAAGCACCACGGGAAATAAAACACTGAACGTATGCTTACAGGCAGGTGTCACTTATTATTTAATACTTGATTCATGGAGTGCCCCCGCATGCAATGCATTCACAAACCTCACCATTTCAGCGCCCGTTGCAGCAGGTGGATGCTCGACCGGAACCGGAACTGTTGCGGTTGCATCTCTGCCTTATACAAGTATCAACAGGACTACTTGTGGTATGGGCGATGATATAACTGCGACCAATTCTGTAACTTGCGGAAGTACTTCTTATACAACAGCCGAAGACGAAGTATTTGTTTTTACACCCGCAACATCAGGTACATCAACAATAACATTGACCAGTCTGAGTTCCTGGGTAGGAATAACCTTGTTTCAGGGTTGCCCGCTGGTGAGCAGTTGCAGCGGGGTGCCTGGTTCATGTATCGGATATTCCCAGGGTTTCGATGGTAACCAAAGTCTTTGCGCAAATCTGACTGCCGGTCAGACCTATTACCTTGTGGTGGACCAGTTCGCTTCACCTACATGCATTCCTTCGTACAATATCAACATCAGTGCGCCAACGGGTGTCGCGCCGGGAATAACTTGCGGCAATCCCTATGTGATCCCTGCACTGCCTTTTTCACTCGCAGGAGAAACAACTGCTTGCTTCGGAAATGATTACACCAATTTAAGTGTTGGCTCCTGTGGAACTTTTTATGAATCTGGGGAGGATAAGGTTTACAGGTACATCGCTTCAGGATCAGAATGTATCGGAATCACACTCTCCGGCACCAGCAACAATTACATAGGTTACCAGGTCTACCAGGGTTGCCCCGGAACCGGCGGAACAACCTGCATTGGCAGCAATGGCGGAGCAACATCAGGTACACTTACAGGTAGTGTTGTACTTCCTGCAGCCGGAACATATTATATCATTGTTGATACTTGGTCACCGCCTACAAGTGTAGTTTATAATATCAGCATAACATCTTATGGAAGTGGTCCTGCAAATGACCTTCCTTGCGGTGCCGTTCCCCTAACTCTTGGAGTGTACGCTCCGGGTAATAATAATTGCAGTGGTTCAACTGGAGAACCAGCGTTGCCAGTTTGTTGGTTGACACCTAATACTGTGAATTCAGTTTGGTATAGTGTAGTAGCACCGGCTTCAGGTCAGTTGCGAATCAGAACGACACCGGGCTCTCTCACCAATTCTCAGATTGCAGTTTACACCGGAACGTGTGGAGCTGGGATGACATATGTCAATTGCAATGACGATGCACCAGCTTGTGGAAGCTCGCTTAACTATAATTCTGAGTTAATACTTGCCGGACTTATATCTGGCACAACATATTACATCGTAGTCGATGGATATAGCAGTTTTACCGGTTCATTTGGCATTATGGTACTGGATCCGGCAACCCAAACCATACCTCCGGCATACGGACAGGAATGCCCATCACCAAATCCTGTTTGTAATGCTACTGTTAGTGTTGGTGACCCTGGATGGCAGGCGTTTGGAAATATTTGCGACTTTCCCGGTGGCGGCGGAAATTGTTTACTAAGCGGTGAACGCGGCTCGGCTTTTTATCAGATAAATATTGGTGCAACCGGAACACTTACTTTTGATATTATTCCCAACGACTGGCCCGGCGCACCAAGCACTACAAGCACCGACTATGATTTTGCAATCTGGAAAACCGGAGGAGCCGGGGCCACTTCATGTGCAGGAATTGCTGCCGGTGCAGTCCCGCTTCGGTGCAATTACAGTTTTCTTGGCGTCACAGGTATCTATTCCACTGCAGGAACTTCTCCTCCTGCCTATCCCGGCTTCGGTGCAGCTTATGATGCTTCTCTGCCCGTAACTGCAGGGGATGTATATCTGCTTGAAGTAAGTAATTTCTCAAACAGCACCTCCGGATTCACAATGAACTTCGGGTCATCACCAATTAATTATACGCCTTCATCTGGTAGTGTAACCTGGAGCGGAGGGATCAGCACTGATTGGACCCAGGCACCAAATTGGGGCGGCTGTGCAACACCAACTTGTAGCATTGATGCCATTGTGGTTCCATCAACGGTGAACCAGCCTGTCATTACGACCAATCAAACAGTTAAGAACCTTGTCATCAGTGCCGGTGCAACACTGACAATCAACGCCGGCGTGGTTGTTTCGATCTGTGGTGATTATACAAACAACGGCACCCTTAATGCCGCACCAACATCCACCATTCAATTCATTAATCCATCAGCGGTTCAATCGATCAATGGTAGCCTAACCGGAGCCAATCGTTTTCCAAATCTTGTGATAAATAAAGCCGGCGGCAGCGTGTTGCTGAATCAAAATATTGATATCGCTGGAAGTTTTACAACTTCCAATGGAACCAGTATATTCAATGCCAACGGAAAATACATTAAACTGGCTGGAAATTTTAGTAACAATAATGCGAATACTACTTTCAGCAATATTGGCACAGGCACTCTGGAATTCAATGGTACTGCAGCGCAGACATTTACAAATACCAGCGGATCAATTACACTCAACAATGTTTTGATGAACCATACAGGGCCTGGAGTGACATTAAGTGGAGCAAACAGTACAATGAATATTGGTGCCACCGGATCTCTTACCCTGACACTTGGCAAGATAATTACCGGTGCAACGCTGGAGGTAAATGATTTGAATCAGGCTTCAGCAAGCGTAACTCCCGGAAATGTATCGAGCTATATAGAAGGACGCCTGCGAAGGGCAATCGGAACAACAGCAAGTGCATATGATTTTCCGGTTGGTATTGCAGCTATGGGCTATGAGCGGGCAAATATTGGTTTCAACATCGCACCTACAGCCGGGTATAATCTGCTTGGTTACTTCAACAGCTGGGCAGGAGTTCCCAACGGGCCTGTTTCTAATGAATGCCCTACAAATAATTATTCACTTTTTCCCGCCTTCAATCATGGTTACTGGACTTTGATTGCCAGTACTGGGTCACCTACAGGAACTTATACTACTACATTGTATAATCGAACTTACACAAATAATGTCGGACTTGCCTGGACAGTTATGAAACGAACACCTACCGGAACAGGCGCTTGGTCATTAAACGGGCTTTGCAGCGGTGCCAGTACAGCCACCACTACGATCAGGACAGCCATGAGTAACTTCTCAGATTTTGCAACAGTGCAATTTGGCAATCCGCTACCCATTGAACTTCTTTCGTTTACCGTAGAATTGAAGAATGCAGGGGTTATTTCGAAATGGGTCACATCTTCCGAAGTCAACAACGATCATTTTGTTGTTGAACGAAGCAATAATGGTATTTCTTTTGAAGCCGCCGGCAATGTGAAGGGTGCTGGCAATTCAAATACTACCCTTAATTATGAATTCTTTGACGCATATCCTTTTACAGGAACCAATTACTATCGT
>JAPLDB010000152.1 GCA_026391975.1 Bacteroidota bacterium | reverse complement strand
GAGATATGAGATATGAGATAGAAAAAATCAGATAACAAGTAACTTTAAACTTAATAATTAAGCGACAATTATGTCATCACCAAAAAATAAAAAAATCTGCGATAATATTCTTGAAGCCATTGGAAATACGCCAATGGTACGACTGAACAAAGTGATCGACGGAATAACTGCAACTGTTTATGCCAAAGTAGAAACATTTAATCCCGGAAATTCTATCAAAGACAGGATGGCACTGAAGATGATTGAGGATGCAGAAAAAGCAGGTTTATTGAAGCCCGGCGGGACAATCATTGAAGGCACGTCAGGAAATACGGGGATGGGACTGGCGATCGCGGCGATTATCAAAGGCTACAAATGCATATTTACAACAACTGATAAGCAATCTAAAGAAAAGGCAGATGCGCTCAGGGCTTTTGGCGCTGATGTGATCATTTGTCCGACTAATGTGGACCCTGAAGATCCCCGTTCCTACTATTCCGTTTCCTCGCGGCTTGTGAAAGAAGTACCTAATTCCTGGAAAGCGAATCAGTACGACAATCTTTCAAACAGACAGGCACATTATGAGCAAACAGGACCGGAAATATGGGATCAGACTGATGGAAAAATTACGCACCTGCTTGTAGGTGCAGGCACGGGAGGTACCATTATCGGAACAGGAAAATTCCTGAAAGAAAAAAATCCGAATATAAAGATCTGGGGAATTGACACCTACGGATCTGTACTTAAAAAAATGCATGAAACAGGGATACTCGACAGAAATGAAATTTATCCTTACGTTACTGAAGGCATTGGAGAAGATTTTGTTCCACAGAATTATGACTTCTCCGTCATTGATCATTTTGAAAAAGTAACTGATAAGGATGCTGCAGTAATGACCCGTGATATCTGCAGAAAAGAAGGAATCTGGGTTGGGAACTCAGCAGGTTCAGCGATTGCAGGGCTCTTGCAAATGAAAGACAAACTGAAACCAACTGATGTTGTAGTGGTGATATTCCACGATCACGGTTCTCGTTACCTGGCAAAGATGTTCAATGACGAATGGATGCTGAAGATGGGCTACCTTGATAAGAAAGGAATGACTGCTGCTGACCTGGTGACTTCCAGAAAAAAGATCCAGTTGATGACGATTGAAAAAACGCAACCCATCAGTGAAGCATTAAGGATCATTTCTGAAAATAATTACTCTCAGTTACCTGTTACATCAGGTGACAGAATTGTAGGGTCACTATATGAAAATCTGGTTTTCAATCACCTGCTTAAAAATCCTGAGTCGAAAACTGATGCAATAGAAACCATCATGCAGGAAGCAATACCTTTTATAGACAGCACTACTCCACTTCAGGAACTTGCAAAGATGATTTCAGGCGACCAGACTGCAGTGCTGGTAAAGGATTTCAAAGCCAATGAGAATTTCATTATCACCAAGAGTGATATTGTGGAGGCGCTGGCGAGGTAAACGCCTGTTAATTCAAAAACTCGTAAATCCCTGCTGCACCCTGCCCTGTGCCAACACACATGGTTACCATTCCATACTTTAGTTTGCGTCTGCGCATTTCGCTGAAAAGCTGAACAGAGAGTTTTGCTCCGCTGCATCCAAGGGGATGGCCGAGTGCAATGGCTCCTCCGTTTACATTTACAATTTCAGGATTCAGGTTG
Source organism: Bacteroidota bacterium (assembly GCA_026391975.1). Classification (GTDB taxonomy): domain Bacteria; phylum Bacteroidota; class Bacteroidia; order AKYH767-A; family 2013-40CM-41-45; genus JAPLDB01. The sequence goes on along the minus strand of JAPLDB010000152.1, from coordinate 2,571 downwards.
AGCGTGCGCATTACAGCCAATGACTGTGAAGCAAAAGCTTCATTGAGTTCTATCAGCTGAATATCGTTTTGAGATATTCCGGAATGCTTCAACACTTTTGGAATAGCTTCAACGGGTCCTATCCCCATGATGCGTGGTTCAACACCTGCAACGGCATAATCAATAAAACGTGCAATGGGTTTTACATTCAGTTGTTTGAGCATTTTTTCGCTCACAACAATTACAAAGGCAGCGCCGTCACTGGTCTGGGATGAATTGCCTGCAGTAACGCTACCTCTTGCATCAAAAACAGGTTTGAGTGTTGCCATCTTTTCAAGAGTACTGTCTGCACGCGGACCTTCATCGGTATCAACAATAAATTCCTTTGTTTTCTTCTTTTCATTTTCATCAAGAAAAATTTCAGTCACGGTTACAGGTATAATTTCATCTCTGAATTTTCCATCTGCAATAGCTTTGGATGCTTTTAGATTGCTTTCATAACCGAACCTGTCCTGGTCTTCCCTACTCACCTTGTACTCACGGGCAACGGCTTCGGCGGTGAGACCCATTCCCCAGAAATAATCCGGATTGGTTTGTACATATTTATAGTTCGGAACAATTTTCCATCCTCCGAAAGGGATCGGGCTCATGCATTCCACACCACCGGCAATGATGCAATCAGCCATGCCTGCATGAATTTTTGCAGATGCAATGGCTATAGTTTCCAGTCCGCTGGCGCAATACCTGTTCACTGTCATTCCCGGAACTTTTACCGTGTTGAGGCCCATCAGGGAAACCATTCTACCGATGTTCAATCCCTGTTCGGCTTCCGGAGTCGCATTTCCAACGATTACATCGTCGATGAGTTCTTTGTCCAGGTTTGGAACACTTGCGACAAGATGCCTGATCACTTCTACTGCGAGGTCATCAGGGCGCATGGTGCGGAATTTACCTTTGGGAGCTTTGCCAACAGCTGAGCGATAGCCGGCGATGATGTATGCGTTCATAAATTAAGAAGTTAGACTCCTTCGAATAACGAATTAAATTTAACGAAAATACTAATTACGAATTTTCAAATTTCGCAATTCGCATTTTCGAAAAAGGTACGTTATTCGTTGGGGTAATAAGTGCAATGAATTATTCAATAACAAATTTACCGCTTTTTAGTTCTTCATTTTTAGCAGTAAACTTAAATTGATAAACACCTTTAGCGAGAAAAGAAAGGTCTATTTGCTGAACCGGAAGGCTGACATTCGATTCAAAAACAACTCTGCCCTGAAGGTCAAGTACAGAGAGTGAAAAAACAGTCAGGTCAGTTTCTGCAAGCGAAATATTAACGATTCCGTTTGAGGGATTCGGGTATACAGAGATGGCGCTTTTTCGATCTTCTGTCACCGGAACTTCGGTGGAACCGGTTCTTCCCAGGATATCTGTTCTGATCACATAAGGGTCACCTGAAGTAATACCAAGAATTGCGTATCCATCATCCAGTACTTTAAAATTCTTCGGGTATGCGGTACCATTTCCATAGAAATGCTGTTTCCAAACAACTGTTCCGTAAGCGTCAACTTTGAAAAATGAAATGTGCTGGATGTTTCCATCATTGGCGGCACAAAGAATGGCAAAACCGCCATCAGCAGTTTCAGTAATTTGCTGAACAGCATAGATACTGGTATCTCCGATAAAACAATTCCACATAAGGTTTGCAGAAGAGTCAAATTTCATCAGTCGCAGGTATTTTGTTCCCAGTGAATCATAAAGTCCGGCAAGCATTACCAGTCCATCAGACGTAATTGCTGAAGAAGAAATCTTTGTATCGTAAAAATTCGCTGTTCGAGAAAAATGGTTGCTTGAAAGTAAAAGGATGTTGTTACGCCAGTTGAACAATGAATCCATATCGAAGTCAAGGTTGGCAGCAGCATAATAATTTCCATGATCGTCCATTGAAATGGAATTGATCCCGACATACGTCTGATCTCCACCGATGACCTGTGCATTATCCATTGTGAAATAGTTATCTGCAGTATAACCATCTGTATAAAAACAATAATGTGATGACTGGCGATCAGGTGAGCGGGTTATGGTGGTTCCCCAGGTTCCCAAAGCATTCACCGGAGGGATCGGCATGTCTGAAATCAAATTACCGGAAGCATCATAAGTAGAAACAACAGCCTGTGAATTCCATTGTTGTGACGGTCCGCTGCCAATCACCACAAAATGTCCTGAAGCATCCTGGATCACCGCAGCGCTGTTTTGCATGCTACCGGTATCAGTAATTGCCCATTCAGTATCACCATTGGCTTTTAGTTTCATCAGGAATCCGCCATCCTGTGTTCCACAAAGAATAAATCCTGAATCCATAGTATTGTCAAGGCTACCCAAATCACTTATGTTCAAACCTGAATATATGCGCTCAAAATATTGCGCAGAGGATGCTAAATTAAAGACAAGCAAAAAGGAAATAAGAAAAGTGTAAAATTTTTGCATGCTGCGAATGTGTAGAAGAATTCTGGGTCTGATGTTATTCATATATTAAGTGTATGCAAAATTACGTACAAAGGCGACGGAATACCCAGTTTAATTGGTAAACGG
>JAPLDB010000073.1 GCA_026391975.1 Bacteroidota bacterium | reverse complement strand
GTCTTTATAGCTTGCAAAACAGCAGAGCCTTCTCTAATTTAGACGGGTCAATTTGCCGCGGAATAGGCGGGTCACTTTGCCGCGGAATGGGTGGACCTCTTTAGCGCGGAATCAGTGGATCACTTTGCGCGGAAACTCCATGCAAATAAAAAAAGTGTCAATAAGTACTTCATTGTGTCGTTTTTTTATTGCTGCTAACTTATTTATACAAGGGACTCCCCAACACCAAAGCTTCCGCCTCTCTTCTCGCATACGAATATAGTAGGAAGTTTTTATTCCCTCTAATTAACATAATTCCGACGCACATTTCGGCATGGATTAATAAACTAATCCGCTCACCACCCCATTATAAAAACTCTTTTCCTCCCTATCTTCGCCCCATGATTAACTCCGACAAAAAGAAGGTTGTAATCTGGCTGCTCTCCGGCTGCATCCTCATTTTTTTAATGGTGGTGATCGGTGGCATTACGCGGCTTACGGGTAGCGGATTGTCTATCACGGAATGGAATGTGGTGATGGGCGCCATTCCTCCGCTCAATGAGCAGGCATGGCAGGAGGCGTTTGACAAGTACAAACAGATTCCGCAGTTTCAGAAACTGAATTATGATTTTGAGTTGGGAGATTTTAAACAGATATTTTTCTGGGAGTATTTGCACCGCCTCATCGGCAGAACGATTGGCATGGTGTTCCTTCTTCCGTTTCTTTATTTTTTATGGAAGAAAAAACTGGATAAGGAATGGATCCGCAAATCGCTTTTCCTTTTTGCCCTCGGCGGATTGCAGGGTTTTCTCGGATGGTATATGGTAAAGAGCGGACTCACCGAACGTACCAGTGTTAGCCACTACCGGCTAGCGGTTCACCTCATCGCTGCTTTCATCACATTTGGTTTTACTTTCTGGTATGCATTGCAGCTGATGTTTGAGAAAAGAGAAAGCAATGTAGTAAATAAAATGTCAGGGTTTCTAAAAGTTATCCTGGGGTTTGTGATCCTGCAGCTTGTCTACGGTGCGTTTACCGCCGGACTGCATGCCGGAAAAGTGGCAAATACTTTTCCAACGATGGATGGTGAATGGATCCCTGCCGGCATCAATGTAATGAGCCCCGGCTATATGAACCTGTTTGAAAACCTGCTCACCGTGCAGTTCATCCACCGCGGACTGGCATATACAATTGTGATCATGATCGTGGCATTGTGGTGGATCAGCAGAAAAGAAAATCTTTCCGCACATCAGAAAAAAGCAATTCAGGTTTGCCTGTTGGCTGTATCAGTGCAGTTTCTGCTCGGCGTATTTACGCTGTTATATCGCGCACCGGTAACGCTTGCTGCGCTTCACCAGGTGGGAGGATTTTTTCTTTTCTCCTCCGTGATCACAGCACTCTTCTTTTTCTCAAAGGTGAAACTGGTAGCCAAGTGAAAATAGCCACTCAAAGCTGGTGAAGTAGTGGTTGGCGCTGTTTCCGTCTGTTGTAAGCACATTGGTGTAATTGGCATAACATCCTTTTGCCGCTGTTTCCAGGTAAACGTGTCCTGCAAGTACATAACGGAAGGAGACTTCCAGTCCGGCAACATAACCGGCCACATGAAACTCATTGTTCTTGCGTACTCTGTTGATGGTAACATCTGAGCGCGGAATTACAATTCCAGCTCCGGGTTTTACGTAGCACATCACTGTATGCATTTCCGAACGCGTTCTGAGCAATGGCATCCCTCTCACAAAACTTAGCATCAGGTAATTTGCGCCATTGGTATGTTCGAAGTGAACGAATTCATCACCGACGAGCATGTCCCTGTCAACATTGGCGACGCTTTCTATTGTGGAATCGTAAACCGTTCCCTGCACGCGAAGGGTTTGATCGGAGACCATCACATACTTCACGTGATCAAATCCGACTTCAATGCCACTGAAATTTTCTCCGGGAAAAATATATCCGAAGCGATAATAAAACTGCGGTATGGTAACATTCCAGTCTGCAATGTGATTGAACTGCGGACGGTCAAGGGCTTTGGCGCCTACCAGCGTAAAATCATATTGCTTTCCCCTGGCTTCTACCGGAGTGAGCGGAGAATCAGGATAGGTTCCCTTGAAATGAATGTCACTTTTGGAAAACCAGTCGCGGTTATAACCCCACATAAAGTAAAAAGTTCCTTTGTTTTTTGCCGTGATGGGAATGAGCTGTGCCATGGAATCTGCAGCCAGTGTGCTCAGCAGAAGGAGGAGTATAAATTTTGTTTTCATCTTTAAGGATGCAAAAGTAATAACAAGAACCGTATGTTTTATTTCCAGCGGAAAGTTTCGATCATGTGTTTGATGTCTTCGTTGATGAAGGCCAGCACAGGCGCAATGCTGTCGGGCTGTGGCACAGAGTAGAAATACAGGGAGCCGCGGATAAAATGATTTGTGCTGTCAGTAAGGTAAAACTGGGTGTTGCTGGCAGCATTGCCTTTGATGTTGTAGCGGCTTCCAAAAACACGGTTTGCTGCGTCATTGTATGCTTCTTCATCAATGGCATTGGCTTTTGGAATGTGTTTCATCGTCATGCTGCGGTGGTCTTCGTACAATTTTTTCAGGTCATTCTTTACCGGTTTATAGGTGAGGTAAACCGTTGCATTGAAAACCGGAAACTGTATATCCATGAAACAGGGTTCGGCATAAGGCGACGAGTCTTTAACTTCAACGGCATAGGCAGGAATTTCAAATTCGAAGGGACAACCGGCAGGGCTATGAATATGGTAACTCTTCTCCGGAAGTGCAATGCGGAAAAAACCTTTGGGCTTCGGAACGTATTCCTGTTCGCAGGATGTGAGCAGCAGGGATGACATTACCAGCAAAGCGATCATCGCCGTAACACCTGTGTTGCCTGATGTATTTTTATTTTCAGGCAGCGTGATCTTCACCCTTTTGATCCTTCTCTTGTCTGCCGATTCTATCTTCAGCTTGATGCCATTGATCTCCACCATTTCTCCCCGCACAGGAATGCCGCCGGCCATTTCAAGTATCAGTCCCGCCAGCGTATCCACGCCATCATTTTTAGAATCAAACATGTTGCGGTCAAGTTCCATTACACGGCAAACGTCATTGATCAGCGCTTTGCCGTCGAAAACAAAATTGTGGTCATCGAGTTTTGAATAGGAAAGTTCTTCTTCGTCAAATTCATCATGGATCTCTCCCACGATCTCTTCCAGGATATCTTCCAGCGTTACTATGCCTGAGTTGCCGCCGTATTCATCTACTACAATGGCCAAATGCATTTTCTTCTCCTGGAATTCCTGCAGCAGGTCGTTGATCTTCTTACTTTCCGGAACAAAATATCCGGGCCGCACCAGTTGCTGCCACTGAAATGTTTCGTCTTCTTTTCTATTGAGAAACGGTAGCAGGTCTTTTGTGTAGAGCACGCCCGTTACGCTGTCGAACGATTCTTTGAATACGGGCAACCGGGAATAATGATTTTCAATGATGTACGGCAATAGCTCGCTGAATTTCATGGTGTCGTCTATTCCTACCACGTCCATCCGCGACCTCATGATCTGCCTCACGTCTATGTTGCCGAAGCGGGCAATGCCTTTCAGTATTTTCTTTTCTTCTTCATCTGTGTCTTTGTCTGAAGTAACGTCAATGGCATGGGTGAGTTCATCCACACTTACATCATAACTTTTCTGTGTGATCCTTTTTTCAACGAAAGATGTTGATGCGATCAGGAGGTAGCTGATCGGCTTCAGCAGTTTATCGAGCACATACACGGGATAAACACTGAAGCGTGCAGTACGCATGGCATTTTGCTGGGCATATACTTTCGGCATCACCTCGCAAAACAATACGATGACGAAGGTGACGGCAACTACCTGTATGATAAACCCCCATGTTTCATGTCCTTCGAAATTAAAGAGAATGTTGATGAGCAGGGAGGAAAGAACAACGATGGCAATATTCACAAAATTGATAGTGATCAGCAGGGTGGCCAGCAGTCCTTTGGGCTTGTTGAGCAACCGGTAGATCAGTTTTTCAGAGGTGTTTTTGGAATCTTTGAGGTCCATCAGTTCGGCAGGGCTGATGGCAAAAAATGATGTTTCTGATCCGCTTATAAAACCCGATGTAAACAGCAATACAATCAACACAATGCATCCGCTGAGGAAAGGCATTGAAAAACTGAAATCAGGATTGATTATTCCGGAAGTGATCTGGAGCAAAAGAAAAGCAGGATGTGAAGAAACGGGGTGATCCAAGTTTGCTATCAATAATAGAGGCGCAAAGTTATAAATCTTTGGGTGTTGGGATGAAATGACCGGAAAGAGTCAAGCCACTAATTTCACTAATTAACACTAAAAAATGCCTTGCTTAAAGGTTCGTGTCAATTCGTGAAATTGGTGGCTTGATTTTTTTCATAAATGATAGGGTGCACTTCAGAACGGCAAATCGTCAGCCGGCCCGGCTGTCATTTCAGGTGCCGGTGCATTCATCGTTCTGCCTGTATCTGACGGTGCCGATGCCTGTGCAGGATTGCTGCCCCCATCTCCTTTGGTTCCGAGCATTGTCATGGTGTCTGCCAGGATTTCTGTGAAATACTTTTTGGCATTTTCTTCACCATACGTGCGGGTTTTTATTCTTCCTTCAATATAGAGTTGCTTCCCTTTTCGCACGTATTTCTCGGCAACTTCTGCCAGTCCGCGCCACATCACGATGTTATGCCATTCAGTGCTTTCTACCCTTTGGCCTTCTTTGTTTTTATATACTTCTGTGGTAGCCAATGGAAATTTGGCCACGGCAACGCCGCCTTCAAGGTATTTTACTTCAGGGTCCTTGCCTACATTTCCTACCAGGATTACTTTGTTGATTCCGCTCATAATAAATGAATTTAATTGGTTAAACGATGAATTGAGTTTCGGGGAGTGAAAATATAAAAATATCGGCCTTGTTTATTATTCCGGTGAAAATATTTCCTGCTAACGTACCTTCGCACCATGCTGCAAGCCTTCACAGCGGATCATGTTTTCCCGGTCTCATCGCCGCCCGTAAAAAACGGGGTAGTGGTTACCGATGAAAGAGGAGAAATTCAGGGAGTTTATACGAAAGAACAATTCGCCGCTGAAAAATTCAGTGAAAAACCTGTACTTCAAAAATATTCAGGAATCATCTGCCCGGGTTTCATCAATGCGCATTGCCACCTGGAACTTTCGCACATGAGGGGTTTGTTGAAGGAAGGAAAAACGCTGCCGGGTTTTATCGGGGAAATCATCAAAGGGCGTGAGGCGGATAAAGAAAAAATTGAAAAGGCCATTGAAGAAGCAGAAGCTGAAATGATCGCCAATGGCATTGTAGGCGTGGGCGACATCTGCAATACAACCGACACCATATTTCAGAAGAAGAAAGGAAGATTGCGATATCATAACTTCATTGAAGTGTTTGACATTGTTCCTTCAAAAGCTGATGAGGCATTTGAAAAGGGAATCTCACTACTGCAAAAATTTAATGAAACAGGAAACACCGGTTCCATCATTCCGCATGCGCCTTATACGGTTTCCGCAAAATTGCTGAAACGCATCTATGAACATGCATATACGCATGATAGCGTCCTGACAATACACAACCAGGAAACAGCTACTGAAAATGAAATGTTCCTCAGCAAGAGCGGGGCGTTGTTTGAAAAGCTGTCATCCTTCGGAGACCTTTACAAAAACTGGAAGCATACCGGCTTTAGTTCTCTTGCTTCTACTTTGGCTCACCTGCCGAGGTGCAACAAGACCATGCTCGTGCACAATACTTATTCTACTCAGGAAGATATCAACTGGGCGCACCTTTACAGTTCTGTGATCTACTGGTGCTTTTGTCCGAATGCAAACCTTTACATAGAAAACCGACTGCCTGATTTTCACACATTTATTAATAGCAGTTGCAGGATAATCATCGGAACAGACAGCCTTGCAAGCAATCATTCATTATCCGTTCTGGAAGAATTAAAAACCATTAGCGCGAATGCCCCATTTATCAAACTTGAAACTTTATTGAAATGGGGTACCCTCAACGGTGCTGATTTTTTCGACTGGAAAAAAGATTTGGGATCATTGGAAAAGGGAAAACGTCCGGGGATCAACCTGATCACCGATGTGAATACAGCAACACTTGCGCTTACTGAAACATCAATCGTGAAGCCGCTTTTGAGTCGCTGAAGGCTCCGGACTTATCGGCTTTTTCAACGGGAAAACAATATTATCCGGATAGTAACGTTTACCCGTTTGGCAAGTATAAAAGTCACTATTAAATGAAGATTGGCTAAAGAAAAGTGGTTGTTTGCCAAATATTTGACAAAGAACGCTTATAATTGCCCTATCTTAATTACTTGTTAAAACTCACTGGAATGCCCGGAACCCTGAATACCAAAGGATTTCAAGCCACAATCATTTTGTGTATTGCGATGTTTTGCGGATTGCTATCTGTAAACGACGCCAATGCTTTTCGCAGACCCAATGAGGATTCACTCAAAGCGGTTTCTTCGCTGAACACTCCATTTGTTTTCAAGCCTGACACAACAGTGAAGGTAGAAGAGAACCACCTGAAAGCAGGATTGCTTTACGACATGCAGAACCAGCGGATCGTTTGGCAGAAGGACATGAACAGATCGTATCCGATTGCATCACTCACAAAGATGATGGTCGCATTGCTCACAGTTGAAGACATTCATGCAGGAAAAGTACACTGGGATGATCAGGTAGCATGGACGCGAGATGTTTATTACTGGGTGAAAAAAAGAAAGGTGCGTTCCACTTCAGATGTTTCATACACCTTGCACGACCTTTTCAAAAATGCAATGATCGCTTCCAACAATGAAGCATCAGAACAAATGGCGCGTTATGTAGGAGAAGGAAATCTCGACGGCTTCATACAACGGATGAACATGCGTGCACGCGAGCTGGGAATGAACAGCACCTACTACGGAAATCCTACAGGCCTTCCGTCTTATTCAAAGTTATACGACAATGCCTCCACGCCAACCGATCTGCTGTTGCTTACGCTGGAGATGTTAAAGTATTCGGAGATAATTGATGTAACAAGGATGGACTATGCAGACATTACCTGCGGAAAAAGCACAACGGTAATCAGCAATCACAATCACCTCGCCATTGACTTCAAGGGACAGGTGGATGGAATGAAAACCGGTTATACCAAACGGGCAGGCTTCTGCCTTGTGGCTTCATCCTACAAATGTGATCACAGACTAATCAGCATCGTACTCGGCGCACGCGCACCCGGTACGCGCAATGAAACTGTGCGTGGTATGTTTGATGACTACTACACTTCTATCGGACTTGATAAACTAAGTCCTTCATGCGCAATGCCTGAACAATACACAACGGCAGGATCTACGGACAATGAAGACGCCAATGCACCTGAAGGAGCTTATGTATACCAGACAAAAGTTGCTTTCTTCACCTATAAAGTTAAGCGGGGAGAATACCTCAGTTTTATCGCAGACAAATACAAGGTAAGTCTGAATGAAATTAAAAAATGGAATCACCTCAAGACAACCCGTTTACATCCCGGACAAAACCTGGTAATAAAAGGAAGTATTCGTCAGAAGGTATGGATGACAAAAGATGAAGAGAGCGGCAATTCACCTAAAAAGACTTCAGAAACTAAATCTCCTGCGCTATCCACTACACAGGATAATTACGTTTTTTATACCGTTCAGCAGGGAGATACCCTTTTCAGCATTTCGCGCCAGTACAATGGCATCAGCATCGACAAACTGAAGGAGATCAATGATATTGCTGATGAATCGTGTATTACGCCGGGGATGAAACTGAAGGTCCCGAAGAGCTAGTACCAATGTGCAAATGTGTAAATGTGCAAATGCGTAAATTTGTACTCCGGAAATATTTTTAAGCAATTTTGTGAATTGTGCGAGGGGCTCGCCCTTTAGGGTTAGGGGTGCGGGGAAAAAGCAATAGGCTATTCGTACATTAGTATATTCGGATGTACTATTCGTTCCCGATAGCTATCGGGATCGGTGAGATTAATTAGACTATTGGTAAAACGTTCTGCCCAAAGGTTTTTCTACCGCTTTACTTTTTATTTTTGCAACTCATCAATTATAGTAACCATGCAAAAAATATTTCTTGCAGCCGTATTGGCAATTGCAATCAGTTTCACCGCTGATGCTCAGAAGAAAATAGAAACACCGCTTCCTCCGCCTGAACTTCCGAGGGACAATGTGACCAACAAGATCACTTATGAAGAAGTGGTGGATGTGCAGGGAAAACTGTCAGATGAATTGTATCAGAAAATACTGGCATGGTTCAAAATGTATTACAAGAATCCGGGGGAGGTGATCCGGGAGAATGACAGCATCGGAAAATCGGTGATGGGCAAACCACGGTTCAGGATCTCAAATCCTCCCGACAAAGAAGGGACAAGATCAGATGGCGGACTTGTGCAATACACCATTACCATTGCTGCAAAAGACGGCAGGTTCAAATACACACTTACTGATTTCAACTGGAAAGGGAACAGCTATTATGCATGCGAGAAGTGGTATGACACTGCCTTGCCTTCACATACAACTGCGATGGACGAATACCTCCGCCAGACGGACAATTATGCAAAGACGACCATTGCTGACCTGAAAAATTCAATTACGAATGAGAAGCAGGTGAAGGATAAGAACGACTGGTAACTCGACGAAGTACGAATAGTACATACGAATATACTAATGAAGAAGAGCAGCCGTGATGGATGCTCTTTTTTTGTGGCCTGTGTATACTTTTCAATCCCCACTTTTAAGGTGCTAAAATTGCACCTTAGAGTTTTCCGTTCTTACTTGGAAAAAGCAAACGCAGTTGATGGGCTGAACTTCTCAGACAGGTTATCCCAATTTGGGATAAGCTCCTCGCATTCCTTTTTCGTAAGTCGAAATATAAAATCTTCCGGAAACCATTTATGGTTCCAGCGAACGGCTCTGCTAAGAAATCTAGTTTCTATATTGTAAAAAAGAAATTCGCCAATCTAATAGCAGAAAAAACATACGGGGGCAGTTAATTTGCAGATCTTCAAATTTTCATCCCGATACCTGCTTGACTGCCTGCCCGGATGAATTGGTCGGACGGGCCTCATTCAGCCGGGGCTGTCGGGACTGCACATTTTCAAATTTCCATATCTTCACTCCCGATTGCTATCGGGATGCACTTTAAGCGTTATCTTCGCCTTCACTAAACTCAACTACTATGTTAACCACACTTTCTATTACTCCGATAATCATCGGCCTCATCGTGATTTTTTTTCTTGGAGTGCGCATCATCCGCCCCACACACCGCGGACTGATAGAGCGGCTTGGTAAGTACAATTCCTTTGCAAATCCCGGTTTTCACTGGATCATACCTTTTATTGACCGCATGTATCAGATCAACACAACTGAACAAATGATCAATGCAGAAAGCCAGGAGATCATCACATTTGATAATTTGAATGCGCGTGTGGATGCGCAGGTGTATTTCAGGATCAAACCTGACGAAGACAGCGTAAAAAATTCTCAGTACAACGTAAACAACATCGCTTACCAGATCGTGAACCTTGCCCGCACCACATTGCGGAATATCATTGGCACCATGACATTGAAAAGCGCCAACAGTGAACGCGGGAAAATAAACAAGAGTCTTTATTCTACGTTGCTTGAAGAAACAAAGGATTGGGGAATCGACATCGTTCGTACAGAGCTGAAGGAAATTGATCCGCCGAAGGACGTACAGGAAACGATGAATAAGATCGTAAAGGCAGAGAATGAAAAAATGGCTGCCATTGATTTTGCCACTGCAGTTGAAACCCGCGCTGACGGAGAAAAACGTGCCGAGATCAAAAAGGCCGAGGGTATTAAAACGGCAAACATCCTCACCGCTGAAGGAGAGGCGCAGGCAATTGCACTGGTGAATGAGGCAGCTGAAAAGTACTTTGTTGGCAATGCCCAGCTCCTCCGCAAGCTCCAGGCCGTAGAAACTGCCCTTTCTAACAATTCGAAAATTGTTCTTACAAGCGACAAACAATTGATCAATGTAATCGGTGATATGGCAGGCGTGGCGCCAATTCCGGGCATTTCTTCTTCAAATAAGGAATAACTTCTGTGAACTTTTTGCCGTAAAGGGTGTTTCACAAGGATATTATTGAATATTAATGAATCCAGACCAGGGATATAAACCCGGAACGTGCAATATTGGCGAGCGCGAGATTTCTGTCAGAAAAAAGTTTCTTGTTTTCTTTTCGGCAGTCATGATCGGCTTTACTATTTCCTGTTTTGCCTATTGTGATTCCCTGCTTTGCTGGTTTGCACTCATTGGATCTTCCTTCGCAATGATGGTGTTGTACCTTGAAATCAAGTACCGCTTCTGCATTTTTTTCGGTTTTTTTAACCTGCAAAACTTCAAACAACTTGGAAATCTTGAAGAAGTGCAATGCAAAGAAGATCAGCAGCAGGACAAGAGTCGCGTGAAGAAGATCGTATTTCAGGCGCTATTTATCTCAGTGATATACTCTTCCGTCATTCACATGTTGGCGATGACGCATCCGTTTTAAAATTCAAGGTCAATAAAAAAAGCCCTCCTGAAAATTGTCAGAAGGGCTTCGTGTTTTTGATGTCTTACATACCTATGGGAAAATTCCAAGGGCCTGGTAAGAAACGCCAAGCTTGTTGATTCCGCTTACAAATGCTGCTGTACGCAGGTCTTCGATTTTCGGATTCTGCTTTTTTACTTCCCGCACCTCGTTGTATGCAAAGATCATGGTCTCTTCCAATCCACTTCTTACGAGGTCGATTTCATCAGCACCATGAGAAATGATTTTCTTGTCAATTGCATTCAGCGTTTTTCCTGTGATGTTTTCTACGGCAGTGATCAGGTGTCCTGTTGACATTTCCTGGAATCGTTTTTCCATTCTTCCGAAACGTACGTGTGATAGATTTTTCAGCCATTCGAAATATGAAACCGTTACGCCGCCTGCATTCAGGAAAAGATCAGGGATGATCAGCACATTTTTCTGGTTCAAAACGGTCTCTCCGTTTTTTGTAACAGGTCCGTTGGCGCCTTCAGCAATGATCTTTGCTTTGATGCGCGGCGCATTGTCTTTTGTAATTTGATTTTCCAAAGCAGCAGGAATTAAAATGTCGCATTCCGCTTCCAGCACTTCCATTGAATCGGCATAATTTTTTGCTCCCGGGAAATTTAAAATTGAACCGGTTTCTTTTCTGTGCTTAAATACATCATCCACATTCAATCCCTTTTCATTGTAGATACCGCCTTCGCGTTCTGCAATGCCGACAATGAGTCCGCCTGCTTCCATGCAGAATCTTGCAGAATAGAAACCCACGTTTCCAAGTCCCTGCACAATGATCTTCTTTCCTTCAATTCCCTTCGTCATTCCAAGGGCTTTCATGTCTTCAGTATTATTCAGTGCTTCACGAACACCGAAGAAAACACCTTGTCCTGTTGCCTCAGTTCTTCCCTGGATACCGCCCTGGCCAATTGGTTTACCTGTAACACAACCCAAAGCATTCAGATCATCATATTTAAAAGTAGCATAGGTATCTGCAATCCATGCCATCTCACGCGGACCGCTTCCGTAATCGGGTGCAGGAACGTCTACTGATGGCCCGATCATGTTTTTCTTGATCAGTTCTGTTGTATACCGGCGCGTGATGCGCTCCATCTGTCGTGTTGTGAATTGTTGTGGGTTCACTTTAATACCGCCCTTCGCTCCGCCAAAAGGGACATCTACCACAGCACATTTGAAAGTCATGAGCGTAGCAAGTGCTTTTACTTCATCTTCATTTACAAATTCGCTGTAACGGATACCGCCTTTGGTTGGCGTCTTGTGGTGCGAGTGCTGTACGCGTATTCCTTCTATCACCTGTACCTTACCCTCAATCTCGATCGGGAAGTACATTTTGTAAATGCTGTTGCAGATTTTTATCTGGTGAAGAAGACCCGGTTCAAAATTGGTGAATGCCGCAGCCTTATCGAAGTAAGAAAGTACATCGTTGTAAAATTTACTTCCGTTTTCAAGATCGTTTTTCATTTTTCTCTGGTAGTTATAATTGGTAACTGATGAAATACAATACCCCCCCCCGTTTTTCCCCTGATTTGTTTAAGGGGTGGCAAAAGTAAAAGAAGCCACGACATATGGCAAATATTGAAGGCTAAATATTGACAAAAAAGCCACCTTCATTTTAGCTACTTTTGCGCTACAATTGATTTATGACGGTGCAAACGAACAAGATAGCTATTGATCCACGTGTTGAAGCATGGCGGAAGGACTTCCCGATCCTGGGCATGACTGCCTATGGCAAGCCCCTGGTTTACTTTGACAATGCGGCCACATCTCAGAAGCCGCAGGTTGTAATTGACTCACTTGTAAATTATTACACTGAGTACAATGCCAATATTCACCGTGGCGTTCATTACCTGAGCCAGAAGGCATCGCAGGCATTTGACGAAGTAAGGGTGAAGGTGCAGCACCTGTTGCATGCATCATCCGAGCGGGAGATCATATTTACCGGTGGTACAACTGCAAGTATCAACCTTGTGGCTGCAACATGGGGCAGAAAAAATATTTCTTCCGGAGATGAGATCATCGTGTCAGCCATGGAACACCACAGCAACATTGTGCCCTGGCAGATGTTGTGCGAAGAAAAGAATGCTGTGCTGAAAGTGATTCCGATGAATGAGAACGGAGAACTGCTATTGGATGAATTTAAAAAACT
>JAPLDB010000016.1:6850-23046 GCA_026391975.1 Bacteroidota bacterium | reverse complement strand
TATAATTATTCAGATGTCTCAGAAACAATGTTCAATCTTTACCTTTTGCCTTCTTATAATTTCAATTTGAAATCCACTGTTTTTCCATATATTGAACTCATAGCAGGCATTGGCATAACAGATAATGGATATTCAGTTGCAAAAGTTGTTGGTTTAGGAAGTGATATTGGAATAAAAGCAATGTTGAATAAAAGTGCTCTTTTTATTGTTAAGATTGAATATGTGCATAACCAGGTTAATTTCCAAGGTGAAACAGATAGCAGAAACTACGTTCCCAAAGACTATTATTTTGACTCACTTACGTTTGGTGTCGGCTTCAGGTACTTAATAATCCATAACGCTGAATGAATCATCAAACAATATTCGGTAATGAACACGTGAATATTTTTAATTTCGCACACTAATTTAGTAAAAGATGCTTCGTACTCACACCTGTGGTGAACTCACAATAAAAGATGCCGGAAAAAAAGTCACACTTTGCGGATGGCTCCAGCGTTCCCGTGATCTGGGAGGAATGACCTTCACAGATATTCGCGATCGTTACGGAATTACACAACTGGTGTTCAACATGGACAGCAACGCTGCTTTGTGTGAACAGGCGCGCAAACTGGGACGCGAGTTTGTGATTTCAGTATCAGGAATTGTTGCCGAACGCAGTAATAAAAATGCCAAGATGGTGACGGGTGATATTGAAATCAACGTAGACCAACTTGAAGTGCTTAATACTTCTTTACTGCCTCCATTCACAATTGAGGAGAATACAGATGGCGGTGATGAGATCAGGATGAAATACAGATACCTGGACATCAGAAGAAATCCTGTAAAAGAATCTTTACTCCTTCGTGCAAAGGTTGCAGCAGAAACACGCAACTATTTGTACAACGAGAATTTTTGTGAAATAGAAACACCCGTATTGATCAAATCAACTCCGGAAGGAGCACGCGATTTCGTTGTGCCATCACGAATGAATCAGGGAGAATTTTATGCCTTGCCTCAGTCACCTCAAACATTTAAGCAACTGCTTATGGTAGCCGGTATGGACCGCTACTACCAGATCGTAAAATGTTTTCGCGATGAAGACTTGCGTGCAGACCGCCAGCCGGAATTTACACAGATCGATTGTGAGATGAGTTTTGTTGAGCAGGAAGATATCCTGAATACCTTCGAAGGATTGACAAAACATCTCTTTAAAAACGTAAAGGGTGTTGATATTGGTGAATTGCCACGAATGAGTTTTGCAGATGCAATGACTTATTATGGAAATGACAAGCCCGATATCCGTTTTGAAATGAAGCTTAGAAGCCTCACCCCTGACCCCTCTCCTAAGGAAAGGGGAGAAAATCTCGTTTCGGGAAAGAATTTCAAAATCTTTGATGATGCTGAACTTGTTGTAGCCATTTGTGCCAGAGGTTGTGCAGAGTATACACGCAAACAACTCGATGAACTGACAGAATGGGTGAAGAGACCGCAATTGGGGATGACAGGATTAATTTATTCAAGATGGAATAGTGACGGCACCTACAAATCTTCAGTTGACAAATTTTATAGTGCAGAAGACCAGCAAAAGTGGTTTGAGCATTGCGGCGGGCAGCAGGGAGATTTGATACTTATCCTTGCAGGAGAAAAAAATAAGACGCGCAAAGCAATGAGTGAACTGCGCCTTGAAATGGGCAACCGGCTTGGCTTGCGTAAGGCTGGAGAATACAAAGCATTGTGGGTTTTGGATTTTCCTTTGCTTGAATACAGCGATGAGCAAAAGCGGTGGTTTGCCATGCACCATCCTTTCACTTCACCGAAACCAGAAGATATTGCTTTGCTGGAAACGGATCCCGGTGCCGTGCGTGCAAATGCATACGATCTTGTCATCAACGGAACGGAAATAGGAGGGGGGTCCATCCGGATTCACAACAAGGATTTGCAAAAGAAAATGTTTTCTGTGTTGGGCTTTACTGATGAAGATGCACAAAACCAGTTCGGTTTTTTAATGAATGCTTTTGAATACGGCGCTCCTCCGCATGGCGGAATCGCATTCGGCTTTGACCGCCTGTGCGCCATGTTTGGCGGCAGCGACAGCATCCGCGACTACATTGCTTTTCCGAAAAATAATGCAGGGCGGGATGTGATGATCGACTCACCATCGAAAATTTCTGAGGAGCAATTAAAAGAACTGGGGATTAAATTAAACGAGAAATAAAGTTCGTTTTTTTACCCAACATCACTTAGCATGTAGCATTTTCTTGATGCTTTACAGTTATTTGATAGGATTCGGTCTTGGTTTCTGACTTCTGACTTCTAACTTTTGACTTACCAGTTCGCTTTATGCCATTAAGTCAGATTCCATTCCGTGGCTCCTTCTTTGCAAACGGATCCGAAACTCTTCCCATGGATTCCATCTCAGAAGTCATCATCAACGCTGTTGACAACAGCAAAAATGCAGTCGTAAAAATAGATTGCTTTAAAACAGAAAATGGCAAAACATCTACAACCGGCAGCGGTTCAGGTTTTATTTTTTCCAGTGATGGATATATTTTTACCAATGCGCACGTCATCCAGCAGGCAGAAAAAATAAAAGTACAGCTGATTGATGGCCGTGAAACGCATGCTGACATTATCGGTAAGGATGCAGACTCTGACCTGGCGGTGATCAAGATCTACGAGCACAACCTCAGCGTTTCTAAACTTGGTGAATCAAATGACCTGCGCATCGGGCAATATGTAATTGCCATTGGTAATCCATTCGGATACCAGCACACTGTTACTGCAGGAGTTGTTTCAGCTTTGGGAAGAACATTGCGTTCTGTAACAGGTCGCATGATCGATAATATTATTCAAACGGATGCTGCACTCAATCCCGGTAATTCCGGCGGACCATTGATAAATACTTCAGCAGAAGTAATCGGCGTGAATACGGCGACCATCATGCAGGCACAAGGATTGTGTTTTTCTATTAGCATTAACTCAGCGAAAGATATTGCAAACATGCTGATCCGGGATGGACGCGTGCGTAAGGCATATCTTGGCGTGAACATGCAGGACGTGAACCTGCACCACCGCGTCATCAATTTTCATCACCTGGAAAATAAAAGAGGTATTTATGTAACAAGCGTTGAAAAAAATTCTCCTGCTGAAAAGGCCGGATTGAAAGATGGTGATGTAATTGTCAACTTTAACGGATCCATCGTTAACAGTGGCGATGAGCTATTTCGATTGCTAAATAAAGATTGTATCAATACGCGGGTATCAATCAATGTAATCCGAAAAAATACAGAGTTGATATTATTGGAAGTTTATCCGCTTGAAAAGGCAGCATGATAAACAGAGAGCGATGAGAAATTCTTTTTAGCGGGAATTCCTGCAACATAAGAGCACAAAAAATCCGGGACACATAGACCGGATTTTTTTATTGTATTGTCCTTTGTTTCTATTCTTTGATCAACCGGATGATCTTTTGTTCGGTGGAAGTATTGATTATAGCAATATACAATCCCGTAGCAAGGTTCTCTCCGCAGGAGTATGCTTCATCCGATCTAAGTCTGTTATGCGTTTCAATAACACGTCCTGTAAGGTCAGTAATGGTCAGGTCATATGTTGAATTTTCAGAATTGTTTATTTCAAAAGTAAATGCAGTCTGACTTGGATTCGGATAAGCCACTACAGCAAGACTGGTATTGAAATCAATCCCTTCTCTGCAACTGATTGTAACCGTCTTCGAACGATTGGAGCCTGTTCCACAGCTATTCAATGCTTTTACTTTTACTGATCCTGATGATGTACCAAAGTGAATGGTAACTGAAACAGTTCCTTGTCCTGTTACTACAGTCGCTCCTGTAGGAACCGTCCATGTATATGATGTTGCACCACTAACTGCAGTGGCACTGTATGCATAAGTCTGGTTGGCGCAAGGAGTGGCTGTACCTGTAATGGATGAAGGAGCTGAAGGCGCTCCTTTTACTGCCAATGATTTTGTTGCACTTGTGCCACAGCTGTTGCCGGCAGTTACCGTTACAATTCCGGATATGAATACAGTTGGGTAATGAACGCTAATGCCCACTGTTCCCTGACCGCTGTTAATCGTTGCGCCCGAAGGAACTGTCCATGTATAGGTTGTCGCATTTGCCACTGCCGTGATAGAATAAGAAACTGTTACGCCTCCGCAAAGATTGGTGCTCTGGCCGGTTATAGTTCCCGGTGTCGCCGGAACTGCAAGTGCTGTGATCACGATAGTGTTCGAGGTTGTTCCTCCGCAGGCGTTTGAAACCAAGCAGGTATAACTTCCTGCTCCGGTTGCTGTATAGCTGATCAATGTTGCCCCCGAAATATTTACTCCATTTAGCTTCCATTGATACGTTAGACCGGTTCCTGAATTTGCAGTGATAACGATACTGGCTCCGGTGCACAATACAGTTGTGGGCGAGCTGATGGTGGCTGTTGGTACACTGTTTACAGTTACGGCAATTGCGGCTGATGTACTTGTTCCGCATGTATTTGTAACAGCACATGTATAACTACCGGCTGTAGTTGCTGTATAGGACGACGATGTTGCTCCTGCAATACTGCTTCCGTTTTTTTTCCACTGATAGGTCCAGCCTGTTCCTGTTGTTGCATTTAGAACAACATTTCCACCAGAACAGAATGTAGTAGCTCCTGCGGCAGTGATTGATGCCGTCGGTAGTGTATTGACAATAACGACAATTGCATTTGAGGTTGTTGTTCCACAAGAATTTGTTACAACACAGGTGTAACTTCCTGCACTGCTGGCAGTGTAAGTTGCATTTGTGGAACCTACGAGCGTAGAAGTACCAACCTTCCATTGGTAGGTCAATCCGGTTCCTGTATTCGCACTGAGCACCACACTGCTGCCACTACAGAAAGTAGTCGAGCCGCCTGCAGTTATTGTTGCTGTTGGTGGAGCACATATTGCACAGGCAGCACCAAATACAGGATCATTGGTATCTGTTCCTGTGGTAGAACCGAGTTGCCCGTCATTATTTATTGTCGAGAAATCATTTGCAACCTGACCAGTCCCGTCATTCAGCCGCCAGTAGCTGATGAGTCCTGTTTCATTTCCTGCAAGCAATGTATTCATTGTGCTTTGCAACTGTGTTTGTGTGCGCGCAAGGTTCCAGAAT
Organism: Bacteroidota bacterium; assembly: GCA_026391975.1. Lineage (GTDB taxonomy): Bacteria > Bacteroidota > Bacteroidia > AKYH767-A > 2013-40CM-41-45 > JAPLDB01. Next base: position 17,917 of record JAPLDB010000016.1, on the reverse strand, counting down.
CTCACTTCCATGATCTTTCCCTTAAAGCCATCACTGAAATTATCAGCAGCATCATTGCCGATGATCATGAAATCAGTTGTTGTGATGTTGTAGTTCGCACTGGTACTTGTTCCTGCAAGAACACCATCAATGTAAAAATTGATCGCTGCTGTCGAAGACCTCGTTATAGCTATATGGTGGCATAAATTATCACGAAGGTCTGCTCCGTAAGCTGGTCTGTTAACTCCATTCATTTGGATAGTCAGTTTTCCTCCGCTGAAGTAAACCATAAATCCGGAAAAACCACTGGTTGCAAGGCGATGGCTCAGCACCACAGGATATGTTGCTGAGACCGTGCTGCTCAGGTTGATCCATGCTTCAATGGTGAAATTTCCTGTGCCGATTCCGTAAGCAGCGTTATTGGGAACTTTTACATAGTCGTTGGAGCCGTCAAATATTAATCCGGTACTACAGGTGCCGGAAACCGTGATTGAAATGGAATTAGAGTTGAAAGTACCGCAGGAATTGGTAATGCTGCAGGTGTAAGCTCCCTGCGCTGTTGCAGCATAAGTAGATGCTGTTGCACCGCTGATATTCGTCCCGTTTAGTTTCCATTGATAAGTTCCGCCGGATCCGGCAGTTGTGGCAGTAAGTATCGCTGAAGAACCACTACAAATATTTGTCTGTCCCGGACCTGAAATGGTCACAACGTTAGGTTGTACTGCAACTGCAATGGCGCTTGATACTGCAACACCGCAGGTATTATATACTGCACAAGTATAGCTTCCAGTTGCCGTTGCACTATAGGTTGGATTTGTTGCCCCACTGATATTGGAATTATTATTCCTCCATTGGTAAGTCCAACCAGCACCGGTCGCTTCAGTCAGCAGTACACTTCCCCCACTGCAAAAAGTTGTTGGTCCGCCGGCTGTAACACTTGGCACTGGTAATGTACTTCCGCTTGAAATGACCGTAATCCAGTTTGAATAGAATGAAATAGTGCCTCCCATTGGACATAAATCTGTTATTAGAACTCCATAATTCCCCGCCTGGGTAGCTGTATAGCTGGAACTATTGGCGCCTCCTATGGCGCTTCCGTTTTTATACCATTGATATCCTGAAAAGAATTGAAATCCTTCATAAAGATAAACACTTTGTCCGGTACAAATCGTTGTGCTTCCGCTTGCGTAAATAACTCCGTAAGGCAATAAGTTAAGCTGAGAATTATTCAATGGATAGACTGCTGATGGATAACTACCGCATAGGTTGGTTATGGTACAGGAATAATTTCCATTGTGTCCTGTAGTTAACTGGTAATTATTTGTGTTAGGCAACAGATTGGATCCTTCATACCACTGGTATGAATATCCCGGCGCCGATTGAACTTCCATGTTCACGGTTGATGCACCGCATACCTGAAAGCCGGGCGCTGTTATGGTTGTGGTTAGTGAAGCGTGAACGGTGACTATAGTTGTAAGGGATGTGGCAGAACATCCGGTTGCAGTAATTGTTTTTGTTACAGTATAATTACCTGTCGTGGTAGCCGTATATGTTTGAAGTGTTGCGCCTGCAATTGCAGCTCCGTTTTTTTTCCATTGATAAGTTGTGCCGGCAACTGAATTAGCTGTTAAAACCACGCTGCCCGGACCACAAAATGTGATGGGACCTCCGGCTGTAATTGTGGCTGTAGGCAAAGGATTTACGGTTTTGGTTACCGTATTGCTACTTCCATCGTAAGTTATACAGCCACTCCTCCTTGCCAGTCTGTGATAATAGGTGGTAGCAGAAATAGTTGAAGGATCATACGATTCAAGTGTTGCCCCTGAAATGTTTGTCCAGGTTGTATTGTTGGGGGACGATTGCCACTGGTATTGCAGCGTTCCTGTTCCACCTGTCGGATAAACTGAGTTGGTGATATTTGCGGGGTTGTAACTACCGCAAACAGTTTGGTCTGACACAATTGTTCCACCTGCGGTAACATTGTTGCATTGTGCAAAAATATTGACAGAAATAAATTGGCAGATAATGAATACAAAGATTCCCGGTAAAATATTAATTCTCTTCATAATGGCTTGTGTTTGGTTAGCGGAGTGGAATGTGCAAATATTGAAAGCACCCCATCTCAACTTTTTGTGAATGCATTGAATGGGTTGGTGAACTAATTGAAAATATCAGCGAACATTGTTGCCATATCCAAAATCGCGCTGATTCCAATCTTCCAATCCACACATTTTAAAATTTTCAAATCGGCTCACCTACTCATCCACCCTGACCGTATCAAGATTGATTTTCCTTTCAACAAGTTTTTTAGCCGGATACCAGGCAGCAATACTTCCTATGAGAAATACTGTTAAGAAAACGGAAATGAAATCCTGAACTTTCATAGCTACAGGATATGCGTCAACCACAAAACTCCCGCTATTGCCAAGCTGGATAAATCCAAAGTGCTGCTGAAGAAAGCAGATTATGCCACCGAAGAACAAACCAAGGCCGGCACCGATAAAAGTGATCATTAATCCTTCAGCAAAAAATATTTTACGGATGAGGGCTGCATCGGCTCCCATGCTGTAGAATACTGCAATGTCTTTTTTCTTTTCAATGATGAGCATCGTTAGTGACCCCACTACATTGAATGTTGCAATTAAAAGTATAAAAGCAAGTATGAGAAAGACAGCCCATTTTTCACTTTTCATAATTCGGTAAAGCAAGGCATGCTGTTCAAAGCGTGATTGCACCTTGAATTTATTGCCGAACAGCCCTGTTAACTGGGTTTTTATTTCATCAGCGTCTGCACCTTTCTTTATGGCAACTTCGATCGAAGAAATATCGCTGTCATTTTCAAGCATTTCCCTGGCAAAACGAATCGGGACAAGGATGTATTTGCTATCGAATTCCTGTTGAATAGCGAAAACACCCGATGGCGAAATAAATTTTCTATTGAAAGCTTCTTCTGGATGGTTGAGAGAACCGGCATTCTTTCTCGGTGCATAAATATCCAGCTGGCTGAAGAAATCACCCATGTTCAGTTGCAGGTTGTAAGCAATCCCTCCGCCTACAATAGCAAAATCGGTATCGCCTGAGGTAAGCTCAAATTTCAATTTCTTTTCTCCGCTTCCATGTTCATCTTTTTGTATGGTTCCATCTGTTCGGGAATCAACCATCATCGTATCCACGCCAGTAACGTTTGGGAAATTTTCATCCACACCTTTAATTGTGGCTATGTATTGTTTCTCGTGGTATTTAACGAGTGCATTTTCTTCCAGCGAAAGTGAAACTGCGGAAATTCCTTCCATTTGTTTCATGTTTAGAATAACCGTTGGATCAGGGATAAATGACTTTCCTTCAGCTGCAGTTATTTTGATGTCAGGATCAAAGGAATTATACAATGAAATGACGAGCGATTCAAACCCGTTGAAAACAGAAAGCACAACGACCAGGGCCCCTGTACCGATCATGACGCCCAACATGGAAATCATGGAAACGATATTGATGGCGCGCTGCGATTTCTTCGAAAAGAAATACCGCTTGGCTATAAAAAGAGGCAGATTCAACGTAAATAGAGTTTCCGCGAAAGTACAAAGGGAAATATGGTTACTGTGAAAAATAAAAAAGTTCTTTTTTGGCAAGATTTGAAGGCTGTTGTCACATTATTTATGACCATGAAGTTGCTCATTCCAAATGAACTGTTATCTTTGCGCCCCCTTAAAAAGAATTACTAAATAATTGATAAAGAAATGACTAAAGCAGAATTGGTGAATGCTATCTCTGAAAAAACGGGCATTGAGAAGAACATGGTTCTCAATGTAGTTGAAGCTACGATGAAAGTGGTAAAAACAACGATGGCAGATGGCGAAAATGTGTATCTCCGTGGATTTGGCAGTTTTATCGTAAAGAAAAGGGCTCAAAAAATCGGAAGAATCATTGCAAAGAATACAACGATAGTTATTCCGGCACATCATATTCCGGCATTTAAGCCTGCAAAGACTTTTGCCAGCAAGGTAAAAAATGCGAAGGTGAAAGCGAATCAAACTTCTGAAGCTATTGATTAATGCAGGCGAGAAGCCAACAGGTGTTATTGGTTGCAGGAGCGTCTGTGCTTGCCATTGTTTTGTACCTGTCCCCTCAAAAGGTTGTCAGGGAAGATAAAGCAGCAGAAACTGAAATACCGGCTTTTGAGTCAGAATTGAATTCAGCTAAAAGCGGACTTAAACGCCAGGAAGCGGATTTGATTTCAGCACTCGAATCGGAACTCAGCAAAGAAGCGGGCAATGTTTCATTAATGGACTCGTTGGGAAGGCGTTGGGATGCATTGCAAAAACCGGCAATTGCGGCACATTACTTCGAACAGCACGCTTTACTCGATCAGGATGAAAAAAGCTGGCTGAATGCAGCATACAGGTACTTTGATGCATTCAAGTCAACTACCGATTCGCTGCAGCGGAATGAAATGGTTGGTAATGCGATCAGATGTTACGAGGCAGTGTTGAAAGTAAATCCGAAGAACCTGGATGCAAAAACGGATCTTGGGATCTGTTATACTGAAGGAACCGCGAATCCGATGCAGGGAATTATGATGCTGAGGGATGTGGTAAAGGAAAATCCTGAGCATGAGAATGCCCAGTTTAATCTTGGCGTCCTTTCAATGCGCTCAGGTCAATATGAAAAAGCAGCAGAGCGTTTTCAGAAAGTTCTTTCCATCAACCCTGAAAGGAAGGAAATGTATCTGATGACAGGAAAAGCATACATGATGGCAGGGAATATGACGAAAGCGGCTGAAAATTTTGAAAAACTGAAAAAAGAAACTGCTGATGCAACACTGGTTGCAGAGGCAAATAATTATATAAATCAAATTTCTAATCATTAAAAAACACTTGCATTATGCCAAGCGGAAAAAAACGTAAGAGACATAAAATGGCTACGCACAAGCGTAAAAAACGTCTCCGTAAGAACAGACATAAGAAGAAATAGCATCATGCGGATGAAAATTCCGCCTGTGCTTTTTATTGCCTGAAGACAGGCAAGTTAACCGTTAATCATTCATCGCCCTGAAGATGGGCAGGTTTCACGTAACTAATGTTGTTTCGATGAACCGGTAATTTTAACCGTTAATTTATTCCTTGATGCATGATGAGTCATGTATCTCTTCCTGAAGTTTGTTCAATTCCTGATGCCGCTTTGCGGGCGCGATGTTTTTTAACTAAAACATTTTTAATTGAACAGTGAACTAATCATCAACTCAGCACCGGGTGAGGTAAATATTGCCTTGCTTGAAAACAAGCAGCTGGTTGAGCTAAACAAAGACAAAAAGGATCAGTCCTTTGCTGTCGGAGATATTTATCTCGGCAGGGTCAAAAAATTAATTCCAAGTCTGAATGCAGCCTTCGTTGACGTAGGTCATGAGAAAGATGCATTCCTTCACTACCTAGATCTTGGCCCTCAGGTCAATTCGCTGGTGAAGCTCATCAAGCTTTCCACCACGGCAGGGAAAACCCCTGACCCGATGATGGTGAACTTTGAAAATGAGAAGGACATCAACAAGGGCGGGAAGATCAACCAGGTCCTGACCGTGAACCAGTGGGTCATGGTGCAGATTGCCAAAGAACCCATTTCCAGTAAAGGCCCCAGGATCACCTCTGAAATTTCTTTGGCAGGCAGGTTCGTGGTGTTGATCCCTTTCTCAGACCACATTTCAGTATCGCAGAAGATAAAAAGTGCAGATGAACGCATGCGGCTGAAAAGGCTTGTGCAAAGTATCAAGCCCAAAAATTTCGGACTCATTGTTCGTACCGTCGCCGACGGCAAAAAGACGGCCGAACTCGATAAAGATGTGCAGGATCTGGTATCGAAATGGAAGGCAGCTTTCGAACAGTTAAAAACAGCAAAGCCACCACAGAAAATACTTGGTGAACTCAACCGGACTTCTACAATCCTCCGCGACCTGCTCAGCCCGAATTTCAACAGCATCCATGTGAATGATCCTGTGATGTATGATGAAATCCAGAATTACCTTTCATCTATTTCATCTGAACAGGCCGACATTGTCAAGTTATACAAGGGCAAGCAACCCATTTTTGAGCATTTCGGAATTGAGAAACAGATCAAGGCCGCATTCGGAAAAACAGTGACCATGAGCACGGGTTCATACCTTGTGATTGAACACACTGAAGCCATGCACGTAATTGACGTGAATAGCGGAGGACGTGCCCGCATCGCCGATGCCACACAGGAATCGAATGCCTTACAAACCAATATGGAAGCGGCTTCAGAAATTGCACGCCAGCTTCGGCTCCGGGATATGGGTGGCATCATCGTAGTGGATTTTATTGACATGTCAAATCCTGCGAATAAGAAGGCGCTCTACGATCACATGAAGAAGGAGATGAGCCGCGACAGGGCACGTCATACCATTTTGCCTCCGAGTAAATTCGGATTGATACAGATCACCCGCGAACGCGTTCGCCCGGAAACAAATATTACTACAGTAGAGAAATGCCCTGCATGCGATGGAACCGGAGAAATTAAGGCAAGTATTCTACTGGTTGATGAAATCGAAAACAACCTCCGTTATTTTGTACAGGAACAAAATGAAAAGGAGTTGACCATTCAGGTACATCCATACCTGGAGGCCTACCTCAACAAAGGATTATTTTTCAATACGATGGTGAATAAATGGAAGAAAAAGTTCAAAGCAAAATTGAAAGTGCTTCCGAATCAAACCTACCATTTTATGGAGTACCACTTCTTTAATAAGTCGGAAGAGGAGATCAAGATTTAGTAGAGTAGTTGATTAGTAGAGTAGTTGATTGGTTGATTTGCCAATTGGTTGAGGAGGAAGAAAAAATTTGCCCCCTGTCAGCAAATTTTTTCTTCCGCTTATTTATATTCCTTTGGATTTGTCATCCCTATCTCGCCTGAGGCGAGAGAGGGATCCCTAAGATTCAAACTGACCCACAACCAGGTCTGGCGGTTTTTTGCTTTTCAAATACAAATTCATAGTTTAGCATCACCAACCAACTAAATATACTCTCAATGAAAATCGTAAAGAAAATTTTAATTGTTCTTGCCGTCCTCGTTGCAATCGTTGCAATAGCCGGTATGTTTATGTCGCCAAAAGTGCATGTAGAGCGAAGCATGGAGATGAAAGCCTCTCCTGAAGCGGTTTACAACCAGATCGCTGACCTTTCAATGTGGGACAATTGGATGCCATGGAACAAGATTGATCCGAATATGAAAAAATCTTTCAGCGAAAAAACCTCGGGTGAAGGAGCATCTTATTCATGGGAAAGTAAAAACGGCGATGTCGGAAATGGGACTATTACCATTACCAAGGCCGTTCCCAATGAATTGGTAGAAACCAGTCTGGATTTTAAAGACCACGGCATGGCAACAGGCGGTTATAAGGTAGAAAAAACTGACAATGGATCGAAAGTAACCTGGAGCATGGACATGGATATGGGTGGAAATCCTTTCATGCGCATCATGGGATCAATGATGGATAAAATGATGGGCCCTCAATTTGACAAAGGTCTGCATTCTCTTGATTCATCTGCCTCTGCAATGCCTGCTGCTCCGGCCGTTGCGCCTATGGACAGCACTACAATGCCTGCTGCTGATTCAACAGCTGCAGCATCGAAATAAGATCAATTAAGTAAATATTGAAAGCGGTTTCGCCAATGGCTGAGGCCGCTTTTTTTGTTGTTCTTATTAAATACTAAGAAAATATAATACGCCAGGCCGTAAAGTTCGATAGTTTGAAAGCGAGCTTAATTCTTTGCGATCTTTGCGCCTTTGCGTGAAATGAATCAAATGAAAGTACTTTTGGAAAAAGCCCGTGCCTACTGCGTCTACCAGGAACGCAGCCAGCAGGAGGTGCGCGACAAACTCTACGACTGGGGATTACACCGCACAGAAGTGGAGCAATGCATTGCACAGCTTGTTTCAGAAAATTTTCTGAACGAACAACGCTTCGCCATTGCTTATGCCGGAGGAAAATTCCGGATGAAAGAGTGGGGGAGGATCAAAATAAAACTGGCGCTGAAGCACAAAAAAGTTTCCGATTACTGCATACGCAAAGCATTGGAAGAGATCAGCAGCAAAGATTATAAGAAAACGCTCAATAAACTTCTTTCAAAAAAAAGCAAAGAGGTGAAAGAATCAAATCCAATCAAGAAAAAATACAAAGTAGCGCAATATGCCATCAGCAGGGGATTTGAGCCGGAGATGGTGTGGGGGGAGGTTGCTGCATATTTCAATGAATGATAGGAGGATTTGGAAATTAGTTGATTTGAAAATTTGAAGATGAATAGCCGGATTGGTATAAAGGATATCAGTAAAGAGATTTATCTTATCATATCAATGATCAAACAAAATCATTACTCACCATTTTCAATTTAACCGGTGCGAAAATATTTGAAAAGGAAATAACCAATGATCAGGAAATTGATTTGTCAGATTTCCCTTCAGGAGTTTACCAGCTCAGCATCACATCACATTCTATGTGTATGAACAAGAAAATTATAAAACTTTAAAATCACTGGCATATTCCAGCCGAAAGATTTAGTAATTCGTAAATTAGTACTGATTCGTATTTAGTACCTGTGCACCAACTCCAAAAACACATACACAAACGGCGCTGATATAAACAATCCGTCAAAGCGGTCCAGCATGCCACCATGGCCAGGTAACAACGTACCTGAATCTTTGATGCTGATGCTGCGCTTGAACATGCTTTCCACCAGGTCTCCGAGGGTGGATGTGACCAGTATGATCACCGTTACTGCCAGCCATTCGAAACGGGATAAGCCCGGACAATACATGGCAATAAAATGGGCAACAATGAAAGAAAGTACTACGCCGCCTGCTGTTCCTTCCCAGGTTTTTTTCGGTGAGATGCGTTCAAATAATTTGTGTTTGCCAAACCAGCGCCCTGCGAAGTAAGCGCCTATGTCATGCGCCCACAGGATGAAAAAATACCCGAACATATTGGATGGATGAAACATTCCGTCATCAGTGCTCCAGCCAATGAGCGTGGCCATTCCCATGGATGCTGCGATGTAAACAATGCCAAGTAACGTGAATGCAATATTGGAAAATGGATGCATTGATTTCCGGTATAGCTCTATTGCGAATATTGAAAATAGAATGGGAATGAACAAAAGGAGTCCTGTAATAGTATCGAAAAAGAATGAAAGGTCACATTTGAAGGAAACGATTACCAGAAATGAAAATATTCCCGCAAATATTCCCATCCATTTCTGAGGTTTGATCTCCTCAGTGGCCGATCGCTTGTAAAATTCATAAAGGGAAAGTATGGTGATCAGGAAAAAAAGAAATGCGAATGAATATTGATTGTAAAAAATAAGCCACACCATTAAGGCAGCTCCGGGTACTCCAACTACAGTTCGTTGTGCAAGGTTGTTCACAGTGGATTTTTTTCAAGAATAAATTTTGCCTTCATCACATCACGATCTCTTACATATAATTCAAGTTCGCCGATCGTAATATATGCTGAGTCGCGCTTGTCAACTACCACACTTTCAATCTCATTTTCCCTGAGTAGTTCTTTCGCCATTTCCATCAAGTGCGGCAGTGATGAAGAATATATATTTATCCAGCCGTTTTCCATCAATGTCAAATATCGAATGTAGAATGTCGAAATTCGAAAGAATAAATAATATTTAATTTATAATAATTCATCGTTCTGTCTGGCTGTTTTTTCGGATTTCGGGATTAAATATTCGAAATTATTTTTCTTTGTCATCAATCAGGAAAACAAATATATCTCTCGGCCCGTGTGCGGGAGTGACGAGTGTTTTTTCAATATCCGCGGTGCGACTAGGACCTGCAAGGGAAGCAATGAATGATGGCAGGTGGTCAGGATATTTATTCTTGATAAGCAATAGTGCGTCTTTCACATCAGGAACCAGTTGCGAGGTTTTCGCAAAAATAACGTGAACGGTCGGAACTACAACAAGCCTTCTTCCTGATTGCGACTTAGATGAAATCATAATGCTGCCCAGTCTTGCAACCAGTGCCTCGCATGATGTGACCGCTACCATTCCTTCCTTGAAATCATTTTGATCTCGCGTAAAAGGAAATTCGACCTGCTCCAGCAAGGAACAAAGTTCCTCTTCATAACAGTAAATTCTTTTCCATCCGCTTTCCTCTGAAAGCTGTACCAGCTGTTCTAAAAAATCAAGTTCGCTTTCACAGAAAATGAAACGGCCGCCAATGGCTGTGAATTCCTTTGCAAAAGTTTCATCGAGCGGTTCTCCTGACAATACATGAACGTTACTGTCCCAGTCAATATTCGGATAGGGCTGTGACCGGTGATTCGTCAGCGCCTTGCGTATCTTTTTAAAAATTTTCTCTCTGGTTGTACTGTCTTCCATGTTGGTTGATTAGTTGATTAGTTGAATGGTTTACTTGTAAACGAAATTCACCCAATGAACCAATAAACAATTAAACTACTAAACTATTAAACTACTTAACTACTTAACTACTTAACTACTTAACTACTTCTTCCTTCTCCTGTTATTATTATTGTTCTTGTTATTTCTTCCGCCGCCCCGGTTAATTTTTCGTTCCCGTTCGCGCTCACGTTCCTTTTCTTTGCTGAGAACAAGCAACTCATTTGTATGATTCAGCTTTGCAGTTTCAGAGAGTTTTAGCTTTGCACCGGACAGTTGCTCGAGATGTCCCAGGATCGTAGTATCGTCAACCGTATCCTTGTTCCAGGTGAGGTATGACATCTTCATAAAGTTGGCGATGTTTTGCGTGATCTGTTCTTTTCGCGCGCCGTCTTCAAGTGCAGCGATCTTTGCGATCATCGTTTCCATATTAACCCCGTAATATTTGTATTTGATCTTGTTGTTCGGGTATGGAACACGTTGCGGTTTACTTTTGAATGTATCCTTATTGGGGATCGGATACGGAGAATCAACATCCAGTTTAAAATCGGAGATCACAAAAAGGTGATCCCACAGTTTGTGTTTGAAGTCTGTGATATTTTGTAATTGAGGATTGAGGTAGCCCATGACTGCAACAATGGCCTTTGCAGCACTGTTGCGCTCTTCACGGTTTTCGATC
>JAPLDB010000016.1:0-6786 GCA_026391975.1 Bacteroidota bacterium | reverse complement strand
CTGAATGTTTCTTCCGTATTCAGGAATTACGAGCCGGTTGCGGGTTGAATTGTATTCCATTAAAATGTTATCTGTTAATCTCATGCCTGACGGTAGGCAGGTTATTTTTTTTATTCGGGAAATGCGTATGTTAAATATCTCTTTCTACGATTTCAGCTCCGATTAAAGGAAAACTAGTGACGTATAACGCATTAGGATGCGCAAGGTAAGAAGTTTCTTTTACTCTGCTAACTCAGGATTTTGAGCTTGGCAAATTTGAGTAAAAGCTGTTTTTGTCCAATACCCTGGAAGAAAATAAGTGCTTTTCTGTCAGCCCCGTTACCTTCCAGCATCAGCACTTTTCCTATTCCAAAACGCTGGTGCTCAACATCCATTCCCACCTGAATGTCTGACGTATCATCTCCTGTAAAATTTTTCACCTCCTGAGAAACAACTTTTTTAAGGTTGGAGGGCTGTTTCGAAAAGATGCCGCCTGTTTTAGGTGTGGCATCTGAAGTCCACCGTTCCTCACCACCATTAAAAACAAAATCAAATTTAGGTTTTCTGACACCGGTTTCTTCAATGTGCTTCATATCGAGTTCCTCAATAAAACGGCTCGGCTCATTGTTGACCAGATTTCCCCACCGGAAACGGGAATTGGCATAACTCAGCGTGAGCATTTTCTCTGCCCGGGTGATAGCTACATAAAATAACCGGCGTTCTTCTTCCAGGTCTTCCCTTGAATTGACAGATAGCTGGGACGGAAAGAGATTTTCTTCCAGTCCTACCACATACACCGCCGGAAATTCCAGGCCCTTGGCGGCGTGGATGGTCATTAGTGAAACAGTATCGGTATCTTTATTTTCATCGTCTGCATCGGTGAGCAGGGAAATATCCTGCATGTACATTTCCAGCGTCCGCACTTCGCCTGTATCGGAATAGGTGCTTTCATCACCCAATGGTGTAATAGACCTTCCGGTCTCAACAAATTCCTTGATACCGTTCAGAAGTTCCTGAACGTTTTCATACTTGCTGAGCCCTTCCGGTGTTTTATCGGAGTAGAGGTCTTTGAGCAAACCTGTTGATGCTGCAATATGGCTTGCAAGATCGTAGGCATTGTCGCTCTTCAGTTTTACCGAAAAGCTTTTGACCATCGTCACAAACTCGCCTGTCTTGGTCAGTGTTCCGTTGTTGAGTTCCGCTTCATTGAGTTTTGCATTCGAAATAATTTCCCACAGGCTTTTGTCTTTCTCAGAGGCAGTAATGGTAATTTTTTCCAGTGTTGTTTTACCAATTCCGCGCGCAGGCACATTGATGATCCGCTTCAATGCTTCTTCATCATTGTGATTGATGACCAGTCGGAAATATGCGATAAGGTCTTTGATCTCCTTGCGTTTATAGAATGACAAGCCACCGTAAATTCGGTATGCGATGTTCATCTTGCGCAGCGCTTCTTCAAATGAACGACTTTGCGCATTGGTGCGGTAAAGGATCGCAAATGCCTTGTTGTGCCATTGCTTGTTGACCTTGTTTTCAAAGATCGAGTTTGCAACCATCACACCTTCTTCGTTGTCACTCAATGCACGAACCAGCTTGATCTTTTCGCCTTCATCATTGTGTGTCCAGACGTCTTTCTTGAGTTGTTTTTTGTTGTTTGCAATCAGGTGGTTGGCCGTATGAACAATGTTTTTAGTACTGCGGTAATTTTGTTCAAGCTTAAATACCTGCAGATCCGGGTAATCTTTTTCAAATGACAATATGTTGTTGATGTTGGCACCACGGAAAGCATAAATACTTTGTGCGTCATCACCAACAACACAGATATTTTCAAATGCTGCTGCCAGCTTTTTCAGCACCATGTACTGTGCGTAGTTGGTATCCTGAAACTCATCTACAAGTACATACTTGAACTTGTGCTGGTATTTGTGAAGGGCTTCAGGCGACTTATTGATCAGCACCCACATGTTATAAAGTAGGTCATCGAAATCCATCCCGGATGCTTTGAAGCAGCGTTTTGAATAGAGCTCGAACAACTGACCCATCTTCGGTCTTCCGCTGGTAATATCGTCATTGACAAAATTGATATTGTCCTGATAATCTTTCCATGAATACAAATTATTTTTTGCAGCCGATATCCTTTTAAGAATCACGTCAGGTTTATACATTTTATCATCCAGGCCATTTTCCCTTACAATATCCCGCATTAGACTTTTCGCATCATCTGTATCATAAATGGTGAAGTTCTGCGGATAGCCGAGTTTCTCTGCTTCAATGCGGAGTATTTTTGCGAAAACAGCATGGAAGGTTCCCATCCAGAGATTTTTAGCTTCATTCCCCATGATCTTTTCAATACGCTCACGCATCTCCTTGCTGGCCTTATTTGTAAAGGTGAGCGCAAGGATGTTAAATGCATCTACCCCTTTTTGAAGCAAGTGTGCGATTCGGTAAGTGAGAACACGCGTTTTGCCTGAACCGGCACCTGCAATGATCATTACAGGCCCGTCCGAATGCACAACAGCTGCCCGCTGTGCTTCATTCAAATTTTCAAGGTAATTCTCTGACATGCTATTGGTCCGAAAACAATGCTGGTGTTTAGGTGTTCTTCTGTAAGAATTGGGTGGCCGCAAAGGTAACTTATTTCATTGCGCCTTATCCGGTGCATTCTGAATAAGTTCACAAATAAACAACTGGTACGCAGGGTTAAATATGGTTACCTAATATAGAAACAAACTGAAGGATATGAAAACAGCGGTAATAACAGGGGGTAACAGCGGCATCGGGAAAGCAACAGCCATAGCACTGGCAAAAAAACAATATCGTGTCATCATCCATGGAAGGGATGCTGAGAAAACGATTCAGGCTGTAGAGGAAATAAAATTGAAATCAGGAAGCAGCAATGTGGAGGGAATTTCAACAGATATATCTGTAATAGCCGGGATGCGGAAATTGTCAGATGCGATTAAGGAAAAAACAAATAGTATTGATGCCCTCGTTCTTTCTACCGGTGTCATTCTTCCTAATCAGGTATTTACTGCCGATGGACTGGAAGCTGGCTTTGCCATTCAATACCTGAGTCGTTTCGCTGTCACACAGATGCTGATGCCTGAACTGATTTCCGGAAAAGCCAGGATTGTAATGGTTGGCGCACCGGTAATTAAAGGCGCAAAAATTTTCTTTGATGATATATCGCTGAAAAATAATTTTACAATGATCCGTGCCATGGCGCAGGAAATGTTTGCCAACCATTTATTTGTTCAGGAATTTGCAAAGAGAAATCCAGATAATAACGTTGTTATGAACATCGCCAATGTCGGAGTGGCAAATACAGGCATTGTGCGCAATTCCAATTTATTTTTCAAAATCGGACTGAAGCTATTCGGCACCTCACCGGAAAAAGCTGCTACAAATTTTGTTTACCTGGCGAGTGATGATGAAGTCAGCTATTCAGGCTATTTTCTTAAAAAGCCGGGACATCCCACAATAAAGGAGAAGAATAATTTCGATTCAGTAGTCTCAGAAAAACTGTGGACAAAAAGTATGGAATTAATTTCTTCTCACCTTTAATAGGCATATAAGAATCTGCCCCATGTGAAGAAGAACTTTTGTAAGCGGTAAGCTACCGGTATCTGTTATTCAACAATCAGTTTTGTTTTGAGTACTCTTTCACCTATGCTGAGCCGGAGCGTATAAATTCCCTTTGAAAGCTTATCAAGAGAAATCAACTGAGTATTATTTCCTTTCATTGAGATCCCCTCATTTTCTAAAATTGTTCTTCCGACTAAATCAATTAAAGTAATCGAGAAATTTTCCCTGTCACCAGAATAATATAATATAGTTGTTGAATTGCCTGCAGGATTTGGATAAGCCGAAATGAATTGGTTAGCCCGGGAAATTTCTTCAATTCCTGTGCAGATACTTACGTTTACGATATGACTAATCGGCCAAGAGCAGCCCAGGGAATCAACGAAGGTGTATGTAATTGTGTTGTTACCCAGCGCAGCCAGTGATGGATTAAAAATATTTCCAACAATGCCTGAACCGGTAAATGTTCCGCCGGAAGGATTTCCTGAAAGAGTAACCGGACTGCTGACAGAACAAATACTGTCAGGCAAGCCTATGAATGTGACTGTTTGAGACGGAGGGTGAAATAGAAATGAATCTGATGCTACACCATTCACAACAACTTCAAGCCAATAATCTCCCCCGGGCAAGGAAACAGGTAAAGTGAAATCAGCGGTATCAGCAAGGCTTCCGGTCATTACATCTGTGCGGTTCCAGTTATAGCTGCGTGCATAATAAACGTTTCCACCTGACCTTAACCTGATGAGTGGGTAATTGGTCGCCATTTGCCAGTCGTCGCCGTAGCAGGTTCCTTCATTGATTCCATTAAAGAGTGTTCCCGTTATGGAAAATGTTGCGCAGCCGGTTTGATCTACAGTATTAATCGTTGGCTTTGCTGCAGCAAGCGGTGCACCGGCCGGAGTATAAATGTAATACTGTCTTCCGATAGAGGTATCCTGCTGATTGGAATACAACACATTTCCATCCGGTAATAAAAGCATGTTTGTCTGATAGCAGGCGATGGGTACTGACGGAGTTCCATCCGGAGCAGATATTTGTGTGTACGAATTGGTGAGGTAATTGAATTCGTAAAATACAGTTGGAGGAATAAAAAGGGTGGCAGAACTGGTAGGCGCAGGTGCTGCACTAAGTAAAATTTTTCCGTCTACCATCAAAGCAGCAGGTGCATCTACCTGCCCGTTATTTCCGGGGATATCAGGGCCTGCTGCCCATGTACCTGGAGAATTATTCCCTGTAGGAGTATAATATGCAGTATGACCTGTGGCTCCAATGAAGAACGCACGACCATCAGGAAGTAATAGACCTGCTCCGGTTTCAGAACCGAAAGCATCGTAAAGCCTCACAGGAACATTTCCATCAGGAATCCATTGGTTTAGCGACGGTATGTAACGTTCAGAAGTAGTATCAGGCATGTTTACCATGAGGATACTTTGGTCAGGAAGTTTTACCCAGGTTGATTCATTGTGACTTCCAAGACATGAAGGTCCTGAAACATAAGTGTTATTTCCGGGATCATAAATATCGCAGATCACAGGTCCTGCCTGGTTTACCAATGCCTGTAGCAGTTTTCCGTCAGGTAGTATTTCTGAATTGGCATCACTGATCCTTTGTCCCTGTGCAGGAGTCATTGTCCAGGTATTTAGTATAGGGTCATAAACTTCTCCAAGTGAACCTCCTGATCCATATTCTCCTCCCGCAACATACACACGTCCATCCTGCAGTACTTGTGATGAAAAGTATAACCGTGAGTCAAACATGGGTGCCAACTGAGACCAAGTGCCGTTCACATAGCTTCCATGGATGTCAGGTGTAAGCTTATCCCAGATTGTCCCGATGCCATCTGCCCCTCCGTTGTCAGTCTTTGCCATTACAGTTCCGTCACTGAGTAATAGCATAACCCCGGCATTTTGGTCAGGAGCAAGCGTGGCAATCGGTGTCCAGAATCCGAGAGCGGTGATGGTCTGGTAGTCATTTGGACAAGTTATAGATGGTGTTTGTATTCCCATTGCTCCTGTTCCTGTTATCTGATTGCAGCAACCGCGCAGTGAATCGTTTAATGTAGCATTGGCTGTGATAGTATAAGCAATCCAGAAATAATTTGTCCCGGAGGATAATGTCGCGTTACCATTAACGGTGTATGCACCATTCGGATTGTTAACAGTTGTTCCAAATTGTATAGCATTTGAAAAAACATTACTTAATCCTGTATAGTAAACTTTTGCATTCAGAATATCTGCAGCGGCATCAGTGCTTCCAGCTGTAGACAACAATAATGAACTAACACTAAATGGAGAGAGGATACCGCTTGTTTCGACTTCTACTTTAAGCAATTGTGTCGTTGAATTTCTTCCAACTCCCTGCTGGCTGTTTACAAATGTGGTCGTACTTGAAACGAATACCATTGGAGTAGGAGGAACAGGAATCCATGTATAAGTTAAACCATTCGCCGGAATATTTGTGGGTGACATATTGCAAACATCTGTTAAGGATGTACCTGCTACAGATGTGGCCCATGTATTTACTCCATTGGTAACGTTCCTTACGTTGAAATCAACAGCTGTTGCACCTATCAATCCTACGTCACCTGATTCATCTACAACATCAATGCATTGATTAGGGCCCATGATGGTTGCATCGGTTGACGGGCCCCAGACTACCTGAACATTATTACTGGTTTCATTGAGGATGATTTGAAAAGTCCAGTGGTTTTGACTGCCGTTATTCCAATGGTCACAGTCAGTCCATTGAACAACGAACTGCCGGTTAGGAGTAACACCTCTTGTAGTATATTCAATTGTGGAGGTGCCGGATCCGATCAATTCTGTTCCGTATGCTGCAATTGAATTAACAAGGCCCCCTGCAAGACCACAGGCACTATATCCGGGAGCAACAGCTCCGATTGAGAGGTATCCATTGGCACCTACTGATGCAGTTGTATAGAATACGTTGTCGTAAAGAAAGGGAAAAGGAATTGTAAGCAGGGTTGAAGCACCATCGTCCCAACTACCTCCAAACAAAACTGTTCCCGCTATAGGGTTGTATGTTCCTGCTGAAGATGTGAACGAATAAGTTGAAACCTGTGCGTTTGATTCAGTTGATAGAAGGGCGCTGCAAACGAAGAGCAAAGCAATTTTTAGATTGAAGTTCATGGATGATTTTTCTTTATTGAAAAACAGTTTTTTATTTATTATTTTTTTTCAAATGTGAGAGAAAAGAGTTTTATAG